>VXRE01000152.1 GCA_009838635.1 Acidimicrobiia bacterium | reverse complement strand
GGGTACGTCGGTCACTGCTGGACTCCTCGAGTGTTGATGGCTAGGGCGTAAGGACCGGGTAACCCTAACCGTGCCGATCGCCGCCCCGGCCGTCCGGCCATGGAGTTGGGCATCGTGCGGGCCGGGTCTAAGGTGCCTGGTTCGATGAGCACGAGGAACCGATGAGCGCCGACCAGTTGAACCATTACAAGAGCAAGCTCGACTTCGAGATGGACTCGTGGGACGTCCACGAGGCGCTGGGCAACGGCGAGCCGTTGGTCGTGGTCGACGGCCGGTCCGCCGAGGCCTACGCCCTGGAGCGCATACCGGGCGCATTGAGCTTGCCGCACCGGGGTATCGACGCCGACTCGACGGCCTCGCTGGACCGGTCACGGACCTACGTCTGCTACTGCGACGGGATCGGCTGTAACGCATCCACCAAGACCGCCTTGAAGCTCCTCATGCTGGGCTTCGAGGTCAAGGAACTGATAGGTGGTCTCGACTGGTGGAAGCGAGACGGCTACCCCACCGAGGGCGACAACGCCCGATCAGGGAGCGAAGTCGTCTGCGGCTGCGGAGGTTGAGAACCGAGGAGGCACGCGGCGGATGGCGCTCGAGATGCGCAACCGGTGCGAGCGCTGCGACGCCCCGCTCCCGGGATCGGGAGCGGCGTTCATCTGCTCGTACGAGTGCACCTTCTGCCCAGCGTGTGCCGACGGGATGAGCCACATCTGCCCGAACTGCGGGGGTGAACTGGTCCCACGGCCCCGCCGGATGGGCTAGCTCCGGGCTTAGCCGGTACATACAATTGACCTCGCAGCGCGTCGATGGTTGACATCGTCGCGGGCCCCTCGTTACGGTGCCGTTCATGGGCCTTCACAAGGCACGGTGGACGGAACCGTGGCGTTCAAGCTCTCCCACTCCCTGAAGGGCATCTCGTCCGGGATCGCCCGGACCATCGGTGAGTACGAGAAGCGCTTCCGGACCACTGGGCGCGGCAAGCAGAAGAGAACACCGCTCGACCACAAGGAGATCAACGATCTCTACTACAACGTGGTCACGGACTTCTTCGAGTTCGGGTGGGGGAGGTCGTTCCACTTCGCTCCTCGCGTCCCGGGGGAGAGCTTCAAGGCCTCGCTGGCCCGCCACCAGCATTACCTGGCCCACAAGCTCGAGCTAGCGCCCGGGATGGTCGTGGCCGACCTCGGCTGCGGCGTGGGTGGGCCGCTGTTGGAGATCGCCCGGTTCTCCGGCGCCCGGATCGTGGGCGTGAACAGCAACGCCTACCAGCTAGAGCACGCCCGGAAGTACGCGGAGGAGGCGGATCTGACCCATCTGGCCGAGTTCATGCACTGCGACTTCCTCGAGGTGGACGCTCCCGACGGCTCGTTCGACGCTGTCTACTCCATAGAGGCGACCTGCCACGCGACGGACAAGGTCAGCATCTACGGCGAGGCGTACCGCCTGCTGAAGCCGGGCGCCTGCTTCGCCGCCTACGAGTGGTGCATGACCGACCGCTACGACCCCGAGGATCCCCTCCACCGCAGGATCAAGGCCGATATCGAGTTGGGCGGCGGCATACTCGAGCTCGACGAGCGCGAGACCGTGGACGAAGCGCTAGTGGCGGTGGGGTTCGAGGTGCTGGAGACCAGGGATGTAATGGTGCCGACCGGTCCGTCGGTTCCCTGGTACCAGCCACTGGCCGGTTCGGGGTTCTCCCTGGCCACCTTCCGGAGTTCGCGGATCGGACGCTCGGTCACCCAGGCTTCGCTCAGGCTGCTGGAGGCCCTCCGCATCGCGCCGAGGGGATCGGTTCGCGTTTCGGCAACCTTGAACCTCTGCGCTGCAGCCCTGGTCGAGGCGGGCCGGCTCGGCATCTTCACCCCTGCGTACTTCGTCCACGCTCGCAAGCCCGTGGTCGACTGACCGAGGTTCCACCCCGGTATCCGGCTGATCCCTCCTAGAGGAGACCCCCGTTGGGCTACCATCGAGGTGTCCGACCGGGGAAGTGGTGCTCATGGCTGGGATTGCGAACGTAGTAACCACTCGCCGCGTCGAAGGGGTGTTCCGTCTTGATGACACGTTGTATAATGATGGTTGAAGAGGCACATGAGCGGAGAGATACTGTGACTCCTATTCCAACGACCGAAGTCGAAGTCGAGGAATTGACACTGGCTGATTTGGATGCATCTGTGGGAACGAGTCCCGACAGGACCGGTGACTTCGAGGCCGGTCGAACGCATTTCCACGCGAGCAGCGAGGAGTTTCTCGCATGTATCAAATCGCAGCCTTACGAGCGGAATGACGGTTAGTCCACCCCACGGATGCCAACCCACGAAGAGTCTGAGGCGTTCCTCAGCGACGTTCGGCGCCTCACGCCGGCGCAGCGGAACCGCTTCCTCACCGCTCTCGGACGGTTCATCGATGACCTCCTGGCGATGGAGGCAGGCGAACGTCGCTGGTTTCGCCCCGGACTCCGTGTGAAGGGTGTACAAGGGGTGCCGGGACTCTTCGAGATGAGGTGGGCGCCTGACGGCCGGGCGACGTTCTTCCTCGGGGCGCCGCGAGTGAGCGGGCTGCGACATGTGAAGTGGGAGCGCTGCGGGGACCACAGCATCCTGTAAGGCCGCTTCTGGTTCCGCCCGGAGACGGCTTTCCCGTGCGCGGTCACGACTATCCCCGTTGTGGCTAGGGCTGCTTTCAAACTAGCTTTGGGGTATGGCTTCCAATGTAGAGAGACCCCTTCCGGCCGGCGCGGAGTTGGTGATCATCGGCGCAGGGATCGTGGGCGCGTCCACGGCGTTCTGGGCGGCCCGCGCCGGGCTGTCGCCGGTGGTGCTGGAAGCCAGGCCTGTCGCCGCCTCGCTCACCACCCCGGCTTCCACCGGTGCCTTCCGGCTGCAGTTCGACAACCGGGAGGAGACCGAGTTGGTGCGGGAGACGGTCGACCTGATCCTGAACTTCGCCGAGATCACCGGCCAGGACGGGGCGGGGCTGGCGGTCAGGCAGCCGGGGTACCTCTGGGCGACCACGTCAGAGGAAAAGGCTGCCAAGCAGCGCCGGTTGGTGGCTCGCCAGCACTCCTGGGGGCAGACCGACATCGAGTTGCTGGCCGGGGACGAGGCCCGGCGCAGGTTCCCCTACCTGAGCCCTGAAGTGGTCAGCGCCCGCTACCGGGCGGACGACGCGTAACACCACCCCAACGCCCACACCCTCGGGCTGTTGAAGGCCTAGGGCCCTCCAAAAACCGTATAATGACGGGTGGAATATAAACGCGCACTGCCCTCCGGAGGCTTCGATGTGGGTACGGAGAGCGGTCACATACGGGCCGAGCAGGTGGTGATAGCCGCCGGGCCCTTCACCGCCCAGCTGGCCGCCCTCCTCGGGGTGGAGCTGCCGCTGGAGGTCAAGCCCCGCCACAAGGTGGTGGTGCCCGATCTGGAGCGGGTCCCGCCTGACGCCCCCATGACCATCGATGACGACACCGGCACGCATTGGCGCCCCGCCCTGGCGGGTGCCGCGATCTTGGACGCCGCACCCCGAGGTCCGGGAAGGGAGCCCGTGGAGGACGTCCCTCCCAGTTCCGGCATGGCGTTCCGGGTCCTGGATCCCTCCAGTCCGGATGCCGCCGCCCGGATCAGCCCCTTCTGGGGTGAGGCCTGGAGGCGGGGGGAGCTCTCCTGGATGGTCCACTCCGGGCAGTACGTGATGAGCCCGGACCACCGTCCCCTGATCGGGCGGGCGCCCATCGACGGGCTGTGGGTAAACACCGGATACTCGGGCCACGGCATCATGTGCTCCCCGGCGGGAGGCCGCATCCTGGCCGACCTGATCACCGGCCGGCTGGAGGATTCACCCTTCGCCCTCGACCGGACCTTCGTGAAGAGAAGCCTGGACCAGATCTAGGTCATTGTTGGTAGTGGTCCGTCGGGATCGGACAGGTTCAGGCGAGTTCGTCCAGTAGCCGGATGACGAGCTGCTCGTCGTAGGGTTCGGGCTCGGTCAGGCGGTTGCCGAACCTGTCGAGGAGCATGAAGTCGGACGTGCTGTTCATCCCGTAGTACTCCCAGGCGTCGCGCGCCTCGCTCCAGAGCGCCGTGAACGTGACTCCCTTCTCGATCACGAATTCCTGCGCGATCTCGAGGGTGCCGACACCGCCGATCCCGATGACGGTGAGTCGGTTGGAGTGCTGCCGAGCGAACTGCTCGATGCCCGGGGCTTCCTCCCGGCACGTCTCTCAGAAGGGGGACCAGAACCAGAACATCAGGGGCTTCTCACCCTTGACAACCGATCGCAGGCTGACCAGCTCTCCGGTGGCGGCGTCGAACATCTCGATGTCGGGCACGTCATCGGAGATAGCAGTGGTGGGGGGTGGCGCGGTGGTGGTCGTCGCGGGTATTGCCGTAGTCGTGACGGCCACCTCGGTGGTCGTGGTGGTCTCGGCTGCCACGGCCGTGGTGGTGGATGTGGTGGCGGCGGTCGTGGTGGCGGTCGCGGGTGGTGCGGTCGTGGTGGTGGAGGGCTCGGTGGTGGCAGCCGTCTCTTCGGAGGCCTCGGTGGCCGCGGTGGACGTGGTCGCCGCGGCTGTAGTCGTTGTCGGCTCCGGCTCGGTCGTTCCGGTGGTCGTAGCGGGCGCCTCGGACGTAGTCGCCACGGTCGCCGCCGTATCCGCAACGGTGGTGGTCGGCTCGTCCGGAGCCGGGCTGGTGTCGACGGACGTGCCCGCATCCGCGGGTGCCGGAGTGGTGGCAGGACCGGTGGTGTCTCCGCCGCAAGACATGACCGCGCCGGCCAGTAGTGCCATAGCTATTACCGAACGGATCAGCCGCAAGTCCGCTCCGGGTACCTGGGGGTTGAGTGCCGGTCCAGGTTACCCGGCCGCGACCACTAGCTTTGGAGGACGTGGGAATCGGGCATCGACGCAGTCGAACGCCGGCCGGCAACGATCTGGAGGATCGACATGAGGGAAGCGATACGGGTTCCGGGCCTGCCCCGGGTGGTCAGGGCGATGCTGGTGGTGCTGATCGTGGCGGCAGTGGTCGGTGCCACCGTGCTCCTGCCGTCGGCGCGAGCCGGACAGGGGGAAGGGAACGGATCGACCATGCCCGGCGAGGTCGAGATGGCGGAGCCGAAACTGACGGAGCTGGCGGTGGAGGGCGTCGGCAGCCGTAGCGTCAGCTACGACGGAGCCATCGGCCGGTTCACGGTGAGCGTGCTGCGTGACTCGCTCATCACCGCGGTGTCGGACGGGAACAAGTCGGTCCAGGCCATCGCCGACGCGGTCGCCGAGAACTGCACGAAGGCCGAGCCCGAGACGGCGGATCACACGGCGCCTCCAACCTGTATCTCCCCGAACGGCCTGCAGACGGTGAGCATCCGCATCCGGGAGGAGTTCGACTGGACCGACCAGGGCCGGGTCTCGCTCGGTTTCCTCTACGAGAACCGGCTGTCGATCGCCATCCGCGGCACCGGGTTCGCCGGCGGGCTGGTCGACATGGTGATCACCAGCGGGGGAGACCAGGTCCGCTTCGACGGGTTGGACTTCACCGTCTCCCGCCGTGCCGAGTTCGAGCGCCTTGCCCTGCTAGACGCCATCGACGACGCCCAGGCGACCGCCCGGGCCATCGCAGGGCACATGGGGTACGAGATCGTGCGGATCGTCAGGATCACCCCGGCCGGATTCGATCCTTACGCAGCCGTAGAGAGGATGCAAGGGGACGATGCGGTGGCTGCGGAGTCGGCATCCGCGCCCACGCCTGTGTTCGGCGGCTCCGAGGTGGTCACGTCCCGGGTATCGATGATCTTCGAGCTACGACCCAAGCCTTAGGAGGGTACCGGGGAAAGTCCGGTCCGGCGCGCTGCATCACAGCAAAGGATTGAACCTGTCACACCCTCGCTATAGGTTGTTGGATAGCTGTAATTACCAGTGGTCCAGTCCCGACGTCGACCCGGGCCGCTTGAGGGATCATATCGTTCGAGACCGCCCCTCGGGGCATATCGGCACACGTCTCGACCAAGGTGGTGGCGGTGGGGGAGGGCCCAGCGGGGGGCGCCCCCTCGCCGCGCTTTTAGCGGTGTTAGGCGGATCCAGGCAACTGACGCTGGCTGGAGCGCCCCCCGCCCCCGCGCCCGCCCGGGTTA
>VXRE01000095.1:40196-59068 GCA_009838635.1 Acidimicrobiia bacterium | reverse complement strand
TCGGGAAGCGGCGTGGTGATCAGCTCCGACGGCTTCATAATCACCCACCACCACGTGATCGAAGGCGCTTACACCCTGAGGGTGATCATGTCGGACGGCCTGTCCTACCCGGCTGAACTGGTCGGCAGCGACCCCCTGATGGACATCGCCGTGCTGAAGGTCGAGGCCGGCGATCTCCCCTACATACGATTCGGCTCGATGGAAGGCTTGCGTACGGGCGAACCCGCCATAGCCGTGGGCAATCCCCTGGGACTCGATGGCGGCCCATCCGTCACGGCCGGGGTTATCTCAGCCTTCGACAGGAGCTTGGTGACCAACCCCCTCACCGGCGACAGCCTGTACGGACTGCTACAGACCGACGCTCCCATAACCCGCGGATCGAGTGGCGGCGCGCTCCTGGATGTTCATGGTCTCCTGCTCGGCATCACCACCGCCATCGGCCTGAGCGACGTAGGCGCCGAGGGTCTGGGATTCGCCGTTCCCATCAGCCTGGTCGAGCAAATTGTCGACGACCTCGTGTCTGACGGAGAGGTCCGGCACGCCTTTCTGGGGATACGAGGCAGTTCGGCGTTCAGCGAGCTCGACGACGGAGTCGAGTCCCCGCTCGGAGTTGAGATAAGCCTCCTGGAGGAATCCGCCATCGGAGATGCCGGCGCAGTGGATGGCGACGTGATCGTGGCGCTGGACGGTGTCACCGTGAGGTCCATGCCCCAACTGGTGGCCAGGCTGCGAAGCTACCGCGCCGATGACCCCGTGACGGTGACCCTGCAGAGAGGCGAGGAGACCCTCGACGTCCACATGACGCTGGGCAGGTTCCCATCCTGATGCCTACTTCGATTGGTCCAAGCGTCCGCCGGTCCTGATCCCGGCGACGAGGCGCGAGCCTCCCGGCTACCAGTTGTCGTAGGCGTCGACCGGCCAGATGTCCACGAGCGTGTCGCCGCTGACCGCGTGGAGGTAGCGGTAGAGCACGATCGTCTGGTAGCAGTGGGGAGGGAGGATCTCCACCACGTCGCCAACCTCAAGGCGGTCCCCGGGATCGGCGAACGTGACCTTGCCCATGTCGTCGCCCACCACCTCGTAGACGGCGCCCGGAGGTGCCCCGCGCAGGATGGCCGGGTTATCGATACCGAAGATCACGTCCACCTCCTTGATACCGGCGTCGGTGATGGCGAAGCCCGGCTGGCAGTTGCTGATGACGGTGGTCCGCACGAAGAGGGCCGGTCCGAACGGGCTCGGCTCGTCACGCCGCTGGACCACGTTGTAGTAGTTGGTGTCCATGAGCACGTAGGTGCCGACCTGTATCTCGGTGAATACCCCCAACTCGTGGTCGATGTCGTGCGTTCCCGTACCGCCGCCGGACACTATCTCGGGGTCGAGGCCTTCGGCCCGGAGCCGCTCCACCACCCGGACCACCGGTTCCAGGACCTCCAGCCCCCGGGTGCGGCGAGCCTCGAAGTCGACCGTGTTCATGTGGTGACCGGTGTAGCCCTGCACCCCGCCGTATTCGAGGCCTTCGGTGCCGACGATGAGGCGGGCTAGCGCCACCGCCTCGTCCTCGTCGGCGATCCCGGTGCGGTAACTCCCGGTCTCCAGGTCCACGAGGACCTTGATGGGCCGACCCGAGCGGCGAGCCGCCTCACCCAGCTGGATGACGTTGGCGGCGTGATCGGCACAAACGATCAACCCTTCGGCACGAGCGTTGACCTCGGCGAGCCTATCCAGCTTGGGAGCGGTGACCACGGAGGTGAACAGCATCACATCGCTGAACCCGGCATCAACCATCACCTCAACTTCCGCGAGGGTGGCGCAGCACGGTCCGCGTCCTCCCGCCTCCACCTGGCGGCGGGTGATCTCGATCGACTTGTGGATCTTGCCGACCGGCCTCACCTCGTAGCCGTGGCTTGCGGCGTGGCGGGCCATCTCGGCGATGTTGGCGTCCATGATGTCCACGTCCACGACCAGCGAAGGGGTACCCAACCGGTGGCGCGATCCGGGCACCCCGATAAGGCTCTCGTTCGGTCCTCGGACGCCAATCGTCGCCACCCGTTCCTCCTTCCGATCTCCTCATCGAGTATATGGAGAGTCGCCGGGCGGCGCGATCTCATCGCCGGCGAGCGGCTCCCGCCGACAGTTATCCTCCCCGAGAACGGCCCGGGAGGTTGGCATGTTCGCCGAGGGGTTACGATGCGTCGGGTGCCGCCTGGAGACGGATCTGGGTGGCCATTTCTTCGGATGCCGGGACTGCGGCGGCGCCCTCGAGACGGTATACGACGAGGATCGTGTGTCTGCAGCGGTCTCCTTTGGAGACTGGCAGGACCGCGCCGACCGGTCGCTGTGGCGATACAGGGAGTTGCTCCCGGTACGGGACCAGTCGGCGGTGATAACCCTGGGCGAGGGCCGCACTCCTCTGGTCCACCTTCCCCCATCCCAAGCCAACCCGATCGCCGACCTATGGATCCAGAACGAGACGATGAACCCCACCTACTCGTTCAAGGACCGCTTCCATTCGGTGGCGCAGTCGATGGCGCGCCAGCTCGGATACCGCCGGGTGGCGTGTTCCACCACGGGGAACCACGGCATGAGTGCGGCCGCCTACGCGGCCCGGGGCGGCCTTCGATGCGTGATCCTGGTCGATCCCAGGGCACCAGAGGTGCAGCGTCGGTGGATGAGGCTGTTCGGGGCCACCGTGATCGTGGAGATGGATCGCCGGCCGCCCCTCGTGAGCTTCGTGCGTGACCACGGGTGGTATCCCTCCACCTACATGACGCCCACCCCGGTGGCCACGCCCTACGGCATGGAGGGTTACAAGACCATGGCATACGACGCGGTGCTGGCACTCGGGCGGGTCCCGGATCATTACATCGTGCCCATCGCGGCAGGCGATGGCCTGTACGGTCCCTGGAAGGCATTCGGGGAGATGGCCCGGCTGGGATGGACCGACTCGATCCCAAAGGTTCACGGCGTCCAGCCGACCGGGGCTAACCCGATCGTCCGAGCATTCCGGGATGGTTCGGACACTGTCCCCGTCATCCGGCATCCCGAGACGATCGCCCTGTCGATAGGGGATCCGACCGGCGGGTCGATGACGCTACGCGCCATCAGGGAGTCCGGCGGTCAGGCCATCGACCTATCCGATCCCGAGATAGTGGCCGCCACCCGCTATGCGGCTTCCGCCGGGTTGAGCCCGGAACCGTCCTCGGCGGCATCGCTGGCCGGAGCCTGGGCATTGGCAAGGGACGGGGTCATCCGAGAAGGCGAGACGGTGATGTGCCTATTCACCGGCGCCGGACCCAAGTGGCCCGAAACCACCGAGCTCCTGACAACGGGAGACGAGATAATGAGCCCGGACCGCGCCTGGCTGGAGCGTCTGGCGAGTGACCCGGAGTCGGTGGGGGCTTCTTGACCAGAGTCGAATCCGCCTCCTTCCGGGCCGGCGCCCTGCGCTGACCAGGCCGATGCGATACGACGCGCTTGTCATCGGTGCCGGACTACCCGGCCTGCTAGCGGCATGGAAGCTGGCTGACGGCGGGTTCAGGGTGGCGGTACTGGAGCGCGGAACCATTGCTTCGGAGTCCAGCGCCCTGGCGGCTGGCCATGTCCCTCAGGAGTCGACTTCGCCCGCCAACCTGGCCGTTCTGCTCAGGACGAGGGCCATTATCGACGAACTGGACCGGGTCACCGGGGGGTTGGTCAGGTTCCATGTGGTGGGCGGGTTGCAGATGGCCACCGGCGAGGCCGGGGCAAGGGCCTTACGGGCCAGGGTGGAACTGGCAGCCCGGCTGGGGGTAGCCGGCGAGTACCTCGAGCCTGACCTGATCGCCTTGCGCTGGCCGAATCTTCGGACAGATGACCTGGCGGGTGGCTATTACACCGGGACCGACGGGTTCGTGTTCTCACAGACCCTGAGCGTGGTACTGGCGAGCATGGCCCGGAACGCCGGCGCGGAGATCTGGGAGGGTTGCGCGGTGGACCGGCTAACCGTCGGCGGCGGCCACGTGTCGGGCGTGGTGGCGTCCGGTCACCATGTCGACGCGCCCAGGGTTCTGGTAGCTGCCGGGGCCTGGTCGGCGCCGTTGCTGGCTCGAAGCGGCATCTTCCTGCCCACCAAGAGCTTCGTCCTGTCCGCTTTGATCGTGGTGGGCGACCATGGCGGCCTCGGGTTCATGTCGGAGTTCGAGGCCGGGCACTACGTGATGCCTCGCTCCCCTGCGACCCTTCTCCTGGGCCTTCCGCCCTCCGACGTGGGCGTCGACGTGGATCGATTCTCCCGCCACCCCGACCCGGCGACCGCCACTGAGTGGCTGGGGCGCCTCCAGAGGCGGGTTCCCGCCCTCCGGGAAGCCAGGGTGGCGGGCGGCTGGGCAGGCGTGCTGGCCTCGACCCCGGACGCGTGGCCGCTGGTGGGGCGCTTCGGCCCCGAGGGCCTGTTCGTGGCGACCGGGTTGGGGGGCGGCGGGGTTCAGCGACTTGCGACCGCGGAGGCGGTTGCCCAGCTGATGCTCGAACAGGAGCCGTTCTACGACATCCACGCCCAGGAAGCGCACCGTTTCGACAGCTACGACGGGACCCCGTTCGAGTTCCGGGAGGGCCCGTTCTACTACACGGAATCGACGCCGGCCCAGCTGTGGTGAACCATGCCGCTGCACGTTGAAGCACGGGTGGCCGCATGAGCGGCGAAGAACGAGGCCCGACGGATCCCTCCGGGCCGCGGACCATGAGGGCGGCGCTGCTACTGGGGGTCGGCGGGCCGGACATGCTCGAGGTGCGGGACGATGTGCCGGTACCGGAGGTTGCGCCCGGCGAGGTGCTGGTGCGCGTGGCCGCCTGCGGTGTGAACAACACCGACATCAACACCCGGGTGGGTTGGTACAGCCGATCCGTCACCACCGCAACCACCGAGTCCGCGTACAGAGAGGCCGACACCCACGACGCGGGTTGGAGCCGGGGAGGATTGACCTACCCGCGCATCCAGGGGGCCGATGTCGCCGGAAAGGTGACCTCTGTCGGCGCCGGCGTCTCCGGCGATCTCATCGGAAGGCGGGTCCTCGTCGATCCCTGGCTGCGCGACAGCCGCCACCCTCGAGACCCTCAACGGGCCGGTTATCTGGGAAGCGAGCGCGACGGCGGGTTCGCCGAGTACTGCTCGGTGCCAAGCGAGAACGTCCACCCGGTATCCAGTGACCTTTCGGACGTGCAGTTGGCCACGTTCGCATGCTCGTGGTCCACGGCGGAGCACATGCTGGCAAGGCTCGGCCTGAGGAGTGGCGAGACCATAGCCGTGCCCGGCGCCTCCGGCGGGGTGGGCAGCGCCCTGGTCCAGCTGGCCAAGCTACGCGGGGCACGGGTGGTCGCCGTAACAAGCGCGGCCAAGCTCGACGAGGTGGCCGCCCTCGGCGCGGACCGGGTGGTGACCCGGCAGGCCAACCGAGTCCCTGAATGCGCCGCGGAGGCCAACGGAGGCCCCTTCCATGCGGTTGCCGACGTGGTGGGCGGTCACGACTTCGGCGGATGGCTGGAGGCATTGCGGAGAGGGGGCCGCTACGTGACCTCCGGGGCGATTGCGGGGCCGATGGTGGAACTCGACCTGCGTACCCTGTACCTCAAGGACCTGACCCTGCACGGCGCAACCGTCTACGAGCCGCAGGTCTTCTCGGATCTGGTCGGCCACATCGAGAGCGGGAGGATCCGTGCGGTCGTAGGTGGGGTTTACCGGCTGGAGGACATACATGCCGCCCAGGAGGCGTTCCTGGCCAAGCGCCACATCGGGAGCCTGGTCATCAGCATCTGAGTCTTCCGAACCCCGGCGCCGATCGGGTCGGCCCTTAGACGCAGGATGCGGCCGGTCGGGTACGATGCCGCCGACTCGAGGAACGGAGACCCCCCTTGGTTGATGTTGACGTAGCGGTTCGGGCAGGCGCACTGCTCGGCGAGTGCCCATTGTGGAGCCCGGAGGAATCGGTGCTCTACTGGGTGGACATCGATGGCCGGCTGGTCCATCGATACGACCCCGCCGCCGGTCTCGATGAGACCCGATCCGTTCCGGGTAGGCCCGGGTCGCTGGTCCGCTCCGAGCAACCCGGCCGGCTGCTGATGGCCGCCGAGAACGAGTTGGTCTGGTTCGACTGGGACAGCGGCGTCGCCACGCCATGGGTGGCTCTGGAACCCCCCGGCACCGGGAACCGGATGAACGACGGACGCACCGATCCGGCCGGTCGCTACTGGGTCGGGTCGATGTACCAGTTGGCGGTGGAACGGCGCTCCACCGGGCAGTTGTACCGGATCGAGGGAGACGGGTCCTTCCACGTCATCAAGCGGGAGGTGGGAGTCCCGAACGCCCTCGCTTTCGACCCCGAACACGAGCGCATGTACTTCGCAGACTCCCTCCTTGAGACGATCTGGGCCTACGACTACGACCTCGGTACCGGGACGCCCCGCAACGAGACCGTGTTCGCGGAATTCTCCGACCTGCCGGGACGGCCGGACGGGGCGTGCGTGGATTCCGAGGGCTGCCTCTGGGTCGCTGCCGTACACGGCGGCGCGGTCCTGCGCTTCACTCCCGACGGTTCATTGGATCGCCGGATCGACGTACCCGTGACGAAACCAACCATGACCGCGTTCGGCGGGAACGATCTCGGGACCTTGTTCGTAACCTCCATCGGAGGAGGGGGTAGCCATCCCCCCACCGGCCAGCCCGGGGACGGGGATCTGCTCGCCATCGACGCCGGCGTGACAGGCGTTCCCGATGCGCCGTTCGCAGGCGCCTGAGCGGTCGGCTGGAGTGGAGGGGCCCGGCGCGCGGCTAGGAGCATGCTGAGGAGAGGGAGGGGTTGCCCACCACGTCTCGGCTGAGGTTCTGTCTCCTGGTCATGGCCGGCGGGACATCTCCGGCACACTCCTAGCCGATGGTAGTGTCCCGTGTGATGGTCTGCCAGCGGCGGCAACCTCCGGCGTGGAACCAGCGTTCCACCTTGACGCCCTCTGTGTTGCTCATCATGAAGCCGCGGTCCACATCGCGCTCGTCTCCCTCGGTCAAGTAGTCGGGGGGGTCGGGAACCTCGCCGTACACCCACTCGTCGGCCGGGCGAGGGCCGCAGTGCGGGCAGTCGAGACGCAGGACCATCAGTGGGTTGTCCCAGTCGACCCGGGGTCGAACATCAGCCGGTCCTGCTTGAAGCGGTCCAGGGAGAAGGGGGCGATCAGTTCGGGCGTGCGGTCCGTCGCTATGAGTTTCGCCATCTGCTCGCCGCCGGCGGGGATTCCCTTGAATCCCCCCGTTCCCCATCCGGTCGTGACGAGGAAGCCTTCCACCCCCGTGTACCCCATGATCGGGGACATGTCGACGGACATGTCACAGACACCGGCCCACTGGCGCAGGATCGTCAGATTCCTCAGGAACGGGAGAAGGGTGACCGCGGGGAGCGAGCAGTACGACAGGAACTCGTAGCTGGAGCGGTACGAGTAGCTGGGCTGGTTGTCGATGCGGGAACCCAGGAGCATCTCCCCTCTCGGCGTCTGGCTGACGTAGAAGCCCATCTCGGCCGACGCCACGATGGGACGGAAGGAACGGGCGTAGTGGTTGGTGACGTACGCCTGGAGCGGATGGGTGCGGATCGGGAGCCTGACCCCGGCCATCGCCGCCAGGGTCGAGACGTGGCCTCCCACCGCACTCACAACGACCCCGGCCGCCACCGGTCCCCGGTCGGTCAGCACACCCGTGACCCGGTCCCCGACTTTGAGCAGGCCGGTCACAGAGGTGCGCTGATGGACGTGCACTCCCAGCTTCATGGCGCCCTCCGCCAGCGCCCACACCACCCGATCATGGCGCGCCGTCGCGGCGTGGGGGCTGTACGAACCCCCCGTCACCCGATACTCGCCTCCGCCCGCGTTCAGGTCCACCTCCGGACAGATCTCGCCCACCTCCTCCGGAGTCACGTACACCGTGTCGGCACCGAAGGCCTGGTTGACGATGGACCGGGCCCGCTCGTTGCGGGTACCGGGAACCCCGTGAACCAACCAAAGGAGCCCCTTGCGGTCGTGCATGATCCAGCGCCCGGTCTCCTCCTCCAACCTGGAATAGAGGTCGACGCTCCGCTGGTAGAAGCGAACCGCCTCCGGGATGCTGTAGTTCGCCCTGATAATGGTGGTGTTGCGACCGGAGTTGCCCGATCCGATGTAACCGCGTTCCAGCACCGCCACGTTCGTTATCCCGTGGCGGGTGGCCAGGTGATATGCGGTCGACAGACCGTGCCCGCCTCCGCCCACGATCACAACGTCGTAGGAGGATCGCATGTCCTCCCATCCGAACGCGACCTGGGCTTCGATGAACTCGTTCACTATTGCCGTCCTCCCATACCGAGACGCTCCTCCAGGTGGCGCGCCAGCACGGTCGGAACCAGGACCCGAACCCCGCCCCGGTCGAACAGCATCTTGACCGGTATGCCGGCCAGGTGCCCCTGGGCGAACGCCGGGTCGTGCCGCGGGAACTCCCAGGCCGAGACGCCTTGCAACCGGGGCAGCTCGGAGCCGGCGAACCACGCCGCCGAGAAGCCCGACTCGGGCTCGATGATTGCGTAGCGGTCGGCAACATCGACTCGCTCCAGGGGCGGTATCACGAGCAGGTCGTCCGGCGCGAGACGCACCAAGTGCCCGCCAGCCGGAGACTCGACCTCGTCAAGCGCCCTAGGGCCGGCGACGATCCTGGTGGCCTCCAACCGCTCGAAGTGGTCAGGCGCGGACACGCAAGCCCTCGGGGTCGTAGAAAGGCACGGCCACCCTCCGGGCCGGGCGCCCCTCGATCAGAACGTCATCGGCGAACCCCCCGTCCCGGGCGTTCATCCAGGCCAGCATCACGGAGCGGCCCAGTACCCGGGACCAGGTACTGGAGGTCACGAAGCCCGCATAGGCGCCCTCCACGCGCAGGATGGCGCCTTGGGGCGGCGGGGCGCCGTCCATCTCCAGTCCCACCAGCAACCTGTCCAGGTCCATCCCCGAGGTCCGGGCCACCGCGCGCCGACCCACGAAGGCCCCCTTGTCCATCCCGACCGCCCAGCCGTGGCCCAGCCGGCGGGGTGTGGAGTCCGGCAGGCTGTCCACCCCCACCAGGATGTGGCCCTTCTCCAGCCGCAACTCCTCGAGCACCTCGATCCCGTGCGGCCACACGTCGAGGTCCGCGCCTGACTCCAGCAAGGCACGCCAGAGCTCTCGCGATCGGCTCGCCTGGTGGTGGAGTTCGTAGGAGATCTCGCCGGTGAAGCTCATCCTCATGACCCGGCAGGCGACACCCGCCACCTCCATGTCCGTATGACCCATGAAGGACGGCAGCCGATCAGGGGCGCCAAGCCTGGAGAGGAGGTCACCGGACCGGGGACCGGTCACGTTGATCGCCCCCCAGGACGCGGTGCGGTCCAGGATCCTCACGTCCATCCCCCAGCCCTCCGCCCAGTCCCGCAGCCACATCTCGAAGTAGCCCGCGCCGGCGGAGGTGGAGGTGAGCAGGAACCGGTTCGCGTCCTCGCGACACACCAGCCCGTCATCGAACACGTAGCCGCGCTCATCGAGAACCAGGACGTACTTTGCGCGGCCGGGGCGGAGCGGGGCGATGGCGGCCGGGTAGATGCGCTCCAGGAACCCTTCCGCGTCGGGCCCCGACACCAGCACCTTCCCCAGGGTGCTGACGTCGCAGATCGAGACCCCGGACCGGACCGCCCAGTACTCGCGGTCGGCGTCCCCGTAGGTCCACGGCCTCAACCAACCCCCGGATCGTTCCATGACGGCTCCCAGCGCGAGATGCTCTTCGTGGAGAGCGGTCCGCCGGTCGGCTTGGTAGTACCAGCCCGCCGCGGCCTCGCCCATCGTGATCTGGGTGACCACCGGACGCGCGGTGAACGACGGAGGCAGTCCCTGCCCGCCGGCCGCCACGAAGCTACGTACGTGGGGCATGCAGACCGCCCCCTGGCACGTGCCCGTGCCTGCCAGCGTGGACCGCTTGATCAATTCCAACTCGTGGAACCCGCGGTCCCACACCGATCGCAGATCGTCCACGACCACACCGGAACACGGGCAGACGACGCCCGCCTCGGGCACGGGCGGCCGGTCCAGATCTCCGGCGGCGCTGCCTACCGAGCGCACTCCCGGTAGGCCGTGGGCCATCCTGGCGAGCGTGTCCCGGGGACCGGATCCGAGGCCGACCACGGCGGTATCGCAGCGATAGGTGCGTTCGACGCCGCTGGCTTCATCGACGGTCACCACCCGCTGCACGGTTCCCTCCCCCTCGAAGCGGACCAACCGGCCGCGGGCCGGCTCGTGGTCGATTGCGTCCGGTCCCGCACCGACCGACACCACCCTTCCCAGATGCACTCCCGCAGCTGCCAGACCCTCGGCGGCTCGCCTGGTGAGGATGCCGGCCAGTTGGTTCCCGGGGCAGACCGGCTGCACCTCCACCGACCCGGTCGCCACCACGACCTCCTCGCAGAAGATCCTCGCCATGCCATCGGGGGTTCGGGCCACTACCTCGGGACCGGCGTAGACACCGACCGCTTCCCTTCCGGCCTGAGCATCGAGGGTGACCACCCGGCGGCCCGCCCCCTCCGCCTCGGCAGCCACCGCCTTCCCCGAACGGCCCAGGCCGATCACCACCGTGTCGCAATGGATCATCTCGAAGCCGACCGCGCTCTCGCTGGTGGGTGTGCGGGTGGTCGCAGGTAGAGGCGGATACCCGTCGGCTGGATGGGGCTCGACCCGCGCGCCGTCTGAGGCTGGTGTCCGGCAAGCGCGCACGTACGAAGATCCCTCAAGGATGACCAGGCAGTGGGGGCAGTCACCCTCGGCGCAAAGGCACCCGCGCCACGGCCGCAGACCGGCCCGGAGAACGGCGGTCAGAACGGTGTCTCCCTCTTTGAAGGGGACCGGCGTCCCGTCGAAGTCGATCACCTGAGCCGGTACGTCATCGCAGCCCGAGAGGGTAGCCGGACAGCAACTCGGTACCGCGATCAGTAACCAGCACCTGCTGCTCCAGCTTGACGCCCTCCCCCCGACCCCACCGACCCACGAAGGACTCGACGCACATCACCATTCCAGCCTCCACCACGCCATCCCATCCGGACTGGTCCCAGGTGTCGGGATAGACGATCATCGGCCACTCGTCGGCCATTCCCACCCCGTGGAACTGGGTGGTGTAGTGGCGGAACTCCTCCACATCCGGCACGTAGGTGTCGAAGGTCAGCTCACGGAAGGTGATGCCGGGACGGAGCATCGCGATGTTGTGGTGGATCATCTCCTCAGCCCGCCCGAACACGTCGAGTTGGTGGGCATTCGGCGGTCGGTCCCCGGCGATCCACGTTCGCGAGATGTCCACGCACATCCCGAACGGGCCGATCAGGTCGGTGTCGAAGGCCACGAGGTCACCGTCCTCGATCACCCGGGCGGACGCCTCCTGGAACCACGGGTTGGTGCGGGGGCCGGAGGACAGCAGGCGGGTCTCTAGCCACTCTCCACCCCGGCGCACGTTCTCCGAGTGGAGCACAGCCCAGAGCTCCAGCTCGGCGATACCCGGTTCGAGAGCCGCACGCATCGCGTCCAGGGAGCGATCGGTCACGACGGTCGCCGCCCTCATCAACGTGATCTCCTCGGGGCTCTTGACGGATCGGGCGACCTCCATGACCTCCCCGCCGTTACGGAGTTCGAGTCCGCGCCCCTCCAAGGCGTGGATGGCGTCGGGACTCGCCCGATCGATCGCTACCCGGCGGTTCCCACCACCGTGTTCCGCCACCACGGAGGCCAGTTCGGCGGACCACCGGCGCAGGTTCCGCTCCATCTCGATGCCGGACAGCTCGTACATCCACTGGGTGGCGGGCCGCACCTCCTCGACCAGGCGGGCGTGCCCGGCCAGGAAAGCCGCATCGCCGTAGTCGAACAGGATCATCGGGCCCTCGACACCGACCCAGAGATAACGGCACGGGTTGTGAGCGGTCCACAGGGACATGTTGGTCGTGTCGGACGCGTAGCGGATGTGAACCGGGTCGTAGAGAACGATCCCCGCGTAGTCCAGCTCCCGCAACCGGCTCCGCACCCGGTCCAACCGGTAGCGGCGTACCACGTCGAGGTCGGGAAGGACGATCCCGGCAGCCTCGATCTCCGAGAGCGCGCCCGGCGGCAGTCCGATGGAGTGCCAGTTGTCTGCCACCGCCCGCCGGTACTCCGCATCGGCGCTTCCACGGGAACCGATCCGGCTGAGAACACGCGGTCCGAACGAGTCGCGGGCGGGTTTCATCAGCGGTGGCAAACGTCCGATCTCGACACCCACGGGAGGCTCCCCCCAACCGGATCCCGCAAAATGGCCGCTCTCACCCGTGACCGGCGCCCGTGGTCCGTAGGCATCGAGTACACGGGGCCACCCTAGTGACGGTGTCTGCATCCGTGATCGGAGACCCTGAACCCGACCGGGGAGTCGAAGGGCTGCCCGGACAGGGACCACCCGATCTGATCGCCGAGTTGGTGGAGCTGACCCAGACCGCGTAGGCACCCGTCCCGCCGGGTACTGATGGAGGGGAGTCGATCACACCGGCCGGTGCATCGACTCAGGCCGGTAAGGAACCCGTGTAACCGGACCGGTTCAGCTGGATGGGGGCGGAATGACGCATTCGTGGTAGCGCCCTACCTCCTCGAATCCCATGGAGACGAGAAACGGGACCGCGGGAAGGGGGCTGAGCGTCGCCGCCATGACGGCGCCCTGGTCGAAGCCGGCCTGGATGGCATCCCGGGTGGCCGCGGTAGCGAGACCCCGGCGGCGGTGCTCAGGCTTCGCGCCGATCCATCCGATGATCGCAACCCCGTCGATGAGTGAGCCGAGGGCGCATGCCGCCGCAGTTCCATCGTCGTACGCCAGGAAGGCCGCCTTGGCAGGTCCCAATAGAGCCTGGATTCTCCGGAGACCGAGGTTCACGAACCGCTGCACGTCCCGGTCCTGGCCCATCGCGGCGGTGAGGGTGTTACGGAAGTCGAGCATGCCGGACGGATCCTTCACCCGGCGAATCTCCACATCGTCCGTGCTCACCGGGACGACGGACGGTTCGGTCAGGACCATCGCCACATGCTCGACCGCCAAATCCCGGCGCGTCCTCTCGATCTCGGCCCGCAGTGCCCGGTCGTCGGACCGGACCAGAACCGTGTACCCGTGACCCCGCGCCCTGAAGAATCCGGCCGGTATGCCCATCGACTCTCGGGCGGACATCAGCCGGTTCAGGCGCATCACGCCGTTGGCGTGGACGGGTGAGGCCTGCTTGAGGGAACTGGCCCACGAGACCACCCCGTTCGCCTCCCAGATCTCTCCCCCGCAATCCCGGATGGTCTGGCGGAAGGACTCGGCCAGCACCAGATCGAACCGGTTCAGCAGCCTGCTATCAACCATGGCCGGTAGCCGGTGGGTCATGAGCAGGGATCGGTAACCCCCGGTCGCGGAACAGTGGTGGCAGAGGCGCCCCGGGCGGGATTGGTAGAGTCTCGTAGGCATCGAGAGGGAACTTGGGGAGCATGAGAGCACTCACAGTGGAGGAGATCGGTGCCTGGGAGCGTAACGGGTTCCTGCGGGTCGAGAACTTCGTGGACGCCGCCGAACTCGCCAACATCCGTCGGATCATGGAGGGCCTGGTAGAACAGGACCCGCCCCACGAGAACACGCTCATCGATATCGACCCGGTGCTCGCGGACCGGACCGACATCCCCAGAACGGAGAAGTTCCGTGCCCTCATGCATGCCGCCCACGCCAGCCGCGAGCTCCTTGAGACCTACACCCTGCGGCCCAGGACGCTCGACGTGGTGGAGGACCTGATCGGCCCGGACATCGTCTACTACACCGACCAGACCTTTCTCAAGCCTCCCGGCGGCAGCGGCGCCCCGGCCCACCAGGACAACGCCTACTGGGACGTTTTCTGGTCTGGGAAGGGCAAGCTCTCGGTGTGGTTGGCGCTCGACGACTCCACCCTGGAAAGGGGGTGCACCCAGTTCGTTCCCGGGAGCCACCGACAAGTCCTCCAGCACGACCGGGATTTCAGCAAGGACGCCCTGTTCGGAGGAGCGGTCCCGGACCTCGACCCCGACCAACTCGACTTCGAGCCGGTGGAGCTGGAGGCCGGCGACGCCTGTATCCACCACTGCGAGATCATCCACAGGAGCGGACCGAACGTGTCGGGCCACTCGCGGCGCGGACTCGTCACGATCTATTTCAGCGGGCGCTGCACCTACACCGACCAGCCGTCCGAGTGGTTCCCCCACCGGATGATCCCGGCGCGCGGCCACGTCTATCCGGGGTGCGTGGGCTGGTACGACAATTAGTTGCTGGTTGTCAGTTGCTGTTGATTACGGTGATACTTGACAACTAACCGGTCACCGGCCACTGAATCAGCAGATCTGCAGGCCCGGCCCCGTGCTCTTGGCGCGTACGACGCTGCCCAGAGCGGATATCAGAGTGAACATGCCGCTCACCCCTTTCATGGGACTGACCCGCCTGATGGTCAGGTCGGCCGCCTCGCCGCGTGCGGTGATCTCGATGTCGGACGTGTGGGAGTCCGTCACCGCTTCCAACACCGACCTGGTCCGGTCGAACCCGATTCCCCCCAGGGCCAGAGCGGCGTGGGAGTTGACGTTACGCGGAAACAGCGGGCAGATGCCCCTGGTGGGCCCGTCGTAGATCACCGTGTCCTCCGTGATTCCTTCACCCGTGAGGGTCGGATGCTCGCTGAAGTCGATACTGGACGGGCTCTTGCGCATCACCATGGTGACCTCGTCCCACTGGTCCCGACCCTCCCCTATCGCCTCCAGACCGACGACAGCCCCGTGCGGAATGAAGAGCCGGGTGCCGCCGGCCTCGGCGGTGTCCAGCAACTCCCGCTCCAGATCCGCGTCCGCCAGGGCGGTGAGGGAAAGCGGCATGTAGTCGGTGTGGCGGAGGAAGGCGGCGCCGTGGGCCATCGTGACCGACGCGTGGGCCAGTTCGACCACCAGGTCGGGCTGGTGCCGGGCGAAGTCTCCGAGATCCTCCAGCACCAGCTCGGACGGCAGCTGGGCCACCCTCTCCGGACTGCGGTTGTGGACGAACGCCACCTCGAGCCCCAGTTCGGGTCGGGAGCTGATCTGCTCGTACACGTAGGAACCGATCAGGCCGTAACCGACGATGCCGATGCGGGGCCGCGACTGGCTCATACCTGACGTTCCGGAGCCGGTTCAGCCCCCGGCGGTCCCGGCCAGGATCTTGTCGAGGACCGAGGGTTGGATGTTGCCGCCCGACGCGATCGCCACGGTGACCCTGCCGTTGTCGACCTGCCCATCGAGGAAGGCCGCCGCCGCGGTGGCCCCGCCGGGCTCGGCCAAGGTCTTGGTGCGGAACAGGATCGTCCTCACCGACTCGGCGATGGCCTCCTCGCTGACGAGCAGGATGTCGTCGAGGTACCTCTGGAGGTAACGGAATGGCAGTTCTCCCGGCCGCCGGCCCGAAAGGGCGTCCGCCATCGAGTCCCAGTTCTCGATGGTCCGCACCTCCCCGGCCTGCCAGGACACGTATGCGGCGTTACCACCCTCCGGCTGGACACCGAGAACCTCCACGTCCGGGCGGTTCTCCTTGATCGCCACCGCGATGCCGGCGGCCAGCCCCCCACTCGATACCGGGATCAGGACGGTCTCGACATCGGGAACCTGTTCGAGGATCTCCAGGCCGATACCGGAGTGGCCGATCGGTACATCCGGATGCTCGAACGAGTGCAGTGCCATCATGCCCTGCTCCTCCGCCACGCGCTCCACGGTGGGGTCGCGGTCGGCGAAGGTAGGGCAGATGACCACCTGGGCTCCGTAGTCCCTGGTGGACTGCACCTTCACGGCGGCCGTGTAACCGGGCATGACGATGGCGACCGGCGACCCGACCACCGGTCCGGCGTAGGCGAAAGCCTGGGCGAAGTTCCCGGACGAGGACATGACGATCCCTCTCCGGCGACCCTCATCATCGAAGGAGCGCAAGATGTGGAAGGCGGCGCGGGCCTTGTACGACCCGGTGACCTGCAGGTGCTCGGCCTTCAGGAAGAGACGCTCCCGGCCCACTTCGCCGGAGGACCGGGCCACGGGGAGGATCGGTGTGACCCGCACGGGCGGCGCCATCCGCTCGTAAGCGGCGACGACCTTGTCGAGGGTGACCTCACCACCGGCCATGCTGTTCCTCCAGAACCTGGCGAAGCACCGATACCCCTTGCTCCAGATCCGACTCTCCGATGGTCAGCGCCGGGAAAAAGACGGTGCAATCGCCCACGAGCGCGCTCGGCGAGCCGAGCGTGTTGAGCACCACCCCGCGCTCGTACATGGCAGCTGACAGGGATGCGGCCACGTCCGACTCGGGAGGGAACTTCTCGCGGCTGTCGCGTGACCGTACGTACTCGACCATCTGCATGAGGCCGATGCCGCGGATCTCGCCCACGAAAGACAGGTCGCCCAACTCGTCCTCGAGCAGGGTGCGGAGGAAGTCCCCCCGTTTGGCGGCCTGCTCCACCAGACCTTCGCGGACGATGGCATCGAGCACCGCCACGCCCACCGCACAGGAGATGGGAGCACCGCTGAAGGTGTGGACCTCGGCCATCCGCCGGCTGTTGACCGCTATCTCATCGACGATCTCGTTCCGGACGAGGGTCGCTCCCAGGGGCACGTAACCGCCGCTCAGTCCCTTCGCCAGGTTGCATAGGTCGGCGACTACCCCGTAGTGATCCATGCCCAGGAACTCACCGGTCCGCCCGGCGCCGGTCACGATCTCGTCCGTGATGAGCAGTGTCCCGTGACGATCGCAGACTTCACGCACCTTGGGCCAGTACGAGGCAGGAGGCACCGCCATTCCGGCCGACGGGGAGACCGGCTCGACCATGACCGCCGATACCGTATGGGGCCCGGTCGCCTCGATGGCGGAGTCCACCGCCGCCGCCGCACGCTCCGCCAGGGCCTCGCCCTCCAGCCCGGCGAAGGGCCCCCGGAAGCTGATCGGCGCAGGGACCTTTACGGTGGGCATGAGGTGCGGGTCGTAGGCCCGGTTGATGTCCCAGCGACCCGTCATCGACAGCGCGCCGACGGTGGCGCCGTGATAGCTGGGCGAGAGCGTCACGATCCTGGTCCGTTCCCACTCACCACGGGCGAGGTGGTACTGGCGGGCTATGCGGATGGACAGCTCGTTGGCCTCCGATCCGCCGGAGGTGAACATGACCTTGCCGACCCCTTCCGGGGCCAGCGCGGTGAGCCGCTCCGCCAGCAACTCCTGCTGGTCATTGGTGACCCTGGAGTTGTGGACGAAGGACAGGGTGCGCGCCTGGTTCGCCATCGCTTCGGCTATCTCCGGCCTGCCCTGACCTATTCCCGCGGTGGCCGAGATGCCGCTGGACAGGTCCAGGTACTGCTTACCGGAGGAGTCCCACAGGTGGAACCCGGAGGCACGGACCATCGTCGGGTACTCGTCGTCAGGAACGCGGTAGAAGACCGCCGACTCGCGGGGATGTGATGTCACCACCGGCGACTATACCCGCTTGCGCGGCCCGCGGGCCATGCTCCGTGCAGGACCCGTGACCGGCGGATGCCCGTCCACGTATAATCGGCTGGGCACGACGAAAGGCCTCCGCCGCACCTTGAGCGAAGGCCGGCCGAGGAGGTTCGGAAGGTGTCGGGATTCGACAATATCTTCGATATATGGGAGTCACAGGGAGTCAAGCGGGTGCGGTTCGAGCTACCCGACCTGCACGGGACTTCCCGCGCCAAGATCGTCCCCCTCAAGGCCGCCCGCAGCTTTGCGCTCAAGGGCCTCAACATGTACGGCGGTACCTCGGTACTCGACACCCGCTCCGATGTCGTGCCCGGAAGCCTCTACAACGAGGAGGTGGGCTACGGGGACCAGCTCCTGTTCCCCGACCCTGCCACAGCCGCGCTCGTCCCGTGGGCACCCGACACCGCCCGGCTGATCTGCGATGCGCAGTGGTATGACGGCCAGACCCTGGAGGCCACTCCGCGGGCCGTCTACCGACGGGTGCTCGAGAAGGCCGCCGGCATGGGGTTCGAGCCGATGACCGGATGCGAGTTCGAGTTCTACCTGCTGGACGGTGAGACCCACGAGCGCCTGTTCGAGGGCTACCACATCTTCAACGTGGTCCGCAACGAGTGGGTCCCGACCATCAACAGGATCGTGGACCTGATGCCCGGCGTGGGTATCGACATCATCACCGCCAACTGCGAGTACGCCGGGTCGCAATGGGAGATCAACTTCACCCCCGGCCGCGGCATCGACGGTCCCGACAGGGCGTTCACGTTCAAGAACGGCGTCAAGCAGATCGCCTACCAGGACGGCTACCTGGCCACTTTCATGACCAAGCCGTGGCCCGGACACGCCGGGAACGGATGCCATATCCACATGTCGCTGGTGGACAAGGACACCGGGCAGAACGTGATGGCCGACGAGTCCCATCCCCAGGGTCTCAGCGAGGTGGGCCTCCGGTTCACGGCCGGACTCATCACCCACGCCAACGCCATCGACGCCCTCCTGGCCCCCACGGTCAACTGCCGCCGGCGGCGCCGCACCCACACCTTCAGCCCCACCAACATCTCCTGGGGACTCGAGGATCGGTCGGCTCTGCTGCGCGTGAAGGCGGCCGGGCCCGACGCGACGCGGATCGAGACCCGCTCCCCCAGCGCCTTGATGAACCCCTACCTGGCCAGTGCTGCCATCCTGGCCGCCGGCCTGGACGGGATCGAGAGAGGGTTGGAGCCGCCGGCGCCGGCCCCCCCCGGCGGGGCCCGCGCAGCAGGCGCGTGGCGAGCGCAACGACCCCCCCCCCACCGCGGAAGCCGGGGCCCCATGGCGGGCC
>VXRE01000095.1:35757-40186 GCA_009838635.1 Acidimicrobiia bacterium | reverse complement strand
GAACCCCTAGCTGGCCTGTGATGCCATCGTGGGCGCGGGCCTGGACGGGATCGAGAGAGTGTTGGTGGCGCCGGCGCCTTTCCGGGTGGGCGTGCCGGCCGAAGAGGACGAGTCGCTCGAGAAGCTCCCGGCCACCCTCGGCGAAGCGCTGGACCACTTCGAGGCCAGCGATGCCACCACCGAGTTCTTCGGCCAGGAGTTCAAGGACGCGTTCCTGGCGGTGCGCCGCTACGAACTGGGCCGGTACGCAGCCGAGGAGAACGAGGACGCGGACTCCCAACGTACGGATGAGATCAGCGCATGGGAGACCAACGAGTACCTGGAGTTGTACTAGGAGTCCAGAGTCTGGAGGTCCTTCGTATCCGCCAGGGCCTGCCGGGACACGTTGATCCTGTTCAAGCAGACTCCGTTTCCGCGACTGAGCGGCTGCCTTGACCAGAACCGCGTGATCGATCGGAGGGCTAGGTGACCACCCGCTGCACAAGGGTCGATGCAGCCATTCTGATCCCGGGACGAGGCGATCCCGTTCCGGACGGATGCGTGGTGATGGAGGGAGAGACCATCGCCTATGCCGGCCCGCAGGCGGAAGCGCCGGACGATCCGGGAACCGACCGGTACCGGGTCCCCGCGGTGATGCCGGGGATGTGGGACTGCCACTCCCACTTCTTCGGAACGGAGGCGGCCGATCTCACGCAGTTGGCCACCACTCCCCTGCCCATGCTGTCGGTTCGGGCGGCTCGGGATGCCCGCACCCTGTTGATGGCGGGCTTCACGAGCACCCGTGAGATGGGCGGGCTCGGCGTCCATCTCAGCCGGCTGGTGGATGAGGGGACGCTGGTCGGTCCGAGTATCTACGGCGCGGGAGCGGCCCTCGGTCCCACCGCCGGACATAGCGACATCCACTGGATGCCGGAGTCCTGGCGGGACGATCTGGCCGCTTCAGGCGTGGGTTGGGTGGCCGTGTGCGACGGAGTCGAGGAATGTATCAAGGCCGTCCGCCGCCAGATCCGGGTGGGCGCCAAGGTCATCAAGATCAACGCCACGGGCGGCACGATGAGCCACTTCGACCACCCCGACCACCGGCAGTTCAACGACAAGGAGCTGCGGGCCATCGTCGAGGAGGCGGGCATGGCGGACCTGGCGGTGGGCGCTCACTGCCACGGGCTGGCGGGCGTGGCGGCGGCGACCCGGGCCGGCGTGACCACCATCGAGCACTGCAGCACTCTCGACCAGGAGACCGCCGAGTTGATGCTGGAGATGGGGACCATGGCCGTTCCCACCCGTCACGCCGTGGAGTACCTGGTGTCGCTCAAGGGTCAGATACCGGACTGGGCCTGGCAGGCGCAGGCCAAGGTCGAGCGGACCCACGCCGCCGCCATGCGACTCGCCATCGCCTCGGGCATCCCCATCGCCACGGGCGCCGACATCATGGTCAGCGGTGGTCCGTGGGGCACCAACGGGCTGGAGCTCGCCGCGCTGGTCAAGGCGGGCATGCCCCCCCTCCAGGCGATCGAGGCCGCCACCGCCAACGGCCCGGCCACGCTCGGCCCCAGAGCGCCCCGGGCCGGGGTGCTGGCCGAAGGCTACGACGCGGACATCATCGCTGTCGCCGCCAACCCGCTAGATGACATCACGATCCTCGGCGACTCCGCCCAGATCACGATGGTCTGGAAGGGAGGCCGGCTCGTAAAGTCGCCCGGCGCCTCTGAGGATGACTACGCAGAGGCTTTTTGGGAGTGGACCGATAGTGGTGAGATGGAGGCCTGGGAGGCGGTGGTAGGCGACGGCCTCTCCCATCCGGATCTCTAACCGACCGCAACCTCCCGAGCCGGTAGGACGGCTAGCGGCTTGCTCGGCTGTGCAGCAGTTCCTGGGCAGTGCCGCTCAGGATCCGGCGTAGCGCGTCTTCCGGGAGGCCGGCCTGGTCGGCGGCCTGCCGGACATGGTCGGTGGGGCGGTCGATGATCATGGGGAACGGGTAGTCGGTCCCCGCCGCTATCCGAGCCGGATCCACTGCATTCATCAGCAAGGTCAGGGCCCGGGGATCGTGCAGGATGGTGTCGTAGTAGAAGCACTGCAGGATGGAGTCCGGATCATCGACTGCCCGGTCGAAGCCGGGAGCGTGACGGGACGCGTGCGCTGCCCGGCCCGCCAGCATCGGCAGGACGCCACCGCCATGGGCGAGCAGGATCCGCAGGTCAGGCCATCCGGTGAACGTCCGTGCGAAATACAGCCGCAGGGCAGCCAGCGTTGTCTCGAAGGGGTTACCGCAGACGTTGTTGAGGAAGTGCACCTTCAGCCGGTCACCGCCCAGCACCCGGAAGGGATGCATGAAGAGCAGGGTGCCGAGGGACCCGGCCGCCTCCCACAGGGGTTCCAGCCCGGCCATGTCAAGGTCCCTGCCTCCGACCTGGGTGGGAATGGCGCCCCCGCAAAACCCGAGTTGCTCGACCGACCGGACCAGTTCACGGGCGGCTGCCTCACCGTCGACCACCGGTAGTGCCGCCAGCGCCCCGAACCGGGGCTCGTCCCCGATGTCCGCGGCGCAACTGTCGTTCATGGTCCGGCACCACGCCGCCGCCGCGTCCGGAGGGAGGTCGTCGCCGGTGATGTCCATCCACGGCGCGAGTATCTGCCTCTCGATGGCCCGCTCATCCATCCAGTGCAGCCGGTCCGCCAGGTCGCAAAGGGGCGGAGGGACCGGACGGGACGGACCGGACGGGAACAGGAACGATCGACCACCCGGCGCCAGGCCCACCGGCACGCTTCCCGCCGACGCCTCGCGGAGCACCGACGGCGACAGGTAGTGGGCATGCATGTCGATCATGGTCACCGGCGATCTATCCAGCCGGACGGATCAACTGAGCGACCCGCTGCGCCAGGCCACGTCACCGCCCACGATGGTCATCACCGGGGCGGTCTCCGCCATCTCGTCCGGCGGGAGCGGCCGCGGATCACGAGGAAGGACGGTGAAGTCCGCCAGGTAGCCGTCGGCGATCCGGCCCCGGTCGCCGGACTGCCCGTCCGCCTCGGCCGGCCACTCGGTCATGGTGGCCAGGGCCTCGTCGAAGCCCACGCCCTCGCCGGCGCCCCATACCCGGCCACTCGCATCGACCCGTGCGGTGGCCGTGGCGATGGCCGCCATGGGTGCGGCGTCAGGGATGACGGGCGTGTCCGAGCTATGGACCGGCTTCAATCCGGCGTCGATCCAGGTGCGGAGCGGGTACATCGCCGCCAACCGCTCTTCGCCCAGCGCGGCCAGGAAGGCCGGGGCCCGGAAGCGCATGAACGACAGTTGCGGCACGGGGACGATCCCACCCTGCTGCATGGAACGGACGGCTCTGCGGGAGGTGAGGCAGCAGTGCTCGATCCGGTGCGAACGGGTCCCTCCTGCCGGAGGATGGGCGGCCAGCAGACCGGCCACCGTCTCCACCGCCGCATCGCCGATGGCATGGATGCTCATCTGCCATCCGATCCGGGCGCCCTTGCGGATGGTGTCTTCCAGTACCCCGAGATCGATGTGCATGGTGCCGGACGTGCCGGAGTCCGAGTAGGGCTCCAGCATGGCGGCGGTGCGGGGACCGAAGGCGCCGTCGGAGAAGACCTTGGCCCCGCCGACCCGGAGGTTGGGGCCCCCGACGCCGGGACGGAGCCCCAGATCCCCCGCCGCGTCCAGCAACTCGGCCCTGATCATCGACGTGAACCGCAGCCGGAGAGCCCGGCGCTCGCTCATCCGGAGAAAGGCCGCCACCTCCTCACCCCGGTGGGACATGGTGAGCGGAGCGGCATTGGTCACGTAGGTGAAACCGTGGGACAGGAAGTAATCGGTAGCGATCTCGATCGCCTGCTCGTCCTCCTCTTCGGACCAGGGCGGCACCACCGGATCCATCAGGGCGCGAGCGCCGTCGAGCAGCTCGCCGGTCGGAGCGCCGTGCTCGTCCCGGACTATCTCCCCGTCGGCGGGATCGGGAGTGGCGGCGCCGATACCGGCCGCCGCGAGGGCGGCGTGGTTGGCCACCCGGCGGTGGAAGTCGAAGCTGTCCAAGACGACACAGCGGCCTCCGGGCAGGTCCAGCTCGGAAGCCGTGGGCGCCCGCCCCTCCGCCAGGCGGGCCGGGTCGTAGCCGCGGCCCTTGATCCACCGTCCCGCCGGGAGCGCCCGGTCGGCGTCCGCCACCCTTCCGGTGAGGTCGCCCACCGAGGAGACATCCGACGGCCAGCACGGAACGCCCATCCTGGAGCGCCCGTAGTTGACCGCATGGACATGGCTGTCGGCGAAACCGGGGAAGGCAACTCCCCCGCCGAGGTCGACGACCTCGGCAGTGGCGGCCACCGTTTCCTTTACTTGGTCAAGATCACCCAACCCACGGATCCTCTGACCGCTGACGGCGACCGCCCGGTGGGGCCGGTCGCCGTCAGCGGTCAGAGG
>VXRE01000095.1:0-35747 GCA_009838635.1 Acidimicrobiia bacterium | reverse complement strand
GCCGGCCCGTTGTGGCGGGCCGCCGCCTGCGACAAAAGATGCGTTTGTCAGTATCCGATCAGGAGCCAATCAGCAGTCGGTGTCCAAGTCGTTGGCCTCGTCGATGATCTCCTGCTGGTCGAAATCGTTGATCTGGTCGAGCAGGTCGTCGATCACGTACTGGCCCATGTCGATCTGCTGGGAGATCACACCGCCCTGGATGAAGATGTTCACGTAGGTGTTCCATCCGGCCGCATCCAGGAATCCGAACACGTAGTCACCGCCCTCCTGGGGAGCAGTGGTGATCTCGATGACGGCAGCCAGACCGGCCCGTCCTTCGGCGTCGTCAGTGAACTCTTCGGGAATGAGTTCCTTGAGCACGCACACGGCGCCGTCGATGTTGGCGTAGGCCACCAACTGGCCCTTGGCCGTGGCGCGGCCCAGACCGATCAGCAGCTCGTCGTCATCCTTGTAGTCCTCCGCAGCCAGGAGACCCTCGGCAGGAAGGGTGTTGAGCGAGGCAGGCGCGATCGACACGGTGCCGAGGCCGGCCGCGTTCATCGAGGCGATGTCGGACTTGGCGGACGAGTAGGCGTCGATCCGTCCCTCATCCATGGACGCCTTGACGCTGGGGGCGTTGGTCCCCACCTCGATGATCTCTACGTCGGAGTCAGGATCCAGTCCCGCTTCAACGAGTAGGGCCCGCACGAGCGGGACCTCTCCACCGGCCAACTCGGAGATACCGATCCTCTTGCCTGCCAGCCCGGCGATGTTGTTGATCGACGAGCCGGTTGGTACCACGACGTCGAACACCTCGCCGTAGGCGTAGGTGAAGAACGGGTAGAGGCCCGCGCCGGCCTCGATGGCGGGCAGCATCGCCCCCGGTACGCCCATCCCGGCTTCGGCGTTGTTGGCGGCGAGTATCTGGGCAACGTCGGACGACCCGCCCGTGCCCTGCAGGCTCACGTTCAGGCCCTCGTCCTCGTAGTAGCCGAGGCCTACCGCGATCCAGTAGCCGTAGCCGAACCCACTTGTAGTCGACAGGGCAAGGTTCACATCTCGGAGTTCCTCATCCTCCGCGCACGCAGCCCCGATCATCGCCAGCACGAGCGTAAGCGCCAGCACGGCCGACCAGGGTCGGCTCCAGCGGGTAGTTGGTTTCATGTCCCTTCCTCCTTGTCCGGGTGAGCAAGTGCCCAACCCGATTCTATATGGTGGCCGGCTAAGCGACCTCTTCAATGTCCGCATGCCAGAAGAGCAGCCTCCGCTCCAATGCGTTGGCCAATAGGAAGAGCGCCAGACCTATCAGGGACAGCATCAGCAGGTAGGCGAACACATCGTCGCTGCGGAACTGGAAGGCCGCTGTCTCGATCAGGTGACCTGCCCCTTCGTTGGATTGGATGAACTCACCCACAATGGCGCCTATCAAGGCGAAGGTAAGAGCCGTCTTCAGCCCTGCGAACACGGTCGGCGCGGAACTCGGAAGCCGGAGGTGGCGGAAGGTCTGCCATCGGGTTGCTCGGAGAGATCTCATGAGCAAGCCCGCGTTCTCGTCGATAACCGTCAGACCAGTGATGGTGTTGATCAGGACCGGGAAGAAGCAGATCGTGGCCGCCAGCGCGATCTTGGAGCCGATCCCGAATGCGAACCAGGCGATGAACACCGGTCCCAGCGCCACCCGAGGGGTCGACTGGAACAGGATGATCACCGGGTAGAAGGCTTTTCTGAAGGTCGGTACCAGCGCCACGTAGATCCCGAGCAGGAACCCCCCACCCGCGCCCACGACAAACCCGATCGCTGTCTCCTGGAAAGTCACCCAGAAATGCCGTAGCACGAAGTCGGTGGTTATGGCCTCGAAGAAGGCCGGGATTATCTCCGAGGGTTTCGAGAGCACGATCTCCGGCCAGAAAGGTAGACGGCTCCCGCTGATGTCCTCCCAGCTGCTGAGCAGCTCCCAGATGAGGCAGAAGGCGACAACCACCGAGCCGGTCAGCAGGATCTGGGAACCGATCCTGCGTAGCCGGGAGTCCGAGCCGGAGTCCGGAAGCGGAATCATTCCGAGGGTGTCCGCTCCGGACATGTCAGTATCCAATCGAGAACTCCTTCGCTCTCTAGAAGAGGCCGAGCACTTCGCGTATGTAGTTGACGGTCTCCGTGTACTCCGCCAACCGTCGACAACTCGGTAACCTCGGTCTCGGGAGGTCGACCTCCACCAGATCGAGTATCCGGCCGGGCTTGGTCCCCATCACCGCCACCCGGTCGGAGAGGAAGACCGCCTCCCGGATGTTGTGGGTCACGAACACCGTGGTCTTGTGCTCGTGCTCGGCGATGCGCGCCAGCTCCGTATTGAGGTGCTCCCTGGTGAACTCGTCCAGAGACCCGAACGGCTCGTCCAGCAGCATCAGGTCCGGTTCCGAGACCAGCAGCCGGCACAGAGCCACCCGCTGCTGCATGCCACCCGAGAGTTCCCGCGGGTAGTGCGTCTCGAATCCTTGCAAGCGGACCAACTCGATCACGTCCGCTATCCGTTTCTCCCCGTCCGGCTCCATGGTGCCCGTGATCTCGAGCGGAAGGGCGATGTTCCGGATCACGTTGCGCCACGCGAAGAGGGTGGAAGTCTGGAACATCAGACCGATCTCCTCGCGGGGCTCCGTGACCGGGCTACCTCCGAGGTGTACGCTGCCCGCCGTCGGGTTCAGAAGACCGGCAATGATCTTGAGGAGGGTGGACTTCCCGCATCCCGACGGCCCCACCAGGGTGAGGAACTCCCCCGGCCGGACGTTCAGCGACACGTCATTCAGAGCCACCAGCGGCTCGCCGTCCTTCTCGAACACCTGCGTGATGCGACTCACGGCCAGCGTCGGGCTGCGGCCCGCGATACGGCTCCGTGACGAGCCGGTAGCCGGCTCAGTTACCACGCGTCATTCCTCTCATATCGTTGTGGATGGCGCTGTGATGCTAGTAGCTCGGCCCGTCAGCTTCCCAAGCCTCGCCGTGAGTACGCTTGCAGCTCGTGGCAGTGTCCGTTCCTGCGGTGATGAGAGCGGCCGAGCTCGTCGAGGGCGGCGCGCTCCGGCTGGTGGAGCGCCCCGTTCCGGGAGTGCCGGACGGCTGGCTGCCGGTCCGGGTGAGGGCGGCCGGGGTGTGCGGGACCGAGCTCCATTTCCTGGAGGGGCTGCTGGACCCGATGGGCATCCCGCGGGTGCTCGGCCACGAGATCGCCGGAGAGGTCGACGGCCCTCGGGGTGGATCACCGGGCTCGCGGGCGGCCGTCTACAACGTGATGAACTGTGGTTCGTGCCGTTACTGCGACACGAACCGGGACCGGCTCTGCTCGCGTTCGAAGGGGATGATCGGGTTCACCGCCGACGGCGGCTTCGCCGAGTACGTGATCGTCCCTGAGAGAAACCTCGTCCCCCTGCCGGAGACCGTGACGTTCGCGGCGGGTGCGGCCCTGGCCTGTAGCGGGATGAGCGCCGTCCATGCGGTCCGGCTGGCGGGAATCGGGATCGGCGACCCGGTGGTGGTCAACGGCATCGGAGGGGTCGGACTGATGCTCACCCAGGTGGCGGCTCACGCCGGCGCCACGGTGATGGCGGTGGCGGACGACCGGGCCAAGCTGGACCTGGCACAGGACCTCGGCGCCCGGGCCGGCCTCGTCATCGACGATCCGGACGGCTACGAGGCCCTTCCGGCGGAGGCGGCCCGGATGCTGGGTCGTGCGCCTGACGTGTTCTTCGAGACCGTCGGGACCCGGGAGACGATGAGAGCCGGGTTCGGTTGCCTCGCTCCGGGCGGTTCCTTCGTCCAGATCGGGTACACGCGCCAGCCCCTGGACATCCACCCGGGAGCTCTCATCAAGAACGAACTCCGCATCCTCACGTCGGCGGCCGGCTCCAAGAACGACCTGGAAACGGCCATCGCGCTGGCAGCCCGGGGTCGCTTGAGAGCGGTGATCGCCGGATCTACCGACCTGGACGGGCTCGAGGCCGCCATCCTCAGCCTGAGAGACCGCCGCGTCCTGGGCAGGAACGTGGTGACGTTCGCATGATCGGGCTTCGCACACGCCGTCGGCGCTGAACTACCGGGACCCCCAAGGAACCGGTACGTAAGTCAGGTCGGGGTCTGGCCCATGGACTCGAGCATGGCGGTGGCCGTCTGCTCGTTGATCGGCCGGGGCACCGGCTGGGGCCCCGGCTGGTAGTCCCCGGCGGAATTGGCCAGGGCGGCCAGCGACCGGGCCTGCAGGGTGAGCCCGAGATCCATGGCCTCTATGGGATTGCCGATACCCCCGGCGGCGGCCAGATTGACGATCCGGCCCTTGGCGAGCAAGAACACGGTGCGGCCCCCGGCCAACTCGTGGGCGTACAGCGAGGGGGAGACCAACTCTCCGGGTGCTTCACGCTCCAGGCGGACCACGTCGATCTCGGCGTCGGTGTGGCCGGCGTTGGCCAGGAGGACGCTGTCGGGCATCGTATCGATGAGTTCGTAAGGCACCACCCGCTCGCGCCCCGTGGCGGTGATGACGACATCGGCGCTCCCGACCGCCCCTTCCGGAGTATCCACGTCGAAACCGTCCATGGCGGCCTCCAGCGCCTTGACCGGATCGGGCTCCACCGCTACAACATCGGCGCCCCGGTGGCGGGCATAGAGGGCGATGCCCCGCCCGCACCATCCGTAGCCGAACACCACCACCCGCTTCTTGTGCAGGGACATATTGGTGGCCCGGACGATGGCGTCCACCACGGACTCCCCCACCCCGTGCTTGTTCTCCACGATCGCCTTCAACGGGCTGTCGTTGATCACGATGACCGGGAACCCCACCGCCCCGGTCAGCGCCTCCCTCAGCCGGAAGGCACCCGAAGTGGTCTCCTCGGTGGCCCCCTTCGGCGATCGGCCGGCGCGTACGCACGCCTCGATCAACTCGGCGCCGTTGTCCAGCACCAGATCGGGACCGGCCGCCGCGATCCGGCCGAGATGACTCCCGACCGCGTCCCTACCGTCGCCAGGACGGTCAAGCACCTCACAACCCCATTCGGCCAGCGCTTCGGCAGTTCCGAACTGGGTGGTTCCCTCGTTGCCCATGGCCACCACCCGGGCGCCGGCGGCCAGCAGTCCCTCAACCAGCACCGCCGTCTTGGGCTCCAGGTGGAGACGGAAGCCGATCGTCAGCCCGTCGAACACCCGCCGCTGTCCCAGCTCGGCCAGAGTCGCCCCCAGCACCGGCATGCGCCTCCTGGCCCAGGAGATCCGCCCCTCCGCCACCGCCCGCTCACTCACCACCTACACCATTCCCCCCTGAGCATCCTGCAGAGGTCGGCGGCGAAAACGGAGTTGTCGTTCATCAGGCACGTCGTCCCGTCGCCTCAGATGCGTCAAGGGATCTACTCCATCCCACAGTTCTCGGGACTTCTATCCCACAATCCTCAGGGCATCGACACGACAATATTGGGAGCATTCAACCTACGTTTATCCGGTTCACGGACCCTACGGGATCACCGCTACGAGGTCGATCTCGACCATGATGCCGTGGAGGTCGCTGCCCACGGTGGTGCGGACCGGTTTGGGATCACCGAAGCGGCGCTCGTACACCCGGTTGAAGGCTGCGAAGTCGCCGAGGTCCTGTAGATGCACCGTCGCCTTGACGGCATGGTCGAGGCTGGTGCCCGCCTCCTCCAAGACCGCGCTCAGGTTGTCGATGGTCAACTCCGTCTGCTCCTCGATCGTGTCGCCGACGATCTGGCCCGTGTCGGGGTGGATGGGTCCCATCCCTGCCGTGAATACAAGATCGCCGACCCGCATGCCCTGCGAGTAAGGACCCAAGGGTGCTGATGCGGCATCGGCGCGAATCTCTTCTTTCATTTCAGTACCGTCACTCCCGGAGGCTGTTACCTATTGATCCACCGGGCCCACACAGGGACACCTTCCCGCGGGACGCAGCTTCACCGGCAACGAGACTAACCCCTTATACCGGAGCGACAACCCGGACTCCCACTGCCCGTGCACCTTCTCCCAGACGGCGATCGTAGGTGACCACACCCTCGAGATCATCACCCAACTCGAGGGCCGCGGCCATGTGCAACGCATCGAGGCTGCGGAGCATTACGGGCTCGAGCACCGCCGCCCGCTCGCACACCGATGCCGACAGGCTCAACAGGACCAGCGAGTCGAGAAGCGCTCGGGCCTGCCCCAGATGCTCCGGATCAACCCTTCTCGTGACTCTCAGCAACTCCGTTCTGAGGAGATCACTCGAGAGGACCCGGTCCCCTGCGCCAACGCTCCACCTGCGCATTGCAGCCGACTCCGGCTCGGCGAAGACCAGCTTCACAGCTGCGGACGTATCCAGGTAGAACAAGGGTCAGTACCGCTCGCCCTCGCGCATCTCCTCCAGCGCCTCGGATGCTCCCGGCCGGCCCGGCCGAACGGGCACGGGGGGCGGTAGCTCGCTCAGCGACAGACTCGCCGGCCGTGCCCGCCCCGATTCGATCAGGTCTTCAAGCCGGCTCTTGCCCAGGGGCACCAGACGGGCAACCGGCCGACCACGATCTGTGACCGTTATCGACTCTCCGGCCGCCACGCGCCTGACGACGGCCGACGCGTTCTGTTTCAGGGCGCGGATTCCGATCTCCATCATGTTCTACAATGTAGCACAAGCCCGAGGTTGGCTCACTCAGAACTGACCGATTCCAGTGGAGAGAACCGGGACCACACCTTTTGAGGTGGCTACCTGCCCCCATCAAGCACCGAAACCGACGAGTCGGTTGCTAGGTGCCGAAGGGAAGCTCCGACGGCGCACCGCCGCTACTAGAGAACCACCCGCTGGGGTGCAACATGCCTCTTCCCTTCACCCCACCATCGCGATATGATGGCCCCATGACTACTAAGACAAGGTATTACAACGCTACCGGACGGGAGTTCCTGGCCAAGGCCCGAACCTACCTGGCCGAAGACGACCTCTTACAGGCCTCGGAGAAGGGCTGGGGTGCTGCTGCCCAGATGGTCACGAGCATGGCCGAGGCCAGAGGTTGGCCCCACAACGGCCATCACGAACTCTGGCGCGCGGTCAACCGGCTAGTGGACGAGACCGGAGACCCGAAGATACGGGCCGCGTTCGGCCTAGCAGGCGCCCTGCATACCAACTTCTACGAAGGCTGGCTGCCACGCGAGACCGTCGAGGACTACCTCGCCCAGGTCGACGAGCTGGTGTCGAAGCTGGAGGGTCTCTCTTCCTAGAGGTCCGGCCTCAGTCGAGTGGGCCTGTGGCGGCCTCGACCGCAGCCACCAGAGCCTCCTCCGAAATAAGCTCCTCGGCCTCCCGGAGCTCCGGCGACAGGGTGCGATCGGGGCCTGTCCCGGGCACGCGGGTCCTCAGCAGCCGGATCGCGGCCGCGGTACCGGCCGCCGGTTCGAGCGGCGCCCGCAGGTCGATGGACCTCGCCGCCGTGACCCACTCGACGGCGAGGATCCGGCGCAGGTTCGCAATGACCACGCGGAGCTTGCGGGCCGCGGACCATCCCATGGACACGTGGTCCTCCTGCATGGCGGAGGTGGGATAGGAGTCGACCGAGGCTGGGGCGGCCAGGCGGCGGTTCTCGGAGCACATGGCGGCCACGGTGTACTGGCCGATCATCAGGCCGCTGTCGACACCCGGATCGTCGGCCAGGAACGGCGGCAGCCCGTGGGAGCGATTGTGGTCGAGCAGGCGGTCGAGCCGTCGCTCGGCGATGGCGCCCACCTCGGCCAGGGCGACGGCCAGGTAGTCGGCCGCGAGCGCGACCGGCGCCCCGTGGAAGTTGCCGCAGGACTCGACGCGACCGTCAGGAAGGACCATCGGGTTGTCGATGGCCGAGGCCAGCTCGCGGTCGGTCACCTCCGTAACGAAGGCCAGTGTGTCGCGGGCCGCGCCGTGGACCTGGGGCGTGCACCGGATCGAGTAGGCGTCCTGGACCCGCAGGTCGTCGTGGAGGTGGCTGGCGACGATCGGTGACCCGGCCAGGACGGCCCGGAGATTGCTGGCGCTGGCGGCCTGGCCGGGATGGGGCCTCAACGCCTGGAGGTCAGCGGCGTAGGCCCGGTCGGTCGCCAGGAGACCCTCGACGCTGAGCGCCGCCACGATGTCGGCGACGGCCAGCAGGTACGAGGCATCGTGAACGGCCAGGCACAGCATCCCGAGCATCCCGTCCGTGCCGTTGGTGAGCGCCAGGCCCTCCTTCTCGGCGAGGGCCACGGGAGCGATGCCGTTCCGCGCCAGAACGGCCGCGGCCGCCTCTACCCCTCCGCCGGTCATCACCTCGCCCTCGCCGATGAGGACGAGCCCGACGTGGGCCAGGGGGGCCAGGTCCCCGCTAGCCCCCAGCGAGCCGTGTTCCGGCACCTTGGGAACGATCCCGGCGTTCAGCAGGCTTACCAGCCCCTCGGCGACCAGCGGCCGCGCCCCTGAATACCCGAGTGCCAGGGTCCGCGCCCGCAGGAACATCATGGCCCTGACCACTTCGGCCTCCACCGGTGGTCCCATCCCCGCGGCATGGGACCGGATCAGCGAGCGTTGCAGGTCGGCCCTCCGCCCCGCCGGGATAGTGGTGGTGGCCAGGGCGCCGAAGCCGGTGGTGATCCCGTAGACCGGGTCACCTTCGGCGAGTTGCTCCACTACGGAGCGGGCGGCCCTCATGCGCTCCAGGGCGCCATCCGTGAGCCGGACCCTCTGGCCTTGACGGGCAATCCCGACCACATCCGGGACCGTTACACCGGCACCCTCGAGCAGCACCGTCAACCCGGCACCGCCAATCGCGGGAAGAGCGCCAGCGAGGTCATCCGGGCCGCATGCACCACGGCCTCGGCGGTCAGGTCCAGGCGCTGCCCCACCAACCGCTCCGCCGGTCCCAGGACCGAGAAGGCGCCCACGACCCCCACCGATCCGTGGATGGGCGCCACCACCGCGGTCACATCGGGTTCGATGGCCCCGGTGTTGTAGAACGGGACGGGGGGCTGACCGGGATTCGTCACCTCGGCCGCCAGCGCCTCCCCTAGCGCCGTTCCTTCCACGGGCACCGACCTACCCACCCATCCGACGTGGCGGATCGCCCTGCGGCTCTCCACCGTCGCTATGTAGACGGCCTCGCTTCCATCCCTGACCGCCAGGTAGGCGGACTCCTCGGTTACCTCGGCCAGGCGCTGAAGGGCCGGCTGGGCCGCCGCCGTGAGCCGGGCGTAGGGGCCCGATTGGAAGGCGGCCAGGGCGACCCGTACGAAGCTCGGCCCCACCGAGTACCTGCCGAGATCGTCCCGGACCAGGTAGCCGCGGCCGGTCAGGACCCGCAGGTGGCGCAGGGCCGTGCTCACCGGTATGCCGGTCGCCTCGGCCGCCTCCGTCAAACCGACCGCCCCTCCGGTCACAACCGTATCGAGGAGGCTCAGGACCCTCACCGCCGAGCGTGACGCGTGAAGCGTCGATCCGGATCCGCGCGAGGATCGAGCGGGGGTCGCGGCCACCCGATCCTGAGACTCTGCTGCTGGCTGGAGTTTCATTATCTGAAATCGCTTTCTGTTCATTGACAGAATAGAGCCGGATCAGGTAATATTCAAGGAGCAGTTCGCCTGCGAGCACCTATCCCTTCGGATCGGCGAGGTCTGCGATGACGGCAATCAGGCACCCCGGTTCAGGCCCGCCGGTGGGAGGTGTCCGCGCCCCGACCGGAACCGGCCTGACCTGTCGCGGCTGGCCGCAGGAAGCAGCCTTCCGCATGCTGGCAAACAACCTCGACCCCGAGGTGGCGGAACGTCCGGACGACCTGGTCGTGTACGGAGGTACCGGACGGGCCGCCCGATCATGGGACGCCTACCACGCCATGATCCGGACGCTCACCACCCTCGCCCACGACGAGACGATGCTCGTCCAGTCGGGCAAACCGGTCGGAGTCCTCCGCACCCATGAGTGGGCGCCCCGGGTGCTGATCGCCAACTCCAACCTCGTTCCCGACTGGGCACACTGGGACGGGTTCCGCCGCCTGGGACACCTAGGGTTGACGATGTTCGGGCAGATGACGGCCGGCTCCTGGATCTACATCGGCACCCAGGGGATCCTGCAGGGCACCTACGAGTGCTTCGCCGCCATCGCCCGGAAACGGTTCGGGGGCACCCTGGCCGGCACCCTCACCATTACGGCCGGTCTGGGAGGAATGGGCGGCGCCCAACCTCTGGCGATCACCATGAACGGGGGGGTAGCCCTTTGCATAGAGGTGGACCCCGACCGGGCGGAGCGCCGTCTGGAGACCCGTTACCTGGACGTTGTCGCCGACGGCTACACGGACGCCCTCCGCCGCTGCGCGGAGGCGGTGGCGGCCCGCCGGCCGCTCTCGGTGGGGCTGGTAGGCAACGCGGCGGAACTGCTGCCCCGCCTCCTGGCGGACGGAGTCGCCGCCGACATCGTGACCGATCAGACACCGGCCCACGACCCGCTGGCCTACATCCCCGACGGCCTGTCCCTCGAGGAGGCTGACGAGCTCCGGGAGGTCAAACCGGACGAGTACACCGACCGGTCTCGATCCGCCATGGCCACCCATGTCGAGGCCATGGTCGGATTCCTCGACTCCGGAGCGGAGGTGTTCGACTACGGCAACAGCCTGCGGGCCGAGGCCGATCTCGGCGGGTACGACCGGGCGTTCGCCTACCCGGGATTCCTGCCCGCCTACATCCGCCCCTTGTTCTGCGAGGGCAAGGGACCGTTCCGCTGGGTGGCCCTGTCCGGCGACCCGGCCGACATCGCGGCCACCGACCGGGCCGTCCTCGAGGAGTTCCCCGAGGACGAGGGCCTGCGGCGCTGGATCACGCTGGCCGGGGAACGGGTCGCCTTCCAAGGGCTTCCCGCCCGGATCTGCTGGCTGGGCTACGGCGAGCGCCACCGGCTGGGACTGCGGTTCAACGACATGGTGCGGTCAGGAGAGCTGAAGGCGCCCATCGTGATCGGGAGGGATCACCTCGACTCCGGATCGGTCGCCTCGCCGTACCGCGAGACCGAGGACATGGCGGACGGCAGCGACGCCATCGCCGACTGGCCTCTCCTCAACGCGCTGGTCAACACGGCGTCCGGGGCATCGTGGGTCAGCATCCATCATGGAGGAGGGGTCGGGATCGGCCGCTCCATCCATGCCGGCCAGGTGTGCCTGGCCGACGGCACGGATCTGGGGGCGCGAAAGCTGGAACGCGTGCTCCTCAACGATCCGGCCACCGGCGTCATCAGGCATGCGGACGCCGGTTACGGACTGGCCACCCGGGTTGCCGCCGATCGGGGGGTGCGCATCCCGATGGCGGAAACGGGTGACGCGTAATGGCTGCACGACGTGGCCGGGGCGGGCGCCGGGCCCGCATCGCCGACCGCGGCCCCGCCAACCCCCAGCTCCCGTTCCGGCAGCCGAGGCTCCACTGGCCGCCGGTCCGGGCCATTCCGGACGACGGTGTCGAAGCCATCCACGAGGCATCACTGAAAGTACTGCGCGACGTGGGGATGGACATGCTCCACCTCGAGGCCAGGACGCTTCTCGGTCGGGAGGGAGCGGATGTCGACCCCGACTCGGCCCGGGTGCGTTTCGATCCCGAGATGGTCACCGAACTGGTCGGCCACGCACCGCCCGCGTTCACCCTCCACGCCCGCAACCCCGCCCACAGCCTCCGCCTCGGAGGGAACCACCTGGCGTTCGCGGCGGTGGCCAGCCCGCCCCACGTCTCGGGTCTCGGCCGTGACCGGCGTACGGGAAACCGGGACGACTTCAGGCAACTCGTGCGCCTTAGCCAGCACTTGAACGTCGTGCACCTGCACGGCGGGTACCCGGTGGAACCCACCGACCTCCATCCTTCGGTCCGGCACCTTCACGCCACCCACGATCTCCTCACGCTCAGCGACAAGGCCATCCACACCTACAGTCTCGGCCGGCAGCGGACCCTCGACACGATCGAGATGGCCCGGATCGCCCGGGCGGTAACCGACGAGGAGCTCGAGTCCCAGCCTTCCCTGTTCACGGTGGTCAACACCTCGTCGCCGCTGCGGCTCGACACCCCGATGATCGAGGGCATCCTCGAGATGTCGGCCCGGAACCAGCCGGTGGTGGTCACCCCCTTCACCCTGGCGGGAGCGATGGCCCCGGTGACCGTCGCCGGAGCGCTGGTCCAGCAGAACGCGGAGGCCCTCGCCGGCATCGCCCTCACCCAGGCCGTGCGACGGGGAGCGCCGGTGGTGTACGGCGGGTTCACATCCAACGTGGACATGCAATCGGGCGCTCCCGCGTTCGGGACCCCCGAATACCTGCAGGCCGCGCTGGCCGGCGGCCAGCTGGCGCGCCGCTACAGCCTCCCGTACCGGTCGTCCAACGCCAACGCCTCCAACGCCGTGGACCTCCAGGCCACGTACGAGAGCATGTTCTCGCTGTGGGGAGCGGTGATGGGCGGCGCCAACCTGGTGATGCACGCGGCCGGGTGGCTCGAGGGCGGGCTGCGGGCGTCCTTCGAGAAGATGGTGCTGGACGCCGACCTGCTGCAGATGATCTGCGCGGCGCTCGAACCACCGGCCACCGATGAAGGCTCGCTGGCCCTCGAAGCCATCGCCGATGTCGGACCGGGCGGCCACTTCTTCGGCACCGCTCACACCCAGGCCCGCTACCGCGACGCCTTCCATAACCCCCTCCTCTCCGACTGGAGCAACTTCGAGACCTGGGACGAGGCCGGACGGCCCGATCCCGCCCGGCGGGCCGAGACCCTGGCCAGGGAGTTACTGGCGGCCTACGAGCCCCCCTTGATGGATTCCGCGGTCCGTGAGGAACTCGATGATTTCGTCGCCCGCCGAGCCCGCGAGGGCGGCGTGGCCACCGACTATTGAAAGGAGTTGCGTGAAGCCTGTCCGTTACAGCCCGACCCGCCTTCGTACCGACGAGAACCGCGCCGGCCATCCGTGCGCGGACCTACTTCACTACGAGGCCGACCTCGCCGTGCTGAACCACCTCCGCCGGGACCTGCGGACGCTAATTCGCCGCGCCAGGGCGGGCGAACTGGTGCTGAGCCCGTACGAGATCCGGACCTGGGAAGAGGACGGGCTGCGCCGCAGGATCGTGATGTGCGACCCGGCGACCCTGCTGAAGGGTACGGATGTGCTGATCGTGGGCTTTCTCGGGAACCGGCGCTCGACACCGGAGGCGCAAGCGATCGACGAGTTCGACATCGACGTGATCTCGGAGTTCCGGCAGTACCCGGGAATCCTCAGCTACAGCTCCATGGAGAGGACTCCGAAGCAATGGGCGAACCTGGTGGTGCACCAGGAGATCGGGGACCGTGAGTCCTGGCGCCACAGCGCGGTTCACGTAGAAGCGGCCGAGGTGCTGTCCCCGGTCGTCTACCACAACGTCCGCATCCACAATGGGCGGCTGCGCGGGGGCCCGATCGGCGACGGCCGGGTGACCGTGGACATCAGCAAGTACTGGGACTACGACTCGGACCCGATGTGGCACGCCGTCCGGACACTCCCCGGAGGGATCACATCCGCAGAGCCCTGGCCGGGCCGGCCATGACGGTCAGGCCGATCCTCTCCATCGGGGACCCGGGGCTGCGGGTGCGAGCCGCAGAGGTGTCCAGCCGCGACATCCCGCTCCCGGCGATCCAGGACCTCATCGACGATCTCATCGACACCATGCGGCACGCCAACGGCTCGGGGATCGCCGCTACCCAGATAGGCGAGCCCGTGCGGATCATGGTGATGGAGGTCGACGACAACCCGCGCTATCCCTACAAGCCGCCCATCCCCCTCACGGTGGCGATCAACCCCGAATTCGACGTTCTCGACGACCGGACGGTGATCATCAACGAGGGATGCCTGTCGGTCCCGCTGCGAGGTGAACTGGAACGCCGGGTCAACCTCGGCGTCCGTTACACCGACCGCCACGGGACCGATCATGAACGAGTCCTGCGCGGCCTCACCGCCGGGACCTGGCAGCACGAGTGCGATCACCTTGACGGCGTCCTGGTGGTCGACCGGATCGACCCCAAGACCCTCAGCACCTGGGAGGAGTTCGACCGGCATCACCGTGAGCCTTTCGTCGAGCGCATCACCCGCTTCGTGGCCGAGGTGGGCTCATGAGCAGCCGCTACTGGTGCGAGTTGGCCTGGATGGGCGGCCCGAGGGCCGTCCCCGGAGTGCTGATCGAAGTGGACGGTGACCGCATCGTCGGCGTCTCCCCCGGCCGCGGGTCGCCTCCCCGCGACGCCATCGAACTGCCCGGCCTGACCCTCCCCGCGCTGGCCAACGCCCACAGCCACGCCTTCCACCGGGCATTGCGGGGCCGGACCCATGGCGGCGAGGGAACCTTCTGGACGTGGCGCGACCTGATGTACGGGGTCGCAGCCAACCTCGATCCGCAGAACTACTACCTGCTCGCCCGGGCGACCTTCGCCGAGATGGCGCTGGCGGGAGTAGGCGTGGTGGGCGAGTTCCACTACGTCCACCACCGGCCCGGAGGGGATCCCTATGACGATCCCAACGCCTTCGGGGCGAGCCTGGTGGCCGCGGCGCGTGATGCCGGAGTCCGCCTGACCCTGCTGGACACGCTCTACCTGCACGGAGGGCTCTCCCCCGGCTCGGGATCCGGGTACTCCCCACTGCATCCCGAACAGGCCCGGTTCAGCGACGGGTCGGTCCGGGCGTGGACGCGCCGGGTCGAGAGCCTGCGGACGAGCGCACCGGGACCGGGCGCCAGGGTCGGGGCGGCGGTCCACTCGGTCCGCGCCGCCGATCCGGAGTCGATCGGGATAGCGGCGCGCTGGGCCAGGGACAGGGCCATGCCCCTCCACGTTCATGTCTCCGAGCAACCGGCCGAGAACGAGACCTGCCTCGAGGTCCACGGTCGGACACCGACGGACGTGCTGTCCCGGGCAGGCGCGCTGGGCCCGGACACCACCCTCGTCCACGCCACGCATGTCTCCGGCACCGATGTCGACCTGATCGGGGCCTCCGGCGCCAGCTGCTGCATCTGCCCCACGACCGAGCGCGATCTGGCCGACGGGATCGGCCCCAGCCACAGCCTGGCCCGGGCGGGGGCAGCCCTCTGCGCGGGATCGGACTCCCACGCGGTCATCGACATCCTCGAGGAGGCGCGGGCCGTGGAGATGGGCGCGAGGACCCTGACCAACCGGCGGGGAATCCACCCCACCGAGAGCCTCGCCGCCATCGCCACCGTCAACGGGTACCGGTCGCTCGGCTGGAAGGACGGAGGCGTCATCAGGCCGGGTTATCTGGCCGACTTCACCAGCATCGGCCTGGACTCGGTTCGCCTGGCGGGGATCGACGCCCCCCACATCCTCGACGCGGTGATGTTCGCCGCCTCCGGCGCTGACGTTCACAACCTCGTGGTCGGTGGCCGGCCGGTCGTGGTCGGCGGCGCCCACGTGTCGGTCGATGTGGCTGGCGAACTCGACTCCGCCATCGCCAAGGTGGTGGCGGCATGACGCTGGTGATCGACAACATCGGCGAGCTGGTCACCAACGTCCCCGAGCTCGGAGCGGGCCCGCTCGGCATCGTCGAGAACGCTTCGGTGGTGATCGACGGTGACACCGTGGTCTCGGTAGGTGCCACCGGCGCGGCGGCGGACGAGCGCATGGACGCCGGAGGCAGGTGCGTGATGCCGGGGTTCGTCGACTCGCACACCCACCTGGTGTTCGCCGGCGATCGGGCGGAGGAGTTCACCCGGAGGATGGCGGGCGAACCCTACGACGGCGGAGGGATCCGGGTCACGACCGAAGCCACCCGCACGGCAGGTCGGGAAGGCCTGCGGGCAGGCCTGGCCCGGCGGCTCGAAGAGGTCCACCGGGCCGGCACCACCACCGTGGAGATCAAGTCCGGGTACGGGCTGTCGGTCGAATCCGAGGTTGCGACCACATCGCTCGCCGCCGAGTCCACCCCGGAGAGCACCTTCATGGGCGCGCACGTGGTGCCGACCGAGTACCTGGGCAGGACCGACGAATACGTCGACCTGGTGTGCGGACCGATGCTCGAGGCCGTCCGGCCCCATGTCCGCTGGATCGACGCGTTCTGCGAGAAAGGAGCCTTCGATGCCGACCAGTCGAGGGCGGTCCTAGAGGCGGGCCGCGCCGCCGGCCTCGGTCTACGCCTCCACGCCAACCAGCTGGATTACGGTCCCGGAGTCCGCCTCGGCGTGGAGATGGACTGCGCGTCGGTGGACCATTGCACCTACCTATCCGACGAAGACATCGAGGCCCTCGCCGCCAGCGATACCGTGGCCACCTTCCTGCCGGCGGCGGACTTCTCCACCCGCCAACCGTATCCCGACGCCCGGCGGGCCATCGACGCCGGCGTCACCGTGTCCATCGCATCGAACTGCAATCCCGGGTCGAGCTACACCACGTCCATCTCGTTCTGCATCGCGCTGGCGGTGCGCGACATGAACATGACCATCGACGAGGCGATAGCCGCCGCAACGACCGGCGGGGCGGCCGCTCTCCGGCGCGAGGACGTGGGCCGATTGGCGCCTGGAGGCCCTGCCCACCTCGCCATCATCGACGCTCCCAACCGCCACCACCTCGCCTACCGGCCCGGCGTGCCGCTCATCTGGCGGACGATCGGCGCCGACTACGTCCAACCATCTACCGAACACGAAACTCGAAGGAGAAAGGAAAGCCCATGAACCTCCCGAACCCCACCGGGCACAACCAGTGGTACCCGTTCGCCAACCGCCCGTTGCCTCCCGAAGTCGACGGGTGCCTGACCAATCCGGCGGCGATACCTGTCTTCGGCTCTATGCCCCTGCCGCGGAGCGCCCGCTTCGTGGTGGTCGGCGCAGGTGTCCATGGCCTGTCTAGTGCCTACCACCTCGCCATGTACCTCGAACGATCGGGCAAGGGCAAGGGCAGCGATGTCGTGCTGATCGACAAGCAGGGCCCCGGCGCCGGCGCCACCGGTCTGGCCTGCGGCTGCGTCCGCAACCTCTACATGACCAACCAACTCCACCCCATCCTGCGGGCCAGCGTGGAGGTGTGGGAGTCCGACCCCGTGAACTTCGGTTTCCAGCAGGTCGGTTACGTCTCGGTCGGCGAAGCGAACCAGTATGAGGACTACATCGAACTCCACGCTTCGCAGGCGGCCAGCGGCTACCCATCGGACCTCTACACGGGATCGGACGCGCATGCGTTCCTGACCAAGCTTTGGCCCGACTTCAAGACCGAGAACTGCGACGTCGTGCTACACGAGCACCGCTCCGGATATGCCGGAACCCATATCGCCGTGTGGGGCCTCGATCAGAAGTGCCGCCAGTGGGGCGTGCAGCGCGTCTACGGGACCACGGTCACCGGCTACCAACTGGACGCATCAGGTTCCGTGACGGCGGTCGAGACCGACCAGGGATCGATCTCATGCGAACAGGTTGTCGTCGGTGCGGGAGCGTGGACACCCACGCACTGGGAGTGGCTCGGCGGCCCGTCACACCTCGATGTCGTCTATCCCGACGGTCACGTCGAGGAGCAGATGGACATGTGGACCTACTGGCGCCTCCTGGAAGGTGAAGTGCTCCTCCCCGAGGGCGTGGACTTCCGCACCGCCCAGTACCGGGACTCACCGGTCCTGCACGTGGAGCTCTTGGACACGCCGATCTACGGCGAGGACGGGACGATGATCAAGGACCACACCTACGTGTACACGCGCTACGCGGCCGAGCGGGTCGGCGCTCCGGGTCTCCAAGGAGGGACGATCCCCATCAAGATCGGTCCTCGGGCGGAGGTCGAGCCCTACGGTCACCTCAATGACCTTTACCAGGCAGAAGACTGGTTCGCCGATTACTACTGCTCCGCTCTGGGGATGCTGTTCAAGCGCCTCGAGAACCTGCGGCCCTACTTCAAGGATCGGCGGAACGGAGGGATCGGAGCCTTCACACCCGACAACGTGCCGGTGTTCGATCACATCGGTGACAACGCGTGGGTGATCGCCGACTCCAACCACGGGTTCAAGATGATCGGGGTGGGCAAGCTCACGGCTCAGATGCTCGTGTACGGCGACAAGCCCTACGAGTTGAAGCCGTTCACCCTGGACCGGTACCGCACCGGCGGCACGTTCGGCAACCGGAACTCGAACAGCCCATGGGTCTGATTAGTTTCTAGTTGCTAGTTGGTAGTTGATAGTATCGACTAGTGACTAGCAACTAGCAACCTGGAGAGGACGTTGGGTACCCAGGCAGAACGGCCGCTGAGAGCGGCAACCTATCTGGGGGACAACACGCGACCCATCATGCGTGATCTGGTGGAGTACCTCGCGGAGGCGACCGGCGTGGAGGTGGTGATCGACCAGACGGCGGGGAGGACGACCATCGAGGCGCTCCGCCACGCGCCCACGCTCGACCTGGTCTGGATGTGCGGTTACCCGACCGTGTCGCTCATCTCGGCCGGCCGGATGTCCCACGCGATCGTGGGTGCACCGGTCTTCGCCGGCCACGGGGGGCCGATCTACCACGCGGTGATAGTCACCCGTGAGTCCGGACCGCTGTCATTGGGCGCCGCGCTTGAGACCAGGCTGGCCGTGAACGAGGTCGAGTCCTGGTCCGGCTTCCTCGGGCTCCAAGCCCATGTCGAGCGAGCCTTCCCCGGCAGGTGGTTCGCCGACCAGGCCGTCACCGGCTCGCACCGGGCCTCGCTCGCAGCGCTGGCCGACGGGACCTGTGATGTCGCCTCGGTCGACGTGACCGTGTGGGAGCACGCGCTGGCCGAGAGGCCGGAGGAAGTGGCGGGATTGCGCGTGATCGACCGCACCGTCGACTGGCCGGCGCCCCCCTTCAGCTTGAACTCGAAGTTGAAGCCCGGAACGCGCCGCAGCTTCACCGAAGCGCTGCACGCCATCGGTCCGGCGGAAATCGCCTCACTGGACGGCGTGGTTCCCACCGGGCTCGACCTCTACCAGGACGTGATGCCTATCCCGAGCCACCTTGGTCTCCGACGTACGGAGGCGTAAGGAGGCTGCCCGGACGAGCATTCCGAGTTCGCTGATCCTGGAGGCACGAGACACGGACCGGACGTGACGGCGGGTGGGGTATACCGGATGAAGAACTGGTAGGTCAGTAGGAGCAGCACCGTCACGGCCACCGAGATCATCAGGAACTTGATCTCCGCCGGAAGGTTCCATTCGGCGAGGTCCGCCGGACCGGCCGGGTCGCCGCGGATCGAACAATCCGGTGGCGAGGCGAGGTCGCGAAAAAACGGACACGCTATGTGAAGGAGACTTGACTCACTGTCTTGTTATGCTGAGGATACCAATAATATGTTACTTTATGAGAAAGGGCAGATGAGAATGACTGCTGTGGACACCGCACGGGTCACCGAGCCGCTCTCCGACGCCAAGGACGAGGCAAGCCAGGCAGAAGTACGGACCGACATCGCACAAGCCCTACTGACCATTCACAGAGAGACCACGGCCCTGGTATGGAGGGCCACGGCTGTGATCATCGCCGCCTTCGGGATGGCCGTCACGATCATCCTCAACGTTCCCCGATGACATCGGCCCGAGGGGGTTGACGCGGGTTCAGCCTCGAGAGGCCAAACGGGGAATCACCGGAGCCCCCAGCGGATCACCAGCGGTCGTTCAACGCTCTCCGCTGCGCCTCAAGCAACTCGTCGTCAATCTCCGAGGGCTCGTCGGAGTACACGGCGTCAAGGCGGGAGGTCACGTCGTCGGAATCCTCCCGAGTCGGCACTTTCATCCCCATAGCCGTGACCTTAGGCCCGAGGCGCGCTGGACCGAGCGTTCTATGCCCAGGCGGATAGCGGATTCGGGACCTACGACCGTCACTCTCCTGGACGCCCGGGTCACGGCGGTGTAGAGAAGCTCACGGGTCAGCAACCGCGACGACTCCAGCGGGAGCGAGACGACCACCTCATCGAACTGGGAGCCCTGGCTCTTGTGGATGGTCAGGGCATGCACGGTCGTGTGCTCCCCCAGGTAGCCCGGCGGGAAGGACCGGACGCCACCCCGGTCGAACAGGACGCTCGTGTCCTGGCCGGTCCGGACCACCACGCCGATATCCCCGTTGTAGAGACCCAGGTTGTAGTCGTTCTTGGTGATCATCAGCGGCCGCCCGGGGTACCACTCGCCCCGGTACCGGAGTCCGGGGAACCTCTCGTCGAGAGCGCCCTCAATGTCGCGCCTCCACTGCTCGACGCTGCCGGGACCGTCGCGGTTGGCGCACAGCACCGCCATCCCGTTCAGGCGGGCCAGCGCCTCCTCCTCGCTGCCCGGCTGCGATGCCGCCCGCACCAACCCGGCGCGGTGCTCGGTAACCCGGTCTCGGAGCCCGCGGAAGCCGGCCTCGGTCCGGTCCCTCACCCAGTGAAGACCGTCGACTCCCCGGTCGAGCAAGTCCATCGCCCGGTCCGGATCAGCGTCCCGGACCGCATCGGCGAAATCGGCGATCGGACCTTGCTCCTCGAAGCGATGCACCCGCTCCAGCACGACCACAGAGTCGGTGATCGCGGGTGCGTCGGGGATCGAACTCCGCGGGGCCGGATCGGGCGACCGGGCGGCGGGACCCACTATGTCGGCGAGGACCGTTCCGGCCTCGATCGATTCCAACTGGTACGGATCCCCGACCAGCACGAGAGTGGCGTCGGCCCGCACCGCGGCGATGAGCTTGGCGGCCAGCGGCAGCGATACCATCGACATCTCGTCGACAACGACGATGTCGTGGGGAAGCCGGTTCCGCTCGTGGTGGGCGAACCGGGCTCGGCCCCACGCCCACCCGAGGAGCCGGTGGATGGTGCCCGTCTGGAGCGTCTCCAGCCTCTCCCGGACTATCGGGTGCTCCGCCTCGGCCGCAAGTGCTTCGATGACCTCCCCCAGCCGGGCGGCCGCCTTCCCGGTGGGCGCGCACAGCGCTACCCGGGGGAAGTTCGCCGAAGTGCGGGCCAGGGCCGCAAGCATCCTCGCCACCGTGTACGTCTTGCCGGTGCCGGGACCGCCGGCGACCACGGTCAGCCTCCCGGTCAGAGCGCTGACGGCGGCGACATGCTGGAGGTTCGGCCTGCCTTCCCAGACAGGCGGAAGCAGCTCGTCCAGAACCGTCCGGGACTCCGGAGAGAGGGTGGCCCGGGGCACGGCCGTGCGGGTTCCGACCAGGTTGACGACCCGCTCCTCGTGCCGGAAGTAACGCTCGAGGTAGAGGCGATCGCCGTCCAGCACGAGAGGCTCCTCTCCCCTGCCGTCGCCGACCATCGCGCTGCCCGACACCGCCGCCATCCACTCCTCCGGATCCGGCCAGGGAAGCGCCTCCACCACCTCCGGAGGCTGGCCCTCGATCACCATCGCTTCCCGCTGCGTATCGAGCCGGATGCATACGTGCCCGAAGCGGGTGCCCCGGACGGCCAGGGCGGCCGCCAGCATCACCGCCTGGTCTGACTCGTCCCACAAGCGGCTGATCACCATCGCCGGGTGGACTTCCAGCGGCGAGAGCGCACCCCCTTCGTTGAAGGCCGCCAGCAAGCCGGACGCGCCGGCCACGGCCTGCGGTCCGGCGATGGCCGCTTCGAGCCGTCCGGAGGCGACCATCATCGACGCCCTGCGAAGAGATCGCTCACAGCCACCACTGCCTGCGGGGGCGGGAACCAGCGCGCCACCCCGCAGCGCTCCCCGTCCATGACCGGGGTGTCGGGACCGATCATGCCCCTCACGAACAGGTACATGGAACCGCCGAGGTGGACGGACGGACGGTAGCCGGGGAGGCGCCACTCGAGGTACCGGTGGAGAGCCACCTGGTACAGCAACGCCTGGAGCACGTAGTTGCCGTGGTGCATGGACGCAACGAGCGGGCCGGGCCCGTAGTCGGTCGCGGCGGGTAGCTCTCCTGCGGCCGGAAGCGTGTTGGACTTGAAATCCATCACCACGTAGCGGTCGCCGCGGCGGCCCGGAAGCACGGTGACGAGGTCGATCTCCCCGGTCAGGAAACCGCGGAACGGATGAGGCTCCAGGTCCCCCAGCCGGGAGAAGTAGCCGCGGTGGGGGTCGTCTTCGTCCAGACGCTGGAGCACCACCGCCGCGATCTCACGCAGGGAGGTGGTCGATGCGGAAGTACGGAGCGGCAGCTCGAAGCCCACCTCCTTGAGGGTCCGCCCCGGATCCAGGTCGCGCAGGGACGGGGCATCGCCTCCGGGTCCAAGGGGTGTTCGCATCGCGGCAGCCATCCCTCGAACGAAGGCATCCGTCTCGAAGTCCCAGGAAGCGTGCCGGGTGAGCCGGGCCAGTTCGGAGCCGATCGCCGCGGAGAGATCCGGAGAGTCGAAGGGCACGTTCTGGAAGATCCGGTGCACCAGCGACCCGAACCGGGGCCCCCGAGGGAGATCGTCCATCAAGAGCCCGCCGCCGGCGCCGCCCGGCTCGCCGACGTCCGCCGGTTCATCGACCCGGTCAGGCTCGTCCATGGTGTCCGTCTCCCCGCCCAGGGGACGGTCCGGTGACAAGGAGGTGAAGGAGACCCGCCGCCAGAAGTAGTCGAGGGAACGATCGAGGCGGGCCCGTTCGAGCCGGCCGGGAGTCCGGTGCTCCCCCGTGTACGGCACCGTCGGCTGGGGCCTGCGCAGGATGGTTTGGCCGATGGTCCCCCCGGAGACCTCTACGAGCCGCTCGATCTCGCTCTCAGGATCACCCCCGCGGCTCAGGATCTGATGGAGCTTGGTCCGGTCCGAGTACATGGTGTTCTCGATCCACCACACCACCAGGCGGTGCTTGGCCCTGGTGAGCGCGACATACAGCAACCGTCCCTCCTCGGCCGCCTCCTCGGACATGGCAATCTCCTGGTGCGACTTGAAGCCGGGCGAGGTGGGACCGCCGACGTCAATGACACGTCTTCGGGGTTCCCCCTCCGGAGCAGGCTCGGGACCGTGGAAGACCGGGATCCTGACCGGGGGTCGGGGGATGTCCCATAGGTATGGCGCCATCACCACGGGGTATTCCAGGCCCTTGGCGGCATGCACCGTCAGGACCTGCACCGCCGCCGCGTCGGTGTCCAGCCGGCGCTGGCGGGACTCGGCATCCTCCACGTTCGCCTCGGCGTTGCGGACTGCCTCATCCATGGCGGCCTCGATCCACACCACCAACGACCCGATCCGGCCCCTCCGCCAGGCGGAATGCATCTCCTCGGCGATGTGGTTGAGGTCGGTCAGCTCCCGCTCGCCCTCGAACCGGGCGAGGACCCGAGCGGTGAGACCCGTGGTCCGGTCGATGTCGGCGAACATGGCCGGCACCCCGCGGTCGTGGAGCAGGCCCTGCCAGCGCAGGAAGTGTTGCTGCAGGTCGAGGATCGTGTCCCCTTCCAGACCCGCCACCTCGGGGAGGTCCATACCGACGAGCGGGGTGGTGGCCGCCAGGCGCAGGTAGTCCGCCCGGCTGGGCCGCTCGATCGCAAGGAGGAACCGGCGCCAGTGCTCGGCCGCCGGGGTGGCGAACACGCTCCCGGTCCGGGCCACCACCGACGGGACGCTCGCGGCCGCGAGGGCGTCCCGGATCATCCCGACCTGCATCCCGGTACGGCACAGCACCGCGATGTCCCCCGGGGCCACCCGTCGTTCCTCACCGTCGTCATCCGTCAAGAGAACCTCGTTTTTGAGGAGCCGGACCACCTCCGAGGCCACGTCCGAGGCGACTGCCTCCCGAGCCTCCCTCACGTAGAAGAACGGTCTGAACTGCTGGCGCGGCAGCGGGAAGTCGTCCGAGAAACGGCGGATCTCCAGGGCTCCGCGGACGCCCCGGATCCGGGCGGTCCGGTTCCGGTCGGATGCCCGCACCCGCCGGTAGCCGATACGGTCGTCCCCGAAGGTGGCTCCTGCCAGCAGCGCGTCGAGCGCTCCGATCAGCGGGCCGTCGCTGCGCCAGTTGGTGGCCAGGGTGCGGTGGCCGGCGGGGTCCTCGACAGCCGAGAGGTAAGACTCGATGTCGGCGCCCCGGAAGGCGTAGATCGACTGCTTCGGATCCCCGATCACGACCAGCCGGGACTGGTCGAACACCGCCCTGAGGATCTGCCACTGGATGGGGTCCGTGTCCTGGGCCTCGTCGACCAGGGCGATGGAGAAGCGCCTTCTCAACAGATCGCGGGCGCCGGCGCCGACCCGCTCCTCGTTCAGCGCGTCGCGGGCCTCCACCAGGGTGTCATCGAACGTGACCGTGCCTTCCGCCCAGAGCCGCCGGGACAGTACCGACTTCATCTCCCGTGCCATCTCCGCCCGGACCCTGGCCAGTCCGTCCACGGAGTCCGGCGCAGGCGTGATCCGGGCATCGGGGACAGTCACTACGACCTTTCCGATCTGGGCCAGGTGCTCCTGGGTGACCTGCTCTAATCTGTCATCCGGCCGGGGAGCGGCGAAACGACCCACCACCAGATCACTGGCGGCCCGGCGCAACAGCAGTTCGTCGATCTCCCGGGGCTCCATGTCGCCGGCGAGCCGTGACCGGAAACCGAGCTTCTCCAGCAACCGGAGCGCGAAGCCGTGGATGGTGAAGATCTGGGCGCGGTCGAAGTGGGTCAGAGCCTCCTCGAGCCGTTCCGAGTACTCACCCTGCCGGTCGGGGCCGGCGTCGAGCAGGACGCTGACGTGGTCGTCAAACGGCCCGGCATGGGAACCGCGCAGAGCACCGAGGGTGGTGACGATCCGCCGCCTGATCCGGTCTTTGAGCTCCGCCGTGGCAGCCCGGGTGAAGGTGACCACGAGGATGCGCTCGAGCGGAAGCCCCTCCTCGGCCACCAGGCGGGTGACCACGGCCGCGATCGTGAACGTCTTGCCGGTACCGGCGCTCGCCTCGATGACCGTGCGACCGCCGCCGATCAGCGCGTAGGGGTCGTAACGACCGATCTCGGTCATAGCGACTTCTCCACCAGCAGCGGGAGGATCGGCCCCCACAGCCTCCGGGCGTGGTCCGGGAAGGGACTCCGCTCCAGGGCGGACATGGTCCCCAGGTACGGGAACAGGAACTCGTTGGCCGGATCCTTGGCCTCCGGGGAGAAACGGTCCGTCTCCCACGCCTTCTCGGCCTGCTTGCGGGCGCTTCCGAGATCTCCGCCCACCTTCATCTGCCAGTTGAAGGCCGTTTCGCAGGGCAAAGGCATGGGGGTGGTGAGGCCTTCTACGTACAGGTCGACGAGCCCCGACAGCAAACTCTCCGCCTGGTGCCGGCGGCGCTCCGCGTCACCGCGGATCGGTCCGATCTTCACGCTCCGGAGCTTGTCGCCCCGCAGGTGGCGACCGATCAGCAACCCTTGCCAGGAGTGGTGCGGGTCCAGCGCGGACAGGAAGACCATCTGGAGGAAGGCTCTCAGGCGTTGCTTACCCTTGAGCCTCGACGGGGTGACCATGTCGACTCGGGATGCGCCCGGATCGGCCGTTATTACGCCCTCGACCGTGCGGCCGCCCACCCGCACCGCTCCGGCGAACTGCTCGTGCCGCTCCGGGTCGTATCCCACCTCCGTGGCGGCCGTCCACAGTTCGAACGCCCGCTGCCGAGCCCGGTCGAGGCCCGCCCGCCCGAGGTGGCCGGGCGGCACGGTGTCGCCGGCTCGCTGATGGGCTTCGAGCATCTCGATCGGGTAGCCCGACAGCAGTCCGGCGAGGAAGCGGTCGGTGACCTGCCATTCCTCCAAGGGGCCGAGTTCGGTGGGCACTGTGTCGTCGGGGATCTCTCCCTGGCGCGGGATCAAGAAGCCGAGCCTGCTGCGGATGAACTCGCGGGCGGGATGCTCGAGAAAGCGGCCCAGGTCAGCGAGCCGGATCTCCGAGAAGACCTCGTCCTCGGGGGCGGGCAACAGGAGATGGGGCACCTCCCCACCGGTGCGATGCTGGACGGCCAGCGACCCCTCGAACTGCATGGGATCGAACCCCCACGGTCCGGACACACCGAGGCCTCCCGAGACGAAGTTGATATCGCTGAACGGCTGCAGAGGATGGTGGGTCCGGAGGCTCTCGAGACCTGCCTCCCCCGCCATGTCGGACAGCACATCTGCTAACTCGGCGATCGGGACCGCCGGCGGGTACTCGGCGTTGGTCAGAGGGTCACGCCCCGAGTACGTGACGATCAGTTGGTCCCCGGCCGCCATGACCGCATCGAGGAGGAGCTGGCGGTCCTCCGCGCCGCGGTCGGAGTCACCGATGATCTCGTTGTCGACCAGCAGGTCGTCTCCGTCGGCGCGGCTGCTCCTGGGGAAGCGCTGGTCGTCCATCCCGAGCAGGCACACCACCCGGTAGGGCACCGAACGCATCGGAACCAGCGTGCACACCGTGATGTCCCCGGTCCTGAAGTGCAGGGGGCTCGGCACATCCCGCGACCAGTAGTCCACCACCAACCGGGCTTCAGCAGGATCGAGCAGCGGATCGTCACCGCCTGCCTCCACCCCCGGGAAGCTCTCCTCGAGCAGGCGCTCCAACTGGCCCCACTGCCACTGGTCGTCCCAGGCGGGCGCCGCCAGCAGGCGCACGGCCCCGGCGATGGCCGGGCCCCATTCGGAGTAGGGCCGAGGCTCGCCGAGAAGCTCCCGGACCGCCACGATCCGGTCCATGATCTGGGCCAGGAGACCGATCGGCAATGCCTCCTGCCCCTCGGCCCCGTCGAGGGGGGCGATGGCGCCGACCACGCGCACGCTGCTGTCCGAGTAGAAGACGCCGGACAGAGCCCGGTCGAGCCCGCGCCGCCAGGTGTGGTCACCCACCCGGCCGGCGTTCCACCGGGCGCGATGGTCGGCATCGAGGCCCCACCGCACGTTGGTGTCCTCGATAACCGCGGCGATCGCGTCGGCCGTCTCCTCGTCGAAGCCGAACAGTCGCCGCACGACCTGCATCGCCACCAGCTCGCGGACCGTGCCCGCTTCGAGGCGGTCGCAGGCCAGGTCGAGGACGGTTGCGGCGAACCGGACCAGCGGGTTGGTGGCGGCGGGCGCCCGGTCAGCGATGCGGAGGCGCAGGTCAGGCAGGGCATCCGCGCCAGCATCGGGATCCCCGCCGGCGGCATGGCCGAGGAACACCGCTTCGAGGAGAGGGGCGAAGGTTGCGAGATCGGGCGTCATGATGACGACGTCCCGGGGTTCCAGGGTGCTGTCGGCCGCGAACACGTGGAGGATGGCGTCACGAAGGACCTCCACCTGCCGCCGGGCGCCGTAACAGACGTGGATCTGGACCGACCGGTCTCCGTCGGCGGGGCTACCGACCGGAGCAGCGCCCCCGGCGGGAAGGGCGTTGGCGCGGATGTCGTGCTGGAGACGCCCGAGCAAAGTGGTGCCCGCGGAGCCCGATATCCCTGCGGATGGTTCGCCCGTATGGCTGCGGCTCGCCAGTACCAGCTGGAGCTCGCGGCTCTCCTGCGCCCAGGAGCGCAGCAGCGGATGGTGAGGCAGCTGCGCAGTGGGATCGGACGCCCTTCCCGGCGCGGCGCCGACCCCGCCCCGTTCCGCAAGGACCGCCGTGTCCCGCCACAGGACGGGCGACGGATGCAACAGGTGCAGGTGTACATCGCGCGTAGCGGCCAGCGCATCGAACACCTCGACATCCATAGGGTCCGCCGATGTGAGCCCGTACACGAAGATCCGCTCCGGCAGGTCCAGGTCGAGCGCACCGCTCCGGATCGGCTCCAGGGCCGAGGGGATCAGTTCCGCCAGGCCGGGCGTGCCTATCCGTGCCCGGACCAAGCGCCACAGCCGAGCCTGCCAGAGGTCCGCCTCGGGAAGGGCCCCACCATCGGGTCCGGCATCCTCCCCCTCCATCCAGGCCCGGACCATCTCGGGCCGGCGCCGGGCGTAGCGGGTGAACAGTCCGGCGATCTTGCGGGCCGCCCGCAGGCGCTGGCTGTTGCCGAGCGTGCCGACCGCGTTCGGGGCGTCGATGAAGCGGGCCAGGAGCCACATCCACGGCTCATCAAGGTGGTCGTCCACCACCGATACCACGGTGCGGGTCAGAGCGGGTCCCTCCCAGGCATCCAGCGCCGAAGCCAGTTCGGGAACGGCTTGTAGCACGTCCCTGACGAGGCGACGCGGCGAGGGGAACTCCACGTTGGCGCACACCCCGTCGCCGGAGGTCCGGTCGGCCAATTCCGAGGCGATCCGCTGGGTGAGCCAGCGCTCGATACCGCGCGTCGGGACGGCCACCACCTCCTGCGCGAAGGGATCGTCCGGGGGTGACGCCAGCATCTCGCACAACCCGCCTACCAACTCGTCGGGATGCGACCCGACGTGGATCAAAAACGCCACGGCCTGTTGCCCGATCGGTTCGGAGCGTGTGTCCGGTGCAGGTCCTCCACAGAGGCGAACTTATCACCCGCCACCGACACAATCGCGTTCATCGACTGTCTTGCGAGGAGATCGTGATCCCGATCGCGGCCTCTTCCTGGCCGCTGTCCCTACCGGCTGTCGGGCACCACCCGTACCTTTGCGGGCATCCGTTCGAGCGAGCGCTCGACTATGGCACCGGCCAGGCCGGCGAATATGCGCTTGTGGATCGGCCACAACGCGTACCAGTAGAGGAGACCCAGAACACCCGCCGGATGGAAGTAGGCGGCGGTGACCGTGCGGGATCCGTCTGCCTCGGGCAGCACCTCGAACTCGAGTATTGCGGTGCCGGGAAGGCGCATCTCCGCCAGGAGCGTCAGGCGGCGACCCGGCTCGATAGCCGCCACCCGCCAGACGTCGACCGCATCGCCCACCCGCAACCGGGTCGGATCGCGGCGGCCCCGGCGCCTACCGACTCCCCCGACCATGCGATCCAGGATGCCCCGCAGGTTCCACAACGGGTTGGCGTAATACCAGCCGTTCCTCCCCCCGATCGACGATATGACCTCCCATACCGTCTCCGGATCCGCTTCGCACACGCGCTCGACCCGTTCGCTACGGCTGTAGAAGGAGACGTCGGAGCGATAGTCCCGCATCGCGAACGAGCCTTCCGTCCAGCGCGCCGGCATCTCGGCATCGTGCTCGGCCTCGAGGGCCGCCCGCACCGCCTCTTCATAGGTGTGGAGAGGGAGAGGAATCGACGTGGCCAGGTCGGCGCCGGGATCGATGACCAGGTCGTGCCTGAGACCGTCGATCAGCGGTCTGGCGACGCTCGCCGGCACGGCGGTGACCAGGTTCAGCCAGTAGGAGGAGAGGCGTGGGGTTAGGACCGGTACCGGCACGATCAGGAGCCGCTTGCCGATGACCCGGGCGAATCCGATGAGCATATCCCGGTAATGCAAGGCCTCAGGACCTCCGACATCGTGGATCTGGCTCTCGGGCTCTACAGCCTCGGGAAGTCGGAGCAGGTACTCGATCAGGTCATCCAAAGCGATCGGCTGGGTCCGGGAGTCGACCCACCGCGGAGTCACCATCACCGGCAGGTGGTAGACAAGGTCGCGGATGACCTCGAAAGCAGCCGAGCCCGGCCCCACCACTATCCCGGCTCGGATCTCGGTCACCGGCACGGAACCCGACCGCAGCACCTCGCCGGTCTCCCGCCGGGAGTCGAGATGTGCCGAGGCCGCCTCCCGCGGCTGCAACCCGCCCAGATAGATGATGCGACCCACCCCGGCGGTCGCAGCAGCATCCCGAACATGAGTCGCCGCCCGGCGGTCCAGTTCCGGAAAGTCCTTCCCGGATGCCATCGAGTGGATCAGGTAGTAGACAACCTCGATCCCCTCGAACGCGTCAGCCAGCGACTCAGGATCGAGAGCGTCGGCGCGAACCGTCTCGGCACCCTCCCACCCGCGGTCGGCCAGAGCTTCCGGCCTGCGCCCGGCAGCCCGGACCTCGTCCCCCCGCCGCACCCGCCCCGGGCTCAGAATGCTCCCCACATACCCCGAGGCGCCTAAGACCAGCACCCTCGCCACTGGATCCTCCTCACGGCGTCAGGCCCAAGCATCGGTTCTCGTCCGCGCTCACAGCAAAGTCTATGGCTGCGGTGCTCCTAGCTGGCACCGCCTCCACGCTTCACCGGCCGGGTGGCTCTCCATGGACTCCGGGCCGACCCATCGATGAGCGACACGTCCTCGTAGACAGGATCCGACCAGCCTTGGAAGGCGTCCACGTCCTCGGTTCGCTGCTTCGAGCCGTCACCACGGATGTGGGCGACCCCGATACTTCGATCGTGCAAGACCCGCGTAACGAGCAGGAAACGGTGGCAGCCAGCCGGGTTCTCCTCGCTGCACATAATGGCTACGCGGGAGCGCTCCGCGCTCTCTACCAGCAGGGCTAGGCCGGATTCAAACCGCGTGCTCTCCGCCATCCGTCCGTAGAGCACATGCCCTTCGTGATCGTAGAACCGGTCCCCATCGGGCCTCCCGCCGAGTTCTTCCCCCAGGAACAGGTACCGGATACCGGCTGCCCGCAAGCCTCTCTCCAGGGCTTGCCGGATGAACTGAGGATTGAAGCGCGAGAAAGGCGTGGTGCAGCACATCGGCCACCGACTCGACCGCGTGCCCTTGGAGAAGTTCCACGAAGACCTCGATCGGATGGGTCGAGTGACCGATGGACAAGAGAGCCGGATCAGGCTTATGCCGCGCCATACACCACACCCGATCTAGCGGGATCAAGTCCGTCTCGCAGCACTTCGTTACCGACGGTGCCGAGCCGGTCCCTCAACGAAGGTTGCCCACCGCCTCGCTGTGCTGGTCGAGCTTGCGGAAGAAGTCACGGTATACCGCGTCCCTGTCGACATCCGTGGCCTCGCTCATCAACGGCCGGCCGGGAGGGTGCCGCCACTTGAGATCCTGATCCAGGGCAGGGGTCGGCACGAATGCGGTCGGTACCCAGGTGGGATCGATCAGCCATGCGAAGTTGATGAAGTCCCAGCACACCCAGGACTGGCCCGGGAACGGCTCTACGAGCCGTTGCGTCCGCAGGCGGTTGTGCGTGTACAGGTAATGGAGGTAGCTGCCGATCTCGCCACGGCCGTCGACCCACCGCTCCGACTCCGGTAGCGACATCACGAGTTGCTCGCCGATGTAGTAGCCCGGCAGGTAAAGCAGCGGCACGCCGGAGTCGAAGAGCAGCCGGGAGGCGTGCTGGTCCTGCACCAGGTTCATCGAGGGTGAGTTGCTGAACCTCACGAACGTCGGGTATGCGGACGTCCAGGACACCACCATCCGGGTGATGATCTCGGGTTCCATCAGAAGCGCTGCCGCGATGTTGGTAACCGCCCCGATCGCCACCACGTGGAGCAGGCGATCGTCGTCGGCCATGGCGGCCTCAATGATCCGCCGGGCGCCTTCGCTGTGCACGATGTCGTCGGGTGACTCCATGAACCGGTCAGCACCGCGGAACGCCACCCCGTCCGATGGCATGCCGAGGCACCTCATGAGAGTGCCGATCTCGGCGTACGACAGCTCCATACCCTCGGCCGTCGTCTCGAACTCGACTTCCTCAGGCTCGATCCCAGCGGCCCTCAGCCTATGCAACCAGGCCGCGATGTCGTCAACCTCGCCCGCGGTCGAGTCGCCGACATCCGCCCGTGCCGCCGCCAGGAGAGGCTCCCTGAAGTAAGCCCGCGAGAACGGGGCAGCAACCATGGCCTCGATGTCCAGCCGCTCGGGCGACAGAAGCCCCCAGGTGATAGCGAACTGGTCATCGACCTCATTCGCCGCATCGGTATCGATCACCACCCGAACCCTGCCCGGCTGAGGCGCCAGCATCTCCATGCGCCGCTCGTCGCTGATGTACGGAAACTGTGTCATGCGTACTCCCGACCTTATCCGGTGGTCGGGTCTGTTCGGTTGTGGTTCGGTTCTGCCGGATCGCTGAAGCCCTCCGCGGCCGCTCTCGCTGCCACGAATCGGCGCGCCGAAGGATCTACGAAGGCCACCCTGCCGCGACCTACGGAAAAGATCAGCCCCGCTGACATCAGCCGCTTACGGTAGGTGCTCACGCTGCGAGGGTTGTGGCCCCACCGTGAGCCGATGTCGGCGATGGTGCTGGTCTCGGGGTCGGTGAGCATGGCTGCCAGGAATCTCTTGTCGAGGTCGGAGAGTCGATACCACACAGGCCCGTGGACATGCTGGCCGTACTGCTCTATTGCGTCGTCGACGGCGCGCCGGATTTCGGCGACCGAGATGCCGCGCTCCAAGTCCTCGGTGTCGTCCCAGGCGTGGTATCCGATCAGCTGCACGAGATACGGTCGGCCCTCGGAGGCGTCCACCGCGATGGTCAGCGCGTCGTCCTCGATCCGGGTTCCGGCGAGTTCGATGGGGCGGCGCAGGGCGGCGGCCGTCTCCGACGGGCGCAGGTTCCCGATCTCGTGCCGGCGGCATCGCTGGAGGAAGGTGCTCGCATCGCCGGACAGCAGCCGCTCCTCCAACTCGGGGAGGGCCGCCCCTACGAACGCGATAGGCCGCTCCTGGCGCCGGGACGAGGTCTGGAAGACATTGCCGAACTCCCTGATCTCGTCGATCTCGCTCACATGTAGCTCATCAATGGTCAGTAACAGTCCCGTACCGCGCTCTGCGAGCAGGTCTCCCAGTGATGCGAGAGTCGCTTCCAGATCCGGTTTCCCGTTCTCGTCCGGGACCGGGATAGGAACCCGCTCCGTTTGAATCCCCACACCCATGATCGAGACGCCGGTCACCGCCCGCCGCGGCCCAGAGTGGCCTTCGTGCGTTAATGAGGAGATGAGAGCAGCGGCCTTGGAGGCAATCCGGTCCACCAACCCTCGGCGTCCGGAAGCTGCAACGGAGACCACCGCCCATCCCCTTGCCTTGGCGCGATCCTCGATCTCATTCAGCAGCACGGTCTTGCCGACACCTCTGAAGCCCCATAGCAAGGTGGCGTAGCTCGGGCTGCGGATGTTGTCGAACACCGTGTCGAAGCTGTTCAAGACGTCGCGTCGCCCGACCAGAACGGGAGGGCTGATCCCGAAGGACGGCGAGAACGGGTTAGGGGGACGCATGCCGACGAGGTCCTCTCCCTGGTCTTCCTAGGCCTCTTGGGACAGGTTCACGAGTTGGACTTTACTGTGCTTGTATTGCGTGCCAGTTGTTTTCTGCGGAATATTTTGTATCTGCGGCAAGTTTGTTTCTTGCGGAACTGTTGTTACCGGCGCCGGTTCGGCATCCGTTCGCCGCATCCGTGTCGATGCCGACCCGTACCTGCTCGGCTGCGGCGCCCGTATCTCCATCCGCTGCTCGTGGCTGACACGAGGAAACCGTGTCGTGCGTACTCCGACCCCATCCCGTCACGCCTACCGCCGTGACCCATAGCGGATGGGTCGATGACAATGAGCGCTCCGGCATCGAGGACGATGGTCATTCCCCGTACAGGCTGAGCCGGGCAGCCTCCATCTCCTCATCAGTGAACGCCCCGTTCTCCTCCTGCCACTCATCGAGCAGCCGGCCAAGGCCCTCCAGCGCCTCTTGATGCTTCTGAGGATTGTTGTAGAAGTTGTCAGGGTTGCTGAGGCTGGCCTGGTGGACCTCCTCCATAGCCGCGGCCAGGTCCGGGCCCATCTCGTAGTTGAAACCGGCCACAACTATGGGAACTAAGTCGATGGTTAGACCTAGGGGTGGGCGAACGCCTGTTCGTTTGGGTGGTATGCTGTTTTACGCAAGAACGAGCGGGGTAGGGTGCGCACCCAGCTCTTGGTTTAATGGCCCGAGGTTGTCTCGGCGGCCCGCTGGTCCCGCCCCGCCCGTTCTTTTTCTTCTTTAGGCTGTAGGCCAGGGTATACCGGAGCTTTCGATACTCGATGGCTCAAAGGGCCTGTTTTGGGGGACGAAATCGCTAGCTAAACAGTTCGGGTCGGCGATACCAGCGTTTACACCCCTTTTGCATTAGGCCTAACGACCCCGGTGCTGCCTGCTCCATCAGCTCCGCGTGAGACGGGCGAAGGACGGGACCCTGCCCTCTGCCCACGTATCGTCTTCACGACATCACTGCTGCCGGTCGGTTCGAGCTCTTACAATTCGCGACCGAGTTAGCAGAAACACGCGGATCGAAACAAAGAGGATCGTGACAACGAGATGTACTAAGAGGATCACGGTAACTGCCGTGAAAACTCGGTCGGCCCAGCCCCTCCTCAAGATACCGACGATGAGCACGCATATAGATGTCAGGATGGCAACGAGCGCAGAATAGTGCGCATTCGCGCTGAGACCTTCCAAGAGTAAAGCATACTGGGTCGTAGCTCGGCCCGGCCGTGGATTGGTTTCGAACAAACTTGCAGCACGACCAAGTATATTGATACTAAGCGTAAAGAAAAAGGCAGCGAACAGACCCGTCACCGTTACAAGAGCAGTAACCGTGCGTGCTGAGATACCGAAGTCCAGCGTAAACGCGATGGTGCCGAAAATCATGGGTACGGCATACTGCTCCACAACATCACGTACATGGAGTACTCCGTGAGAATCGCGAAGCGTCTCAATATGAGTTACAAGAATTGGTAACGGACTGATTCTTGATCTGGCGGCCATCCGGGGGCCTATCCGGAGGATCCGTCAACTGATAGCACGCCCTGGCCAACTTCACGTAGAACCCTCTGGAGTTCGATAGACAGAGTGCTCGCGTCAATTCCGTACTCGTCTTCCTGAGAATTGCCCACTCTAAGACCGACTGTAAACGGATGGCCACTCTGATGAGACTCCAAGTGGAAGGTACGTTGCCCACCTCGTGGCATAGCTACTGTTACTGCTGCATCATCGAACTGTAAACCACCGAATTCAATGATTCTATTCCTTGTTTCTTCACTGGGCTTTGCCAAGAACCTACGAATGGGATCCTTATTGAGGCTCCTTAAGCGTCGGCCTCTAAAGGTCAATTCAATCCTGTCAAGTTTATTGTCACCCCATTGGGCAGCTTCTGCAAACCGATCTGAGCGCTCTAATTCACGTTTTGTCAGTGTTACCTTGCTGACTCTTGCCTGCTCTATCAATGCCCTGAAGGCATCCTCGGGGACAAACGGTGTTATGCTTATGACATAGCCACGCTTACCAAAGTTCGCCCGAAGCGCATCATGAAGGATGGTCTTGCACCCCCGACGGTGTGGTACGTGTACCACTAGCCATCCTTCTGTCCGGTGAGGAGGAAGCGAAAACAACGCTGCAGAGCGCATCACTTCGGAGTCGTCTGGAGTCCGGACGAAGCGTGTCAGTCCACCCCTTGTCAGAACGGACGAGACACCGGACTTACCACTGAGAATCTGGACGCCGACCGTGTTAGGCGGTAGGTGAGGAAGTGACTCCTCTCCGAACGTGGCTTCGACTGTTCTGTCATAGTTTGTCGATGTATGACCAACTAGAGCTTTCTGTATCGTTTCTCCCACCCAGGTTCCGGCTTCGTCATAGTCTCCGAGGAGGCACCATCCCCTTACTTGTCGCTTGGGCCGAATCTGTAACCTGTACAAGGCTGCTCGATGGCTCATCTTGGACAGCACCCCCTCAAAGATTTCAGCTCTACTCTAGACCAAACCAACTGTAGGTATAGGTGAATTCGACCCGCCATGGTCCGACATCTTCGGCGCGGACGTTATGGTCGTGCATGCATCCGAGACTGGACCAGGGTTACGACGCTTTATAGACGGATGACGGACACTCTGCGCCCGTCAACTGCTGACTCTTGCGGTTCTGTCAAGGTTGCGATTGACCGAGCCAGATGTGTTTACCGACGACGGCGAGGGTGGTCCTGTGGGTCTCGTGGCCGGGCATTAGGCGGTTGACGGTAGACCAGAATTCTGGGGTGTGGTTGAGTTCGTGGATGTGGGCTAGTTCGTGGACTAGGACGTAGTCGATGAGGGTTGGGGGGAGTTGGAGGGTGGCCCAGTGG
>VXRE01000071.1 GCA_009838635.1 Acidimicrobiia bacterium | reverse complement strand
ATCCCGTCAAACAGGTCGCCTACCGCGACGACGCCGAGAACAACCGCAGCCAGGAATGGATTATCGGCCTCGAGCAGTATCCAAAGAAAGACCGGTAAAGCAAGGATTCTTAACAGGGAGATCAGGTTGGGCCAGGTCCAAAGCCCGGCATCGGGTTCGGTTATCTCCAAGGGGTTTCTGTCGGTCAAACCATCGCTCCCTTTAACGAGGGTATCCGGCAAGCTAGCAGAATGGGTTGGTTCACCGGTTTATCCAAAGGAAGGATAGGTCGGTGTGGTTGGTGTTAAAGTTGGGGTTGAACAACGGGCTGTGGCGCAGCTTGGTAGCGCGCTTGACTGGGGGTCAAGAGGTCGTGGGTTCAAATCCCGCCAGCCCGACCATCCGTTTCCGCTCTCAGAAGACCCACCGGTAGAGGGCGATCACTCCCTCGACCAGACGCCAGCCCAGGTACAGCGCTGCCAGCGCCACCATCAGCTTGAAGCTGAGCGGCGCGCCGGGGGGACGGCGGTCCGGGTCGGGGCCGGTCGGATTGGTCATCGTCCGCCGCGTCCACCTCCCCGCCGCACCACTATCCGAACCGGCGTACCCGTGAAGTCGTAGGCCTGGCGGAGCCGCCTCTCGATGAATCGCAGGTAAGGACGGTCGAGCTTTCCCTTGACGAACAAGGCGATGGTGGGAGGGGCCGGCCGGGATTGCGCGGCGAAGAGGATCCTGGGGCGCCGGCCTCTCCTCACGGGAGGAGGGTGCTCGGCTGCCATCTCGGTGATGAGCCGGTTGAGTACGCCGGTCGGAATACGGCGGGATCGGTTCTCGAGCACAGTCTCGAGGGCTGAACCCAGCCGGTGCAGGCGCGCCCCGGTGAGGGCCGAGATGCGGAGAACCGGGGCCCAGCCGGCGAAACCCAGCCTGGCGCCCAACTCGTACGTGGTCTGCTCTCGCTGCTCGAGGTCGGCCGCGTCCCACTTGTTGGCCAGGATCACCAACGCCGCGCCCGAGTCTGCGGCCAGGCGGGCTATTCGCTGGTCCTGGTGGGTGACACCGTCTGTCGCGTCCACCATCAGGAGGGCGGCGTGAGCGCGCCGTAGCACCTCCCGCGCCCTCAGCACCGAGAAGAACTCGACGTCCTCCGACATCTTCGGCTTGCGCCGCATGCCGGCGGTGTCGATGAGCCGGTAGGCGGCACCGTCCAGTTCGACCATCACGTCGATCGGGTCCCGGGTGGTGCCGGGTACGGGCGAAACCAGCACGCGCTCATCCCCGACCAGCCGGTTGAGCAGGGTGGACTTCCCCACGTTGGGGCGTCCGATCACCGCCACGTCGGGCATGGGGTCCTCTACGAAGTCGCCGTCCGGAGGGTCGGGTAGGCGCCGGACCAGGACGTCCAGCAGGTCGGCCACTCCATAGCCGTGGATGGCCGACACCGGTATGGGTTCACCCAGGCCCAGCCGGGTGAAGGCCGCCGACTCCCTGGACAGGGCGTCGTTGTCGGCCTTGTTGGCCACCATCACCACACGATCGGTCTCGGGTCGCAACAGCCGGGCGACCGCCGCGTCGTCGGAAGTGATCTCCCCCTGGGCGTCGACCACGAACAGGATCAGATCGGCGGCGGCAATGGCCATCTCGGCCTGGAGGCAGATGTCCTCGATCAGATCGGCATCCTTGCCCTGCTGCCACCCGCCGGTGTCGACCACCGTGAAGCTCCGGCCGTTCCAATCGGCCGGGAACTCGCGGCGGTCCCGGGTAACCCCCGGCTTTTCCTGCACTACCGCGGCTCGGCGGCCCACGATGCGGTTGGCCAGGGTCGACTTTCCAACGTTCGGTCGGCCCACGATGGCGACGAGAGGTTTGGGAGGGGACAAGAGGAACCGCCGTGCGTCTTGCGGATGCCGGCTATGAATGTGCACCCGGGTCGCGGATTCTAGTCCCGGGGCCGGGGCCGTCCTTAAGCGGGGTGGCCGGCGGGCTCGATGCCCCGACCGCGGCAGAGGTCCAGCACCCGGGCTATGACCTGGTCGGCGGTGAGGGCGTGGGTGTCGATGGCCACCGCGTCCTGCGCCGGGGCAAGAGGGGACGTGGCCCGAGTCGAGTCGAGCCGGTCCCGCCTCCCCAGTTGCGTGGCGACTTCCGGGAGCCTGGTCGAGGTCTGTCCGGCCCTGCGGCGAGCCCTCACGTCGGGCGGGGCGTCGAGATAGACCTTGACCGCTGCGCCCGGGAAGACGACCGTTCCGATGTCGCGCCCCTCGACGACCGCTCGCCCCCCCCGCACCGCCACCCAGGCCCGCTGGCGCTCCACGAGCACCAGCCGGAGACCCGGAAGGCGCGCCAGGCGGGACGACGCGGCGGTAATGCTCTCCGTGCGGATGGCTGTGCTGACGTCGACGCCTTCGACGAGCATGACGCCGTCCCGATAGTCGAGATCGGCGCCGGACAGCACGGCCGCGACCGCGGCCTCGTCGTCCGGATCGGTCCGGTGGAGTCTCACCAGCAGGGCTGCGGCCCGGTAGAAGGCACCGGTGTCGAGGCTCTGGTAGCCGAGTGCCCGCGCCACCCCCCGAGAGACCGTGGTCTTGCCGACCCCTCCGGGCCCGTCTATGGCTACCACCAACTCCGCGGCAGCGTTCACAGGCACTCGAGCATCTCGAAGAACCCGGGCCAGGTCTTGGCCACGCAGTCCGGGTCCTCGATGACGATTCCGGGCCGGACCAGGCCCGCTATCGCGAAGGACATGGCCATCCGGTGGTCGTCGTAGGTGCGGATACGCGCCGGGCGGGGTGGACCGGGGTGGATCTCGATCCAGTCAGCCCCCGTCTCCACCCGGGCGCCCAGCCTGGTGAGCTCGGCCTCGAGGGCGGCCAGCCGGTCGGTCTCCTTAACACGGAGGTTGGCGATGTTGGTGAACCGTGTGGACGAGCGCGCGAACGTGGCGACCACCGCCAGGCCGAGTGCCGCATCCGGGCAATGGTTGAGGTCGGCGTCGACGCCCTCCAGGCGCGGAGGGCCGGTTACCGCGATCCCCCGGCCGGAGGTGGTCACCACCGATCCCATACCCTCCAGCACGCCCAGGGCGGCCATGTCGGCCTGGGTACTGCGGGGGTGGATGCCGGCCACCGTGATGGTGGCGCCGGTGACGGCGGCGGCGGCCCACGGGTAGACGGCGGCGGACGCGTCGGCCTCCACCTCGAACGAGGTCGGCCGGTAGCCGGTCGGAGCAACGGTGATCGTGTCGGGATCGATCCAGCGGGCATCGGCCCCGAAGGAGGCCATGACCTCCAACGTCGTGGTCAGGTAGGGGCGGGACACCGTCCCCTCGGACAGCCGGATCGTCACGGTCCGCGCCGCTCGCGGCGAGCTGAGCAGCACGGCCGAGATGAACTGGCTGGAGACGGTCCCGTCGATCGTGATCCGGCCGCCCCGGATACCCCCTCCGGATGTCCGGACCGGCGGGTACGAGCCGTCCCGGTCGGCGTCGATATCCACCCCGAGACCCCGGAGCGCCGCCACGAGGGGCCCGATGGGTCGCTCCCGCATCCGGGCGGTCCCGTCGATGACGCTCGGACCGCCGGCGAGCGCCGCGGTGGCGGTGATGAAGCGGGCGGTCGTTCCGGAGGCTCGCGCGTCGAGGCGCCCTCCGCCCCGTAGCACACCGTCGGATCTCACCAACAACCCCGTGCCGGCGGTCGCGACATCGACACCAAGACTCCGGAGGCATCCGATCATGGCGGCGGTGTCGTCGCTCCGGAGCGGGTTGGCGAGGCGGGACTCACCCGCGGCGAGGGCGGCGGCTATCAGGGCTCGGTTGGTGATGCTCTTGGAGCCCGGCGGCCTGACCGTGCGGTCGGCAACCGTTCGAGGCCTCACTTCATAGGTGTTCATCCGGGCGTCCCGCCGTGACGGACCCGTAGTCCCTTGCTTGCCCGATGGAACGCCCGCACCTCGTTCACGTCGAGGTTCCGCCAATCCCCGGGCTTGAGCGCCCGGTCGCGCAGGGGGCCGATAGCCACCCTGTGGAGGCGTACCACCGGATAACCGGCCGCCGCGCACAGGCGGCGAACCTCTCGGTTGCGTCCTTCGGCCATGATCAACTCGAGATGGGAGCGTCCTCCTGCCGCACCGATCCTACGCACCGCCACCGGCACGGCCATCCCGTCGGCCAACTCGATGCCATCACGGAGCCGGGTCAGGTCGGCCGGGGATGGACTCCCCCGAACCAGCACCTCGTAGGTCTTGGTGATGCCTGAGCGCGGATGGGCGACGAGGTTGGCGAAGGCGCCGTCGTTGGTCAGGAGCAGCAGCCCGGTCGAGTCCGCATCGAGGCGTCCGACGGGGTACACCTTGGGATGGGAGGGAACCAGGTCGACCACCGGCGTCCGGCCGTGCGGGTCGCTGGTGGTGCTGATCACCCCCAACGGCTTGTGCAGCAGGTAGTAGACCAGATCGGGATCGACCGGGAGCGGGACCCCGTCGACCACCACCTCGGCCCGGCCGGGATCCACCCTCTGGCCGGGGACGGCGGTCTGCCCGTCCACGCGTACCCGACCGTCCAGGATCATCGAATCGGCTACCCGGCGGGAGGCCAGACCGCTCCTGGCGATCACCTTCTGAAGGCGTTCAGCCCTCGGCGGTCGGGAGCTCACCGGAACGGGTCGGCGGGCGGTCCAGCGCCTCCGCCATCTCGGGCGCGGGCATGTGGTCGGTGAGGGGCGGCAGATCGGCCAGGGACGCCATGCCCAGGGCTTCGAGGAAGCGTCCGGTGGTGCCGTAGATGGCGGGGTTGCCGGGCGTGGAGAGCCGGCCCTCCTCGGCGACCAGGCCGCGGCGTACCAGCGTCCGGAGGGCGGAGGCGGAGTCAACCCCGCGCAGCTCTGAGATCTGGCCGCGCGTGACAGGTTGGCGGTACGCCACCACGGCCAGCACCTCGAGGGCGGCCGGCGACAGCCGGGCCCCGTCGTCGGTGGTGGCGAAACGCTCCAGGTACGGCAGTGCCTCCGGTTTGGTGTAGAGGCGCCACCCGCCCGCCACGTGGCGGAGCGCGATACCGCGGTCATCGGCCTCCAACTCGCGCGCCCAGTCGTTCAGAACGTCCCTGACCGTGGTGAGCGGTGTCTCCAGGACCTGGGCCAGCTCGGACTCCGGAACGGGATGCTCGGCGACGAAGAGGATCGCTTCGAGGGCGGCCGGAGTGTTCACAGGCCGACCCGGCCACCGGCGGGGCTGCGTTCGGAGTGACGGACCGAGATGTCCTCCGGATCCTCCTGGGATACGGATACCAGTCCCCATCGGGCCAGTTCCAGGATCGCCAGGAAGTAGGCCGCCACCTCCGCCCTGCTCGAGCAGTGAGCCACGAGCCGCTCGAAGGTGGACTCCAGCTCCGCGGCCACCCTCCTCCGGATCGCGGCGATGGCCTCCTCAACCGACGGGAGATCGAGATCGAAGTGGTCCATCGGGATCTCAACCTCGGCGCGTACTTCCTCGTCGAGCGAGGTCATGATCTCGGCCAGCGCGGCCGGTGTCACCCCTTCCGGTAGGGACGGCGGGTGCCGGGTGCCGAGATCCTGGTCGATGCCGACGGAGCGGCCCACGTACTGCGCACCCTGCCTCAAGCGCTCACGGAGGACTGTCGCGACGCCCTGGTAGGTCAGGAAGCCGAGCAGGCGGGCCAGCAGCCGGTCCCGCTGGTCGAGCAGGTCCATCTCGTCCTCGAGATCCAACTGGTCGGGCTCCGGCAACAGGAAACGGGCCTTGAGGTGGATGAGCATCGCCGCCATCAGGACGAAACCGGAGGCCAGTTCGAGGTTGACCTCCTTCTCCTCGATGGAGACCAGGTAGTCCTCGATGACGCGGGAGATATTGACCTCCATGACGTCGACATGGCGGCGGCTGACCAACTTGAGGAGTAGTTCGAGAGGACCTACGAAGACGGGAGTCTCCACCTCGTAGGTCATGCCGGCACGCCTCGACTCGTCATACGCTGATGGTAGGCGCCGGTCTCGCGGAAACCGAGGAACACCGATCCCGTCCGACATCTCCTCAAGTCTCTCCCAGCTGATTAGTGGTCCCGTGATCAGTGGTCAGTGGTCAGTGGTCAGTGAATGTTGTAACCCGGGGTGGAGGACGGACAACCGACAGCCTTAAGGGCCACAAGGAACTTGACTGCTCCCCGAGTCGACACCAGCCACTGGAAAACCGGCCACTGGCCACTAGGCAGTTGTCAGCGTAATCCAACATCAACTAGCAACTAACGACTAGGAACTAGAGACTAAGACAGCCCGATCGGCCGCCTGGAGCAGTTCCCAGTCCTCGCGAGAGATCTCCTGGGGGCGGTCGCGGTGGTGATGGAGCGCGAAGGCGACCACCAGCGGTTCGGCGCCCGCCCGATCCAGCTCCAGGGCGGCGATCCGGCCGTGGTCCAGGTAGTCGACGAATCTGGCCGAGCCCCCGATGCCGAGCCGGCCCAGGACGTTCGCCACGGACCGTCCCATCGGTCCCAGCCGGGAG
>VXRE01000075.1 GCA_009838635.1 Acidimicrobiia bacterium | reverse complement strand
CACCCCGTGAGATGACACTCCCACCCGGGTTCCCCGGTGGTGGCCCACCAGGGTGACGTACTCCCGGAATCGACCTATCTCGGTGGCGCCTTCGAGCCGCGAGGCCGCCCGCAGGGCGCGGTCGGGATCGCCGACCACCAGCATCCGCTCCGGCAGGTCATCGGATTCAACGCAGAGTAGGGAGAGGAACATGTCTCGAATGACCCCTTTCGTTTCCGCCGTCGACGGGAATCTGCGCTGGGGTGGTCACCGAGAGCTCTCCCGACCAGTTCGGCAACCACCGCAGCCACATGGCCGGAGGGACCTCCGTTCCCAAGAGGCTCCGCCGCTGTACGACTCTACATCCGTGCTGTATTGTGCCTCCCGCTCGACGATCAACTCCTCGCTCCCAGATGCCGGTGTCGGGATTGACGATGTTGACTCGGATGCCGTCGGTGGCCCACTCGGCGCGGCGACTCTCGCCAAACGGGTTAGGGCGCCTTGGAGATCCGGCGGCGGGGTCGACGGTGCGTCCCCGGCCGCGCCGGCAGAGGTGCACCTCTCCGGTTAGCACTCCGCCCCAAGGGCTGCTAGCCTCTGGCACTCGTAAGGAGAGATTGCCAACAGGTCCGACTTTCCCGGCCGGCCGGTTGGCATCTCGCACGTAACGCCACCTTTAATCAAGGAGGACTTCGGATGAATCTGAAGCCACTCGGCGACCGCGTGATCGTCTCACCCAACGAGGACGACGAGCAGCGCACGGCGTCGGGACTGGTAATCCCTGACACGGCCAAGGAGAAGCCGGTAACCGGCACCGTCCTGGCCGTCGGCCCCGGCGATCTGAACGATGACGGCGATCGTATTCCCGTGGATGTCGCCCCGGGTGACACGGTCGTCTACTCGAAGTACGCCGGAACGGAACTGAAGTACGAAGGCGAGGAGTACCTGATTCTCGCGTCCCGCGACCTGCTGGCCATCGTCGGCTGACGGTAGCGGCAGGACAGGCCTCGAGAAAGGAACTCAATAATGGCAGCGAAGGATCTTCGTTTCGACGAGGACGCACGACGCGGTCTGGAGTCGGGAGTCAACAAGCTCGCCGACGTGGTCAAGGTAACCCTTGGACCCAAGGGCCGCAACGTGGTGCTAGAGAAGAAGTGGGGCGCCCCGACCATCACCAACGACGGGGTGACCATCGCCAAGGAGATCGAGTTCGAGGATCCATGGGAGAACATGGGTGCTCAGCTCGCCAAGGAAGTGGCGACCAAGACCAACGACGTGGCCGGTGACGGGACCACGACGGCGACCGTGCTGGCCCAGGCCATGGTGCGCGAAGGACTCCGCAACCTGGCGGCCGGCGCCAACCCGATGGGCCTGAAGCGCGGCATCGAGTCGGCGGTCGGAGCCGTGACCGAATTCATCGGTGACTTCTCCAAGGACATCGAGACCACCGAGGAGATCGCGTCCGTGGCGGCCATCTCGGCGGCCGATCCCGAGATCGGCTCCACGATCGCCGAGGCGTTCGAGAGCGCCGGCAAGGATGGCGTGATCACGGTGGAGGAAGGCCAGACCTTCGGGCTCGAGCTCGAGTTCACCGAGGGGATGCAGTTCGACAAGGGCTACATCTCGCCCTACTTCATCACGGACCCCGACTCCCAGGAGGCGGTGCTGGAAGACCCCTACATCCTGATCGCCAACCAGAAGATCAGCTCGGTCAACGACATGCTCCCCGTGCTGGAGAAGATCATGCAGACCGGCAAGCCCCTCATGGTGCTGGCCGAGGATGTGGAGGGCGAGGCCCTGGCCACCCTGGTGGTCAACAAGATCCGCGGGACCTTCGCGTCCCTAGGTGTCAAGGCCCCCGGGTTCGGCGAGCGGCGCAAGGCCATGCTCCAGGACATCGCCATCCTCACCGGCGGTACGGTCATCTCCGAAGAGGTCGGGCTCAAGCTGGACGGGGTTGCCCTCGACATGCTGGGTCGGGCCCGCCGGGTGATCGTGGCGAAGGACAACTCGACGATCGTCGACGGCGCCGGCTCCGAGTCGGATGTCAAGGCTCGCATCCGCCAGATCGAGCGGGAGATCGACAACACCGACTCCGACTGGGACCGCGAGAAGCTGCAGGAACGCCTGGCCAAGCTGGCCGGCGGAGTGGCTGTCATCAAGGTCGGCGCGGCCACCGAGGTCGAGCTGAAGGAGAAGAAGCACCGGATCGAGGATGCGGTGTCGGCTACCCGGGCTTCGGTCGAGGAAGGCATCGTGGCCGGTGGCGGCGTCACCCTGCTACGAGCTCAGGCCGTGGTGGATGGCGTCAACGGCGGTACCGCCGACGAGGTGACCGGACGGTCGATCGTGCGGCGTGCTCTCGAGGAGCCCCTCCGCCAGATCGCTTCCAACGGCGGCTACGAGGCCGGCGTGGTGGTCGACAGGGTACGCCGGGGCGAGGGGTCTTTCGGCTTCAACGCCCTGACCGGCGAGTACCAGGACCTGCTGGAGGCCGGGATCCCGGATCCCGCCAAGGTGACCCGGTCGACGGTGCAGAACGCCGCGTCGATCGCCGGCCTGCTGCTCACCACCGAGGCTCTGGTGGCCGAGCACAAGGAGGACCCGCCCCCGGGAGGGGATCACGGACACGGCGGCGGTGCGCCGGGGATGGACTTCTAGCCCCACTCCGACCACCGACAAGATATGGAACGACCCGCCTCTCACGGGCGGGTCGTTCCGCGTCCGAGGACGCAGATGCCGGGGCATCACCGGCGCCGGGAAAGAGGGCTGGCGTGGTGCCGACAGGTATCATCCGGACTATGACTGACACCCCGACGACCCAATCCATCCCGCAGGTGGAACTCGCCTTCAAGCCCACGCCTCTGCAGTACTTCCCGCGCTTGCGGGAGGCCTGGGGAGGCCCCCACATCTGGGTGAAGCGTGACGACCTGACCGGCTTCGGCCTGTCGGGCAACAAGGTGCGCAAGCTGGAGTTCCACATGGCCGCGGCGATGGAGTCCGGTTGTGACACGGTGATCACCTGCGGCCCCTACCAGTCCAACCATTGCCGGGCCACCGCGCTGGCCGGCGCCCGGTTCGGGCTCGATGTGCGGCTGGTGCTCCGTACGCCGGATGGGAACGAGCCGAACGTCTCGGTGGCCAACCTACGCATCGACACCCTCGCCGGCGCCGAGATCGTTTACATCTCCGAGGCGCAGTGGCCCGACCGGGACGAGATCATGGCTGCGGAGGAGGCCGAGTTGGCCGAGCAGGGCCATAAGTCGTGGGTGATCCCCCAGGGCGGGTCCGACAAGTTGGGGATGTGGGGGATGTCGTTGGGCTTCCGCGAGTTCGTCGGTCAGATCCCCGACGTGATCGGTGCCGACGTGGCGGCGATGTACCACACCGGATCTTCGGGCGGCACCACCTCCGGCTTCGGCTGGGGCGCCGACCGCACCGGTTTCGACAATCCGGTCGTGGCCCTATGCATCTCGGAGCCTGCCGAGAACCTGATCGAACGGGTGGATCGGATCTGGAAGGCCGGGGTGGAGACCTTCGGGGGCGACATACCGCAGCCGAACCTCCATTACGTGGACGACTACCTCTGTGGCGGCTACGGCCGGGTGACAGAAGAGCTGGTGGAGACCATGGTGGAGGCCACCCGGCTGACCGGCCTGCTGTTCGACACCACCTACACCGGCAAGTCCATGTACGGGGTGAAGAACGAGATCCGCAAGGGCCGGTTCGGTCCCGACGACCACATCGTCTTCTGGCACACCGGCGGCGGCTTCGGCGCCGTCAACTGATCAAGCACAGCCCCGCGAGGCGGGTGTCGGGTAGCTAGTCCTCGTCCGGTGGCGGGTTCTCCGCGGCTTCCTCGGCGGGAGCGGTGGTCGCGGATTCGGGCTCGGGCGTAGTCCCCTCGCGGCCTAGATTCACCCGCGCCTCCGCCGTGAATTGGATTTTCGGAGAATCCGGACTGGCGGCTGAGGGCTCGGGCGCTAGCTCGGGCTCTCTCGGTTCGCGGCTCATGGTCACGGTCACGATGCGGTTCTGGAGCAGCCAACCCACCGCTCCGATTCCCCCGATGAAGGCGAACAGTTTCAGCAACCTCTTCATGGTGACGGCCCATCTCTTCTCGGTTGTCATCCATCGGTCCCGGAGCCACCTCCGATGGCGAGGACCTCGTCCCCCATGGTACTCGGACCCGGAATGCACCGGGATCGGGCACAACTCCTGCTGTAGCCTCGCCTGGCAGACCGCCGTGTAGCGAAGGAAGCTGGCTTGAAGATCGACTACCACCTGGAGGACAGCCCGCTCGGCGCCGTCGCGGAACGGGCGGCGCGGGCCCAGGCCCTCGGCTTCGACGGGGTCTTCACTGCCGACATTTCCCATAACCCGTTCCTGCGGGTGATGGCCGCCGCGTCCGCAGCCCCGGGTGTCGAGGTCGGGACCTCGGTGGCGGTGGCGTTCGCCCGGTCGCCGATGGTGGTCGCCCAGACTGCCTGGGATCTGGCGTCCTTCACCGGGGGCCGGTTCCGGCTGGGCCTGGGAGCCCAGGTGAAGCCCCACATCGAACGGCGGTTCTCGATGCCCTGGGGCCGGCCGGTGGAGCGGATGGCCGAGTTCATCGGCGCCCTGAGGGCCATCTGGGACACCTGGCAGAACGGCACCCGCCTTCGCTTCCGGGGTGAGCACTACTCGCTCACGCTCATGACACCCTTCTTCGATCCGGGACCGATCGCCCATCCGGACGTGCCCATCCACATAGCAGGGGTCGGCCCCCGGATGTCGCGGCTGGCAGGAGAGGTGTGCGACGGCTACCACGTCCATCCCTTCCACACCGTCCGGTACCTGCGAGAGGTCACCCTCCCGGCCATGCGCGAAGGTGCCGTTGCGGCAGGGCGCTCATTCGATCAGGTGGAGATGGCGTCGTCGGTGATGGTGGCCACCGGCCGGGACGAGAGCGAGATCGAGGAGGCTCGGCTGCGCGTCAGGCAGCAGATCGCCTTCTACGCCTCCACGCCGGCCTATCGCCGGGTGCTCGACGCTCACGACTGGGACTTCGGCCCGGCGCTCGCCCGGCTGGCGAGGATGAAACGGTGGCAGAGGATGGCCGATCTGATACCGGATGAGGTGGTCGCCGAGGTGGCGGTGGAAGCGCCGGTCGACCGGCTCGGGTCGGCCGTCAGGGCTCGCTACGAGGGTTTGCTGGACCGGGTGGGCTGCTATCCGGCCGGAGGAGTACTTGCCTCGCTGACTGACGAGGAGTGGGCCACGATCCGGGCCCAGGTCCGGGGCTGAAGCCCCGTAGGCGCGGCGACTTCAGCAGCTCAGGGCGAGGGCGGTCTCGACCCGAGGATCGGCCACAGCCTGTGCCCAGGTTAGGGGTTCGGGTGGCTACCCTCCCGTCCGGAAAGGAGCACCGCTGATGCCGTCGCACCCGGTCAATGTGGAGGATGCCTTCCGCGACATCATGGCCAATTTCGCGGCCAGCGTGACGGTCGTGACCAGCTACTGGGACGACCGCCACCACGGTCTGACGGTGTCGGCGTTCACCTCCGTTTCACTTGTCCCTCCCCTGGTGCTGATCTGCATCGACCACGCCTCGCACAGCATCGAGGCTCTGCGGGCGGCGGGCGGGTTCACGGTCAACATGCTCCGGGAGGGCACCGCCGACATCGCCTTGCGGTTTGCTTCGAAGGACTCCGACAAGTTCCGTGGCCTGCCGGCGCGGGCGCCCCGATACGAGGGGGCCGGTCTGTCCCTGCCCTCGCACTCGTTCGCCTGCCTCGAGTGCCGCACGGTCGAGTCGGCCGAGGCGGGGGATCACACCATCTTCATCGGCCACGTGGAACACGCCGCCCGATACGACCCCGGTCGCCCGCTCCTCTACTGGCAACGGGACTTCCGCCGCCTCGAGTCCAGCTAGCGACGGAGGTTCCGGCGGCCGATTCGGGTCTAGGGAGGACCGAAGTCGTGGTCGATGAAAGCCTTCAACGTGGCGCCGCTGATCTGGCCGTTGATCTGCCGGGTGACCAGGCCATCCGCCCCGATCAGGTAGGTGACCGGGAGTCCGACGAACGGGTAGTTGTCCGTGACGCTGCGGCTGTCGTCGATTCCCAGCGGGTAGGACGCGCCGACTTCGGCGGCGAAGCTCTCGGCGGGCCCGGGAGCATCCTCCACGGCGACGCCCAGGAACGCCACCTGCTGGTTCTCCGCCGCCACCCGTGAGAACTCCGGTATCTCGACCCGGCAGGGGGCACACCAGCTCGCCCACAGGTTGAGCACCAAAGGGCGCCCGTCGGCGGATCGGTGCTCGGACATCACGAACCTGGACCCGTCGAACAGCGCCACCGACACATCCGGTGCGGGTTCTCCGGCCAGGGCGCCCCTCGGGAAGCCCGCCACATCTATCGAGAAGGCTTCGGTCTCGGTGGTATCTCCCCGTGGCTCAGGGGCACGTGTCAGCACCGCTGCCCCGGCGATGACGACGACCACCATCGCAGAGGCGGCGAGCTTCCAGGCCGCCGGCATCCGCCGCCGGCCTGCGTGGGCCGGGGGAGAGTCGGGCGCCGCGTCGGTAGGCGGTTGCTGGTTCGACTCGGTCACGGCCGCAGGCTAGTGGTCTGCCTGTGGAACAGCTTGGTGTGCTCTGGCGGCCATCGGCGCCCCGTCGCTGCGTTCCGCTTCCTCAACGTACCCTGCGGGTACGCCTTCGTCAGCGGGCCTTGCGAGGAACACCGCTGCCGACGCCATACCACACCGCCATTCCACAGACAGACCACGTCGCCGGGCGGTAGTCACGGGCAGGAGCGGTCCTGTCGTTTTTTCGCGTTCTCGCCCGGAAGGTCGAGTGTGTCACACCCTGCTCATATGTTCCATATCGTCAAGCACCGAAGTGATCGACCGTATTCGGGCGTCAGTCGATCACTCGAGGGAACAGCGAGCGCATCGGGGGCGAACCCATCCATGCCCCAGGCAGAGGATGGGCATCGACGACCACGCCACAGCACCCCAGGGGGTGGG
>VXRE01000123.1 GCA_009838635.1 Acidimicrobiia bacterium | reverse complement strand
AGGAACACCGCTGCCGACGCCACACCACACCGCCATTCCACAGACAGACCACTAGGGGCCGCGAAAAACACCGGGGATGATCCGCCTGCCACTCGGGATCGGGCAGACGCTACAATGAGGGGGCACGCGGAAGTAGCTCAGCTGGTAGAGCGCAACCTTGCCAAGGTTGAGGTCGCGGGTTCGAGCCCCGTCTTCCGCTCCCAGCCCGGGCCGGACCGGGTCCGAACCGGCCGGCGCAGGTGTACGGCGACGTGGCCGAGTGGTTAGGCACAGCTCTGCAAAAGCTGCTACACCGGTTCGATTCCGGTCGTCGCCTCGCATGCATTGGAACCGGGGCGCTTAGCTCAGGGGAAGAGCGCTTCCTTGACGCGGAAGAGGTCACAGGTTCAAATCCTGTAGCGCCCACTAGCCAAATCCCCATTATCTGCCGCTTACCAGCCACTTGCTGGGGATGGTGTTCTCGGTCTTGTATACAGGCGGGTTACGGTTAAGCTACTGCCGTCCGAGAATTGTTTCGTTCCTGACGTCGCACAGTCTGCATTACCACGGACGATAGGACCTTGATTACTATCCGATGCGGCACGTCAGTATTTCCGGCCAGAAAGGGAGTTTTCCATGCCGATGGGTGAAGAGCACAAGGCGGCTCTTGCGAAGGGCAAGAGCGAAGCCGCCAAAGTCAGGAAGTATCTGAAGGCGTTGGAGGCCGGTCAGCCCGGCGGCGCGGCACGCGCCAAAGTCCTGGAGCAGAGGATCGAGCGGTTGCGCGATGACATCGCCAACGAGGACAATCTCCTACGGCGTGTCAAGCTGATTCAGAAGCGTTTCGACACGGAGGACAAGCTCAAGGACGTGGACACCTCGATCGACTTTGACGCCTTGGAGGCAGATTTCATCGGGGTTGTGGATTCATATTCTGAGCGAAACGGCATCAGCTACCACACCTGGCGTGAGGTTGGAGTACCCGCCAGGGCACTAAAGGCTGCGGGAATCAAGCGCACGCGGCGCATCTAGAGGCACTAGACGTCCAGTCAGACCCGACGGGTGATAACAAGCTCGAGGTCAGCCGACTCAGGCCAAGCTAGCACCCTCTTCTCGGCAGTTCCCTAGACCCATCCCAGTTCCGACAATCGGGCTTCGTCGATTCCCAGATGATGGCCGATCTCGTGCAGGACTGTCCTACGGATTTCCTCGATAGTGTCAACCCGGTCGAGTTCCATTTCGATGTGGCTGTCCATATAGATGGTGATCCGATCCGGTAGAACGCCCGCATAGTCCATGCCGCGATCGGCCAGCGAGATGCCTTCATAGAGGCCGAGGAGATCCTCGCCCGAGGGATGCCGCTCCTCGACCACCACCACCAGGTTGTCGAGTTTCCCGGCGATGTCGCCGGGTATTTCATCGAGAACCTGATCGACGATCCGCTCGAACTCCTGGCGCGTCAGGCTGATGGCGCCCGCTCCGTCCGTGTCATAGGAAGGGGTTATAGATGGGGTCATGAGCAATGACAATTCGTCTCGGGTCGGTCGCGGCGGACCCGCCGGGCCCGGCTACACTTGCTGCCCCCGGGCGCTTAGCTCAGCGGGAGAGCGCTGCCTTCACACGGCAGAGGTCACTGGTTCGATCCCAGTAGCGCCCACATTCTTCCACCCGTGGCCTCGTCGGCGCGGCCATCTGCTTCCCACTCTCATACTGGTGAGCCTTCTGGCCGTCGCATGCAGTGGATCCGGCGCGGATAGCGGCGATGATGCGTCTGCGCGCTCCCTTGCGGCCCCCTTCCACTCCGAAGGCAGTACTTGGAACCGGGTTCGGGTGGTCGATCTTCTCGATCGTCTGGTCATTGCCCGCGAGAGATGGATCGGGTACGACCGGGACCTGTTCGTTCATTGGACGGACGATGACGCGGACGGATGTGATACCCGCAGGGAGGTTCTTCTGAGGGATGCCCATTCCGGCCTCCATCTGGGTAGCGGCGCGGGATGCCGGATCGTCTCCGGTGTCTGGTACTCGGCTTATGACGATGCCTGGGTGGAAGGCCCGCCCGCCGGTTTGCACGTTGACCATGTGGTGCCCTTACAGGAAGCATGGGACTCGGGTGCTGATGCCTGGGGTCCGGGCCGCCGGCGGGCCTTTGCCAACGACCTTGACGGCCTGGCCGCGGTTACGGCCGCTGTCAACGAGGCCAAAGGCGCCCACGACCCCGCGCAATGGATGCCGCCCAATCCCGATCACAGGTGCGCTTACGTCGCCTCGTGGATTGCCGTCAAGGCCCGGTGGGAGTTGACCGTCGATGGTCGGGAGGCGGGATTCCTGCGCGACCTCCTCGGCGGCGAGTGCCGAGGTTTGACGATCTGGATGGGCGAGCAGGCACTGTCGGTGCCGGCTCGCGAGTAGTCGCTCTGCCTGTGCTGCTAAGCGTGGACGTTCTTGAGCCTTGCAATGAGGTTTCGAGAGCGAGAAAACCGAAGAAAGGGAGAGTTTGTTCTCCTATGCTGTTAGCGTACTGGTGCCTAGAACGCGAAAATCGGGCGCGGCGGCGGGTTTTCGCATGTCGAGACGACAGGGAATCGGGTCGGCTGGTCGTGTGAAGGAGATGTCTTGAGAAACCGGGCGTTACTAGTAGCAGCAATAGCCATGGTCATGGCGGCGTGCGGCGGAGGCGATGAGACTCCTCCCGAGACCACCGAGGCCTCCGCAGGGGTCACCGCCACCACCAGCCTGGTCACCACAACCTCGGCGCAGGCTTCCACATCCTCCGGCGACTCCGAGCCGTCAGGGACGGTTGCCACCGAGGAAGTAGAGGTGACGGTGGCCGAAGAGGTGGCCGCGACCACCACTGCCACCACCGAGGCCGCGTCCACGGGCACTGCCGAGTTGACCAGCGACGACGTTGTGACGCTGCGTGCGCTGGGTCCCGTGACGCTGGGGATGACCGTGGAGGAAGCCGTTGCCGCCTCCGGGCTGGCGCTCTCCCAGGACTTCGGCCGGGCATCGACCGACAATTGTTACTACGTGACGGCCGGCGCCGGCCTGCCGGGCGTGGCCTTCATGGTGGTCGACGGGGCCGTCGTCCGCGTCGAGATCAACGCCCCGAGCGTCATCGCCACCAGGTCGGGTGTCAGGATCGGCACGCCGGAGTCCAGCGTGCGCGAGGTCTACCCCGACAACATCCAGCAGGCCAACGACGCCGTTTCCGAGGGCCAGGCCCTGGCGTTCGTGCCGAACGACGAGGCGGATGCCGACTACCGCATCTACTTCGCCATCGACGGTGGTGAGGTGTCGAGCTACCGGCTCGGCATCCGGCCGGCGGTGGACAACCTGCTGGGCTGCCAGGGCTGATACCCGAGGGCTCCACCTGGTCGGTGGCATTGCCACCTCGCGGTGCCTGTGACGTGATGATGGAGGCATCGGCGGGCATCGGCTGACGCAAGGACGGGTTCACTCCTCGTGGCCGTGCGCTCCCTTGTTCCTACCCGCACCCCTGCGCGTCGCCCGCTCGCCCGGCTGCCGCATCCGGCGGGCCATCTGGACGATGACCGTGCCGGCACGGGCCGGAACCAGGGCAAACGGCCGCCGCTTGTCCGCAGGTACGCCTTCCCGGGTGAAGATCCGGAAGAGGCTGAACATGGCGGTGACCAGGAACAGGACACCGACGAACCAGTAGAGGCCGGCGGGTCCCAAAGCGTCCATGACCTGCGCGCCGGCGATCGGACCGATGACGGCGCCGATTCCGGCGGCGAGCGACAGCACGGTGCTGACTCCGACGGCCGACCCGGGAGGGACCCGGTCGTTGATATGGCTGAGCGCCAAGGGGTACATGCTGAGGGCCAGCCCGCCGACCACGAAGGAGACCGTCAGCGCCCACCAGCCGAGCGGGTCGGCGTGAACCATCGCCAGGCACGCACTAGTGCACACGAGGCCGGTAGCCAGGATCAACTTCCGCCGTCCCATCCGGTCGGACAACACGCCGATGGCAGGCTGGAGCACCACGCTTCCGACCACGGCGGCGGACGTGAACAAGGCGATCCGGTCCACGCTCATACCCGATCTCGCGCCGAACACGGCGCCGAGCGTCAGCAAAGCCGCTACTGCGACGCCCTGGCTGAAGGACGTGAGAATTCCCAGGGGCGCGGCGTGCCACACCTGAGCGACCGGGAGCTTGCCGGGAAGCACCGGCCTGGGAGCCGGCGAGGTCGACAGCGTGATCGGGATCACCGCCATCGACACCAGTATCGAGGCGGCGATGAACAGGGCGATCCCGGACGGATCACCCAGCACGATCAGCATCTGGCCCGCCGCCAGCCCTCCCATCAGCACCACCATGTAGATGGCGAGCAGGCGTCCCCGAGTCCGGTTGGTGGCGGCCTCGTTGAGCCAGCTCTCTCCCACGATGAATAGGCCGCTCATGGCGAAGCCGGTGATCAGCCGCGCCAGCGACCAGACGGCGGGGGAGTTGTTCAGGATGTAGATGAGCGTCGAGGTAGATGCCAGCGACGCCAGCGCGGCGTAGACGCGGATATGGCCGACGTCCACCATCAGGCGCCGTGTTATCCACGCGCCCGCCAGGAACCCCACGTAGTAGAACGCCAGGATCGTGCCCGTGGCCGTAGTCGAGAAGCCCTCCAGTTCGGCCCTGATGCCGAGCAGGGGGTTCATCATCCCGTTCCCCAGCATCACGAAGAGGACGGCCAGGAGCAGACCTCGCGATCCGAGGATGGTCCTGGTGGTGCCGCCGGAGCCGGGAGCGGGATGGGGGAGGGTCGACAATCTCATGAAACACGTACCTTGAGAGGGCTCGGGTACAGGGGGAAACAGCGATGCCACGGTGGCTATTCCGAACCACCCGGGTCCATCAGGAGATGCCCGGATATAGGCCCGGTGACCGCTCACATGGTAGCGGGAGGGGACGTTTACTCGTACCGGTACCTGATGTTCCGGGCCCGGTATGTAGGGCGATCGACGCCGGTGTGGCGCGTGTGGGCTAGTGACCTTTCCAGACCGGGTCGCGTTTCTCAGCGAAGGCTCGCAGTCCCTCTTGGGCGTCCTCCGACTCCACCATCTTCCGGTAGGCGCCGACGGCGCCGGATCGCATGGTGTGCAGCGCGCCGGCGACGGGGAGGCTCCCGGTCCGGCGACCGATGTCGAGGACGGCGGCCACTGCGAGCGGGGCGCTGGCGGCGATGCGGCCCGCCAGGCCGTGCGCCGTGTCCATGAGATCCGTTCCGGGCACTACCTCGTTGACCAGGCCGAACCGGTGGAGCTCCTCAGCGCTCAATCGGCGCCCTGCCAGGAGCACCTCGTTGGCCAGCGGGGCCGGTAGCAATCGGGGAAGCAGGACGGACCCCGCATCGGGGATCAACCCGATCGAAGCCTCGGGCAGGAAGAACGCGGCATGTTCGGCGGCGACCACCAGGTCCGCCGCCATCACCAGTTCGAAGCCGCCTCCGACCGCCATTCCGTTGACGGCGGCGATGACGGGCTTGTCGAGGCCCGGCAGTTCCGCGAACCCGCCGAAGCCGCCCGGTCCGAAGTCGCTCTCGTAGTCCTCCCCTTCGGCGCCTGCGGCCAGATCCCATCCGGCGGAGAAGAACCGCTCGCCCGCTCCCGTGAAGATGGCCACCCGGAGGTCGGGATCATCCCGGAAGCCCGAGAAGACCGCGCCCAACTCCCGGCTGGTGGCCGCGTCGATGGTGTTGGCCTTGGGCCGGTCGAGGGTGACCTCGAGCGTCGATCCCCGCCGGATCGCTCTGATGGTCTCGTCAGTCATGATCGAAGTGTATTGGCCCGGACCGAGGCGAGGCCGGGCTGCGTGTCCACAGCCCAGGATTTCCTCCGAAACCTATACTCGTTCCGGTACGAAGACCCGGGTGCTCAGCCGTGGCCGCTGTCGGCGATCTAGCCCCGGTAGCCGCGAGTACCCCCGAGGAATGCCTACATGACACCGGAACAGGTTCTTGCCGAACCGGCCAGAGTGCTGACCCAGCAGCAGCGGGAGTCGTACTTCGAGGGCGGGTACGTGAGCGTGGAATCGCTCATCCCCCAAGAACTGATCGACCGGCTCAACGAGGTTACGGCGGTCTTCGTGGAGCGGAGCCGATCGGTCACGCGGTCGGGTGATGACTACGACGTGGCCGATGGCCACGGCCCGGACTCGCCCAGGATAAGGCGTCTCAAGATGCCCGACCGCCTGCACGACACGTACTGGGAGTTCGCCACCGGCCTGATAGCCGATGTGGCCGCCGACCTGGTGGGGCCGGACGTGGTATTCCATCACTCCAAGCTCAACTTCAAGTGGGATGCCGGCTCGGACGATGTCAAGTGGCACCAGGACATCCAGTTCTACCCGCACACCAACTACAGCCCGCTGACGATCGGCACGTACCTCGCCGACACCGGCATGGATGACGGTCCCCTGATGGTGATACCGGGCAGCCACGACGGCCCCCTGTTCGATCAGTACGACGAGGAGGGAAACTGGATCGGATGCCTTTCCGCGGAAGACTCGGCGACCGTCGATGTCGGAAGGGTCGAGTACCTCACCGGTCCGGCCGGCTCGATCACCGCCCACAACTGCCGGACCGTCCACGGCTCGCCGCCCACCTCCAGGCCGAGCGGCCGGCCCCTGCTGCTCAACGCCTATGCCTCCGCCGACGCCTTCCCGTACACGGCCCACCCGCAACCGACCCGCAACACCGGCAAGGTGATTCGCGGGCAGCCCGCCCGGTGGGCCCATCACGACCCACGGCCGTGCCTGATCCCACCGGACTGGTCGGGCGGGTACGAGTCGATCTTCGCCGCCCAGGATGAGGAAGGCTGAGCCAGGAGCTCTAAAGCCCCACCGCTTCTGTTGCTGTCAGGAGCGGGTTGTTCCTGTCACACCCCCGCTATATGGTATTGAACACCGTAAGCACTTATGGCGGTTTGATGTCGACCGGGCCGCCGGAGGGAACATATCGTCGGGCAACCCCGCCACGGGGTAGAGAGGACGCGTTCGACACCAAGGGGGCGGCGGTGGGGGAGGGCCCAGCGGGCGGAGC
>VXRE01000148.1:5584-7238 GCA_009838635.1 Acidimicrobiia bacterium | reverse complement strand
CCTGGGACCATGGTCCCAAGTCCTTGAGTGTCCACCAAAGCGGGTCAACCTCACATCCGGCTTTTTATGTGTTCTCGTTGTTGTGGTTGTTCGCCCATCGGTGCAGCTTCGTCTATATCACACCTACCCGCTGCTAGGCCTCAACCGGGCCGGGCCACGGCGCGCCGGTATTCACCAGCGGCCTCCGCGATCAACACCTCTGCTGCGAATACACTGGACCGCTTCGCCATGTGACCGGCTTTCCCGATCTCGGACCACTAACTTTGGGGGCCTCCGCCCCATCCCGCCGGTATCAAACGGCAACGGGCCTCTCCTTCCGATCGGCGAGGAACGGAGGGGATGGTTCCCACGTTCGCTTTCCGACCGTTCATGCGGTTTTGGCCGGTTGAAAACTGCGCGCTCTAGTGGGTTGGTGGGTGATCTCCTTTCGTCTGCCCCTGAGCCGGTAGCCCCCAAGCACCGCGGCGTCGTCGAGGCATGAAGCAGATCGTGGCGGTGTGTGTGGTCACTCACCGACCGCTAATGGATTCCGACGGGATGGATCGTCAAATCCGGTTGATAGTTGCGCGCTCTTGGGTGGGTAGTCACGTTGCGGGGGATAGGCTGTCGATCCAGTCGTAGATGTCTTGTTCCCGCCAGCCCACCGCCCGGGTGGGTTCGCCACCGAGGCGGATGGGTGGACGAAACTATCCGTCCCGTTCCTGACGCCAGATCGTGGTTCTGCTCAACCCGGTGATCTCGAGGACTTCGGGCAGTCTCACCACCCGCCCACTGCGGGCAGGCGGCATCGTCGACCGCCAATAGCTGACACCCGGCCGGCCGCCGCTGATCTGGCTCCTCATCCGCCCCTCCTTTCTCCTCCACATTGCGGGCCGTCCTGTGCCGGCCCGCTGTGTTGTCTCTCATCCGAACGGGATCGCCATGCGACGTGTTGTTGTCATCGAACATACCCAAGGTGACCCACAACCCGGTCGCGCATCCACCCCCTTGGGGTCGCGCTCTCCTCTAACCCGAAGCTCCCGCCGCGGTCCCGGCAGGCAGAACGCTTCCCGACAGCGGACGAGAGGCTGGGCGGCCAGTCTGCAGGCCCTGGGGTGGCTTTGACGGGGAGTGGGACATGTGTCCCCGCACTACGTCCACCCCGGGAAGAGAACATACGTCCCAGTCAGCGAACGGTGAGCCCTGGCGGGTGTGTTGAAAGCCGGTCGCGGTCGCGCACCCGGTTGCGCATCTCTTGTGACCTGGGCTTTCGCGGCGCCTCGGCGGGGCCGAAAGCCTTGTGGTACCGGTGGGGCTCGACGGCGGGCTGGCCGGCTGCGGCAGACCCATTGTGGTGAGGGGACATGTGTCCCGGTCACACAGTCACCCAGGAGGATAGGCGTCCCTGCAAGGTCGAGGTAGAACCGCGGCCGTAGGACACACAGTTCCGGCTGGCGGGGAGTCTCAGGCGGTGCGCCGGGGAGGCCTGTGGGCTGGATGGTGCGGACATCCGGGAGGCGCTTCGCCCGTTGATCGCACGAGCGTTATGAGCTTCGAGCCAGTCCCGGATAGGTGTTAGCTTCGTGGTCGGGGTATTGTGGTTGGGGGTGGGGGTTGGTTGTTCCGAGGCCATGGAAGTCTCGCCGGTCCCGCGCATACCGGAGTGTTGTGGTTG
>VXRE01000148.1:0-5574 GCA_009838635.1 Acidimicrobiia bacterium | reverse complement strand
TTTTATATTTTCTTTCGTTTTCTGTGGTTTTTGGTTTTTCCTTGTCCTTTGTTGTGTTTCTGGTCAGTCTCTTACCGCTGTGTTTTGGTTGTGGTTGGGGGTTGGTTGTTCCGAGGGTTTTAGTCGGTGAGTTTGGTGAGGAGGGTGGTTAGGGTTACGCGTTGGGGGTTGGTTAGGGCTGATAGCCATTGTTCACGTTGGCTGGTTCGGGTGAGGACCATGCGTTCGGCGCTGGCGGCGCCTTTTTTTGGTGATGGTTATGTGCACGGAGCGGCGGTCGGTGGGGTGTGGTGAGCGTTCGACGTATCCGAGGTCCTGGAGGCGGATTGTTCGGTTGGCGGTGGTGGCTGTGGTATCGCCTAGGGCGGCGGCTAGGTCGGTTACTGTGAGTTGGTGTCCTTCGTGCTGCGCCCAGCGGAGGATCGCCAGCGCCTGGTAGTCGTTGCGGTTGGCGAAGCCTTCGGCCTGGGCTATGCGGTCCATCGCTTCTGCGAGAACGTCGGCGCAGGCCAGTATTCGTGCTGCTGCTTCGATCCGGTCGAACCCGACGTCGCCCAGGATCGTCTCCCATCGTCTGATCTTGTCTCCGGTGGATCATCCGGAGCCAACAGGCCCCGGCGTGGCGGCTGGGCCTGTCCTGTAACAGTTCGGCTCATTGCCATACGCCTGCGGAGAGGTAGAGCACCGCGAGGCCCCCAGCGGCCCCGCCCAGGGCGGCGGCCTCGGTGCGGCGCTTGTGCGTGGCCGACCAGTACACCATCACATAACCCATATACAGCACCGCCGCCAGCACCGACCAAAGCGGGAACCCAACCATGCCAACATCCAAGAGGAAAACCAGCATCGATCCCGCCACCGCGGTGTAGCCCAACCGCACCAGCGCCGACCCCGCGGCTCCCGCCCGCGTCCTAGAACCGGAGAATGCGACGCGGGACTCCGGTTCCGCCGACCTTCAACAAGGCACACTAGACGAATAGTTCCAAGGCGTTCTGGAAGTAATCAGCGGCCAATAGTCAGCGATAGGCTGAGTCTTTGTAGTTTTTTGGTAGCGTGTTCTGTCTTTCTGACTCACATCCGGGGCAGCTTCCACCGGTCGAGATGTCCACTCTGAGTAAAGGGCCTGGCAGGTGAGTATGTCACCGCGGGCCAACGTTGCTGGGAAACGGCACGCCGTCACAACCCGTGGTGGATCAGACAACGCTGATCGGCGGTAAGTTCCACTCCTAGTAACACGTTTGGCTCGGGTGTGCATCCTGGTATCAGCCACTCATACGGGGGCACGATCGCATGTGGCATACCGGAATGCTTGTCCGGCGTTCGTGTGCCGTGGACTCTAAGTGGGGAGAGAGGCAATGCCGCCGATCTCCTCCGCGGCCAGTGTCGGCCCCTCCCCAAGTCCGGGCGAAGCGCGGTGACCAGGGCGGCTAGGGCTGCGTGAGTTAGGCCGGCGGTGGGCAGGGTCACACAGGGAATCGGTATCGGGTCTGAAGAGAGGTGGAGGATCCTGCTAGATCAAGCCCGAGATCGTCACTTCCCAACCTGTAGCGAGGAGTCGCAAGCGGTCAGCTGGGCGAAGGCGATCGCCGGGAGCCGGGGATGCGCAGAACAATTCACCGTTTCTGCATCCAAAACGACGGTTCGCTCCGTATCTACTGGTAACGGAACCCGACCAGGAGACGACGGATGCGTACACTTTTGTTGCGGCTTGCCGCCGCTGTCGTGGTGATCTCGCTTGTTGCGACGGCATGCGGCGGTGACGATCCCGACGAGACCGTCGCCACGACCGTCGCCACGCAGGCCGCCACAGCAGCCACAACGCAGGCGCCGCCCGCAGAAGAGCCGGCGGGTCCTGGGAATCTTGTTGAGGTTGCGGTGGGGTCTGGGGCGTTCCCGACTCTGGTGGCGGCTGTTCAGGCAGCCGGGCTGGTGGACGTGCTGTCCGGGGATGGCCCGTTCACGGTGTTCGCCCCGACTGAGGAAGCCTTCGCCGCAGCGTTGGACGCGCTCGATATGAGCCCTGCCGAGCTGTTGGGCAACACCGAACTGTTGACCGCGGTGCTCACCTACCATGTGCTACCACTCGAAGCACCCGCCGAACTGGTCGTGACCCTTGACGGCCAGTCCGTGGCCACAGTCAACGGCGCCGAGGTCACCGTCACCATCGAAGATGGCACCGTCCGGGTCAACGACGCCACAGTCGTAGCCACCGACATCGAGGCCTCCAACGGGATCATCCACGTCATCGACACCGTCTTGGTACCGCCGGAGCTGATGGGTCCTGGGAATCTTGTTGAGGTTGCGGTGGGGTCTGGGGCGTTCCCGACTCTGGTGGCGGCTGTTCAGGCAGCCGGGCTGGTGGACGTGCTGTCCGGGGATGGCCCGTTCACGGTGTTCGCCCCGACTGAGGAAGCCTTCGCCGCAGCGTTGGACGCGCTCGATATGAGCCCTGCCGAGCTGTTGGGCAACACCGAACTGTTGACCGCGGTGCTCACCTACCATGTGCTACCACTCGAAGCACCCGCCGAACTGGTCGTGACCCTTGACGGCCAGTCCGTGGCCACAGTCAACGGCGCCGAGGTCACCGTCACCATCGAAGATGGCACCGTCCGGGTCAACGACGCCACAGTCGTAGCCACCGACATCGAGGCCTCCAACGGGATCATCCACGTCATCGACACCGTCCTCATCCCACCTTCCAGCGGATAGGGCGTATAGCTACTGCTGCGGTCGCGCCGGGAGCCTCCCTCTGGCCCGACCGCAGCAGCCCCCCTGACCCTGGCCCAGCGATAGGCCCTGCCTACCATCCATGTTCGGATCCTCACCGTTGTAGACTCCGATCCGTGCCGAACCCGGAGCCCCCGTCAGTCCACAACATCGAGAAGGCGTTCGCTCGTGGCGAGGAGCAGGCGCTGCGGGCGGCATACAAGCAGCATGGAAACTTGATATACACCTACTGCCGGCGGACCCTGGATGAGGATCGCGCCAACGATGTTACCCAAGAGGTCTTCATCAGCGCCTGGAGAAGCCGGCACCGTTTCGACCCGGCAAAAGGCACACTTGTCGGATGGCTGTTTTCCATCACACGGAACCGGATCATCGATAATGTTAGGGCTGAACAGCGACACTCCGAGCGCCGTGTCAACCTTGACGCCACCGAACTGCCAACGGAATCCGAGATCGACACCATCGGGAACAAAATGATGATCGCCGATGCCCTACGTTCCTTGCCAGATCGAGTTAGGCAGGTCATCATGCTGCATTATTTCGATGACTTAACGCAGGGCCAAATCGCTGAGCGGATGTCCATACCACTGGGCACGGTCAAGAGTATTCTTCGGCGCGGTCTCTTGCAGATTCGACGCCAATTGGAGTCGGCTCATGAGTAACGGACATCTTGATCCCAAAGGCCGCGAAGTCGAGGCCATACTTCGTGAACTTGACCAAAGGGACCTCGAGTTGTTTGAGACCCCAGACCAGGTGTGGGACGGTATAGAAGCTACGCTCGGCTTGGGAGAGACGGCACCCGAGACGGTGGTCTCGCTCGATTCCCGGAGATGGACCGGTAGGCGCGTCCTGATGGGCCTCGCCGCCGCTCTCGTTGGTGTGGTGATCGCAGTCGGGATCTTCCTGGCAGGAAACGATGGCACCAGACAAGTCCTCGCCACGGCGATGCTGGCATACGACCCCGTTAGTTTTGATAGATTAGGTAACGCTGCCAGCGGCAATGCGTCTCTCGTCTCCCAGGACGACCAGCTGGTAATCGAGATCGTCGACTCCCGGTTGCCCGATCCTGGCGAGGGCGCCGACCTCGAGGTGTGGCTCATCCAGCCGGATGACGAAGGAAACGTGGCAGACCTAGTCTCACTCGGCGTGGTGAACCCCGTGGAACCCGGTGTCTTGGAGATACCGGCAAGTCACGATCCCGCCGTCTACTACGTGGTCGATATCAGCGTTGAGCCACGTGATGGCGATGCTAGCCACTCCGGACGGTCCATCCTACGTGGACCGTTAACTTACGCCTGAATGCTCGGAACCGCCCGGGCTTTACCTCATCCGGACGCACCTCATCATCCACGAGAATCAGCACCACTATCCAACATATAATCTGTCCTCACACTTGCACATTGAACAGGGATTCTGCTACTGTATTTTCTTGTAATTGACGGTCTACCCTTCGCGGAGGACGGTATGGATCTATTCGATATAGGCGTAGTCCTAGCGGCCATCGGCGCCATTAATTGGGGTCTGATCGGGCTGTTCGGATTCGACTTGGTCGCAGCTATCACCACAGCAGGCAAGTTCGGTGAAACCAACGTGCTGTCCAGGATCATCTACGTGGTCGTTGGCATCGCGGGAGTTCTGGCACTCTTCACGCTCGGCTAGGACCTTTTTGCCGACAGCACCTCGAGTAGTGGCCAGGATGCGTACATCGACCATACGTATCCTGGCCATCTGACAACTAGAATGCGTGTGGACCTTACCATCGAGCCCAGGTAATCATCGCCAAAGAACGCGCCTCTCATCTACACGACACAGGCCGAGTGACTGACAGCAACGCGAAACATCGTCGTTCGGTAAACAGCATCAACTCTGTACGAACTCTGGGCATTCGCTACCTCTACGAACCGACTAGTAAAGCCGACAGCACAGCAGTCGGCACCCCACAACGACCCAGAGCCCAACTACAAGCCACGACCTACCCGTCCCGACTCGTGGTACCAATCGTGGGACGGATGCAGCAACCTCTGACATTCATCCAGGCCAGCACGTGGCGAGCAGCGGACAACTCCTCCACTGGGAGGCGCTAACGCACATCTCAAGGTGAATCCGGTCTGGACGGGTTCGAACATAGCTGGTGGCGGGGCGCGGTGGGCAGATGCCGTGCTGTGTCGGAGGCAACCCCCGACGAACCGCGAGAGCTGGCCGTTGCCTTGGGAACTCCCGGAGCGGCCCGGATAGCCAGGGTGAGGCTAGGCGGCGCCTCGGCCGAATTCGGACGGCTCTGCCTCCGGGAGAGGCAAGCGGCGGTTGACCCACGGAGGCGTCGGCCGGTTGTCCGGGATCGGGTGAGGCTCGGATAGTATTGGCTCCTTGTAGGGCTTGAGGAGGGGTCATGGCACGGTTCCTAACTACTACAGGTGTTTCTTACCACCGCGAAGAGATCATCAAGGGTGCTCAGGAACGCTTGGTGGTCATCAGTCCGTACCTCCGAATCAACGAACGCATCAAGGCTCTCTTCGAAGACAGGGACCGCTTGAAGATAAGACATGAGCGTCGTTTACGGAAAGAGCGAACTACAGCCCGCAGAGACAAACTGGCTCGAGTCTATGGACTCCATCCGAACCAGCTATTGCAAGAACCTTCACGCCAAGTGCTACCTGAACGAGAATCAGGCACTACTGACGTCGATGAACCTGTATGAGTTCTCCCAGGTGGACAACCACGAGATGGGCGTACTTGTAGTCCGCGAAGAGGAACCACAGCTCTACGACGAGATCAATCAGGAGTCAAGGCGGATAATTAGGACCAGCGAAGAGATCCGAGTGACGGTCGCGAGAGTCGACACCGCCAAGA
>VXRE01000101.1 GCA_009838635.1 Acidimicrobiia bacterium | reverse complement strand
GGCGGGGGTATCTCGGGCGATCCGGGACGTTCCTTCAGCACCGATTCGATGATCATCGTGATCGATCCCGAGCTATTCGTGCCCATGGCCGAACTCGAGGAGCGGTCCCTGACACTGACCGAGCACCTCAAGGACACCCGGCTGGCCGATGAGTCGCAACCGGTCCTGTATCCGGGCGAAAAGGAGGCGGAGGCGCGGCTCGCCAATCGGGAACAGGACATCGAACTGCCCGACCCGGTGCGGCAACAGCTCCTGACGATGCTCCAGCGGTTCTCCCTGCCCGAGGCCAAGTTCGCCTCCTCCGGATAACTGGTTACCGACAGTGGCCAGTGGCTGGTTTCCAGCGGCCGGTCGGCGACCCGACTCAGTACCATTACGGGACGACATCAAACGGAGAGCTGCTTCGCGAACTTGAGGGGCGAACGCGTGGAGATCGGAAGTAAGCCGCCGAGGGCGAACCCTTACCGATTTACATACGTCTACGGCTTGGGCCTGCTGATCGCGCTGGTTGCTTTCTTGGGAACTCCGGCGAATCCACAGCAACCCGCCTCACCTTGTGACTCGGCAACCGTTGTACCTCCGGGGTTGGTCGAGTTGAAAGCCGATTGTGAGGCGCTATGGGATTTCTATCTGGGACTCCAGAACCAGCAATACCTCAACTGGGGTCCCGACATACCATTGCTGGAATGGGACGGCATCGAACGTTCCTACTTCGAGACGGCGCGCGTTCTCGTTCTTTCGCTTCCCGGACTCGACCTGGGTGGGACCCTCAGCTCGTCACTGGGCGACCTCACCGCATTGGAGACGCTTAACCTCAGCGGCAACGACCTAACGGGTTCTATCCCGGATGAGCTCGGAGAGATCCCTCGTCTGTTCGATCTTCTCCTCGGTGACAACCGGTTGACCGGGCACATTCCACCGGCCCTCGGACAGATTCACCGGGAGGGCTACGGCCTGCGGTCAGGGTATTTGGATTCGGGACCGGGTCTCGGGGTGCTCGACCTCTCCAACAATCACCTGACCGGGGGGATCCCGACCGATCTAGCAGCGCTCGATGTCCACACGATGGATCTGAGTGACAACGAGCTCACCGGGCCGCTACCTCCCGCGTTGACCGAAATACCCGGACTAGCCAAACTACATCTGGGCGGCAATCAACTGATCGGGCCTATACCGGATGAACTGGGTAATGCACAGGATCTGTTGTCGTTGCGCCTTGACAACAACCAGTTTGATGGGCCCATTCCCGAGGCCCTAGGCAATCTCGTATATCTGAGAGTATTGGATCTCAGTGGCAACAACCTGACCGGCCCCATACCGCCCGAACTCGGAAACATTCGTTACCGGAACGAATGCCTCAGATCCTACGAAGGAGTTTGCGTACCTCCACCCGGCCTGAGCTACCTCTCACTCAGCCACAACGAGCTCACTGGTGCCATTCCCGACACACTCGGAGCTACCAGTCTGGAGCATCTCGACTTGAGCAACAACCATCTCAGAGGCCGCATTCCTGATGACCTGGGACTGCTCGTCACTCTGGAGCGCATCGACCTCAGCCGCAATGAGTTGAGCGGATCCATCCCAGCTGGGCTCGGCCAGATCAGAGAGGGTCAGGTGTGTCGGCCGGATCCAGATGGAGTCCGGGTACGGTGCCGCACCGTACCCGGACTGTTGCATGTCTCGCTGGCATACAACGACCTGTCCGGCTCCATACCGGCTGAGTTGGGAGCCCTCGGAACCCTGGAGTCGCTCAGCGTTCGGAACAATCGCCTCAGCGGAGCGATTCCACCTGAACTGGCCGCCCTGGTCCGTCTTCGACAACTTGATCTGAGCAACAACCGTCTGTCCGGCGCGATTCCGGATTGGCTCGGTACTCTGCCCGACCTGTCGTCGCTGGACCTGGGAGCGAACCTGTTCACGCCACCCTGGCCACCGAATCTCACGACTCCGAGGGAGGGGCTTGTGGTGAACCTACCCACCCCTCACGTTACGGCGGATGTCAGTGGCCCCACCTATGCGTCGACGGGACTTCCGGTCAGTCTCTCATTGTCTGTTCCCCCGGGTGGGATCGTCGCCTCGGTTAGGAAGCTTACGTCCACGGATACGGCCGAGGGGACATTCACCGGGGACAGTGTCGGCGTCGAGTTCGTCTCGAACCATGGCGGCGTCTTCGTATTCTCGGCAATTGTCCTCCACGAAGACGGCAGGACATTCGCAGGATCTTCCGATCTGGTCGTTCTCGACGACATTGCGGAGAGCGGCTTCGTGGAAGAGATCCTCTGGCTGGCCGAGCAGGGAATCACGCGAGGCTGCCTTCGATCCAGTTTCTGCCCGGATCGTCCGGTGACGCGAGGGCAGATGAGCGCTTTCCTATCGCGGGCGTTCGACCTTCCCGCGGCAGACGATGACTACTTCGACGATGACTCCGGGTCGATCTTCGAGGAGGACATCAACCGGTTGGCGGAAACGGGCATCCTCGACGGATGCGGCGCCCACCGGTTCTGTCCAGACGGCACCATCAGGCGAGACGAGATGGCGGCACTCTTCTTCTCCGGGCGTCACCTCATCGTCAGCCCCCGCGCTTAGCCAGATTCCTGCAGGCTGTTCGGCGATCTGGGTCTTCCGGCGCCCTCGCACTCAATCAAGTCGATGCCGCGCACGGACGTGGCATTGGATGGGGGGTTGAATCCCGTGAGGGTGTAGCGGTCAGAAACGGTGGGCCCACCTGGATTTGAACCAGGGACCTCATCCTTATCAGGGATGCGCTCTAACCAACCTGAGCTATGGGCCCGTGAAGCCGTCATGCTACACGATGCGGGGTTGCACCATCGTGGGCGGCGCCGCTGCCCGGGCGATCTCCCGAACCGGGATCGGCGAATGTTCGTAGGATGGCTTCATGCCTGTTGACCCAGAGGTTGTGTTGGGCGCGGTCGACCGGTTGCGCGGCTACCAGCGGGAGCTGCTCGGCTTGCTGGTGGCGCGGCGGAGCGTGCGCGGCGAGCCTTCGGACATCCATGAGCTGTGCGCCGAGCAACTCGACCGGCTCGGGATGGAGGTGGAGCTGGTCACGTCCCGGGTAGGCGACCTGGAGAGCCATCCCGAGTGGTGCCCGCCCGTGCCGGACGTCTTGGATCCGGAGGGTCTGGTGAGCGTGGTGGCATCCGGCGGCGAGGGGCCGGGCATCCTCCTGTTCGCCCACATCGACACCGAGCCGCCCGATCCGCGCCACGGATGGGGTACCGATCCGTACCGGGCCACCGCGATCGGCGGGCGGATCCACGGCGTGGGCGCCGCAGACGACAAGGCCGGGGTGGTGTCGGTCCTGGCTGCCGCCCGGGCGCTGGTCCCGCACCTGGAGGGGGTGCGGCTGGTGGTCGGTCTGGTCCACGGGAAGCTGGGAGGTGGTCTGGGGACCCTCCCGGCCATGGAGAAGGTGGGTGACGTCGAGGCGGCCGTCTACTGCCATCCGGCCGAGACCGGCCTGGGGATGGCCCAGTTCAAGATCGCAACCCGCGGGTTCTTCAACATCCGTATCGAGACCGCGGGCCGGCGACCGCCGCCGGTGGAGATACGTACCCCGAACTCGGAGGACCCCCGCCAGGGAGTCAACGCCCTCGAACGCCTGCGGCGAGTGTTCGACGCGGTGGACAGGTGGGCGGACCGGGAGGACCTGCTGTGTTCCGTGAACCGCGTTTCGGCGGGCGAGAGCCCGACCACCCTCCCGGAACATGCCGTGGCGGAGGGCGCCGTGTGGTTCCGCCGCGGCGCCTTCACCGAGGTCTACGAGCGCCTGGCTGCCGTGGCAAAGGAGGCCGGCGCCAGTTCGACCGCTCTGTTCGGTGTCCGGTCCAACCCCGCCGAGGTCCCCTCCGACCATCCGCTGGCGGGCCTCACCGCCAGGGCCGTCCGCGCCGAGACCGGAGATTCTCCCCGCGTCTACCCGGCCCACGTGGCCTCGGACATCCGCTTCCCGATCCGCTGCCTGGGAGCGCCGGCGGTCGGCTTCGGCGCCCTGGCCGGGAACTTCTACGGTCCTGACGAGTGGGTGGACGCCGAGGACATGCACCGGGCCACGCGGGTGCTGGTCCGGATCGTCTCGGCCTGGGCCGGACATGTCGCCGATGGAAGGCCCTGGCCCCGGATCGACATCTGACCCTGTCGAGCCGGCCTACCACCAGTCCGGCGGACGTGGTGGAGCGCATCGAGGGGATGGCGTCGGCCCAATGTCCACAACTCGTGGCTCGACTCAGACGGTTTCGCTCCGGCGGTCCGTGGATCCGTACCGGGACACGATGTCCGGGATGGCCACCATCACCAGCGGGATGGCGACGTGCTTGAGCACGTGGGACATGTCGTATCCGAAGAACGGTCGCCTGCTCAGAGGCCGGTTCGTCGCGCCCATCACCAACAGGTCAACGTCCCCGATGTTGGCGGCCTCGACCAGTGCCCCGGCCGGCCGGGTGACCGGTCTGACCTCGGCGTTCACCCGCGCCCCCAGCCGCTCGCCGAACGAGACCGACTCCTCCACCAACTCCAGGCCCGCCCCGTGGTCCTGGCTGCTGCTCGACGGATCGAGGTAGAAGGACGCGTCTCGGGTCTCCGCGATCAGGTGCAAGGCGAGAACCGACCCGTCGTTGTGGGCGGCCAGGGAGTATGCCACCTCCTCGGCGGCGCGAGAGGCCCGGTTCGACTCGACCGACAGCAGCACCGTCCGCACGGTGAGGGAGTCGGGGTCTGGTAGCCCGCCCTGGGGGCCGGGACCCGAGTAGCGGAAGATGAGGGCGGGCAGTTCCAGCCTGGCGAGCACCCGGTCGATCACCGTGGAGAAAACCTGGCCCGCGTCGGTGGTCTCGGTAGCCCCCAGCACTACCAGGTCGTAACCGAGCGCGGCCTCCCTGAGGATCGCCTCGGCCGGGTCGCGCCTCCGGCGGATCAACCGGCACCGGTCGGACCCGAGCGTCCTGATCACCTCTCCAGGGCCGGCGTCCTCCTCGACCGCGTCCCCCAGCAGGCGCTTGCGCCAGCCGGTGGGCCGGTCGGCGACCGTCAGCACCGTTACTTCGGCGTCCGGGAACAGGACCTTGAGCTGGTGGGCGGCGTACACGCTGTTGGCGCCTCCACGGGTGGGAAGGAGGACCCGCCTCGACCCCAGGATCTGTGCCTGCGATCGGATGGCCTCCGACTCCAGCCGGGCCTGCTCCTCCTCGTCGGCTTCCATTCCCCGCACCGCCAGCCTCAGCATGATCGGGGCGACCAGCGAGGTGACGATGGCCGCCACCACGATCACGGTGTACCCGGTGTCGCTCAGGACGCCGAGGCTCAGGCCCACCAGCGCCACCACGATCCCCATCGCGCCGAGCGCCGACAAGCCCGAACCCAGGGCCAGGCCCTCTCCGGAGCTGAGGCCCGACCGGCGGGCGCCCACGTAGGCGCCGGATATCTTGGCGGCCACCGCTATCACGATGAGCACCACCGTCCAGATGATGGCGCTGGGGCTGGCCAGCAGGCCGATGTCGACCCGGAGCCCGCTGAACGCGAAGAAGACGGGAGCGAAGAACGAGTCCGTGACCGTCTCCAGGACGTGCCTCACCGCGCCGACCTGGTAGCGCAAGGTGGCGAGGATGATCCCGACGATGAATGCTCCCAGGATGGCCTCGAGGCCCAGGGCCTGGGTAACGGCGCCGCCTCCGATGGCCGCCACCAGGCTGACCGTGAGGGCGGCCGGCAGGTTCCGCCCGCGCCGTAGCGCCAGGCGCATGGCCTGGTCGAGCGCCCACCTCCCGACGGTGGCCGCCAGTGCCAGGAACAGGACGAGGCCCCCGAGGGAGGCGAGCAGGTCGGAGGCCTGGAAGCCTTCCCGGGCTATTCCGGCCAGCCCGGCGAGTATGAGCCACCCCACGGAGTCCATGGTCATGCTCACCGCCAGGGTGACCTGGCCGAAGTTGCGCCGCAGCATCCCCAGGTCGGCCAGGATCTTGGCGACCACGGGCAGGGCCGCCACCGACAGGGCCAGCGCCATGAAGGCGGCGTACAGGCCCCTGCCGGAGTCCCCTATGAAGGAGGATGGCGTCAGAAGCGCCACCACCCCCACCACGGCCAGCGGCACGAGCAGGCCTCCCGCCGAGACGTTGACGGCGGCCCGGCGGAAGCGCATGATGATCCCCAGGTCGGTCTCGTACCCGATGACCACGAGCAGCATGATCACCGCCAGCCAGGCCACCCCGTACACCACCGATCCGGCGGTGGAGTCGGAGAAGAGCCAATCGAAGACGTCCGGGTAGAGCTTGCCGAGGACGCTCGGGCCGATCAGCACTCCCGCCAGGATCTGGCCTACCACGGGAGGCTGTTTCAGCTTGTTGGCGATCCCTCCCAGCAAGCGGGCAGCCCCCACCAGCAGTGCGAGCTGCATCAGGAAGATGAGCACCTGGTGTTCGTCCAGGGTGCCCCCCGACCCCGTGGCAGCCAGCACGGCAATCATCATTCAGGCAACGGTGGCCCGTACGCGTCGCAGTAGGGAGCGTCGGCCCCGCGAGGCATCGACCGCCTACGCCGGGTCAATCGCGGTCGGGTAGGACTCGGCTCCACCATTCCCGGGCGGCTGGGATTCCCCCTACACCGAACGCGACCACCAGGATGGCGCCTACGGTCCCGACCACGGCTATGAACAGGGTGTTGACTATCTCCTCGCCGATGTTCAGCGTGTTGAGGGCAACGAAGATGCCAAGCGCGATCACCGCCCACCGCGCCGTGGCGGGGAGCCACTGGATGTGACGTTCCTGCGACCATGGAGTGGCTAACTCCGCCAGGAAAGCACCCAACGCCGCCGCGACGATGACGATGACTATCGCCACCACCACCAGCGGCAGGTACCCGATCAACCCCGTGAGGATGTCGCTGAGATACTCGACGTCGAGAGCCTCCGCTGTCAGGAGGAACACCACCAAGAGCGCGATCCAGTAGATCGCCCGCGCTCCCAGGTCGGTAGCCGTGTAGCCGGCCGCATTCAACCGATCCGCCAGACCGGCCCGTTCCAGCAGGGCGTCGAGGCCGACCGCTTTGAAGAGGCGCTGGAACACCCTGTGGACCACCCGCGCCACCAGCCAGCCGACAACCAGGATTATCAGGGCTCCGATGAGCCGTGGCAGGAACGAGAGAATGGTCTCTCCTGCGTTCTCTAGACCATTTGAAAGACCATCGATCAGGTCTGACATCGATTACCTCCGTGGGTTGGTTCGGTTGTTGCGTAGCGACTCGTCGGCGTGCGGTCGGCGGTCCGGCCGTGCGGGGCTGTCGATTTCCGGCCGTGCGATCCGGGGGCGGGTCTGGAGAAGCATCCCCCACCC
>VXRE01000053.1 GCA_009838635.1 Acidimicrobiia bacterium | reverse complement strand
CAACCGGCACCTGGACCCGTCCGGCCAGCTCGGATCGGCCAGGCAGATCCCCCATCCCGGCCTCCCCGCCCGCGGCCGGAGAGTGCCTGGATCAGGCTGTAGCAGGAGGTCGGGCGCGCCGGTGTTGATCCCGTACTCCCGGTAGTCGGCGATCGGCATGTCGACGGGGTCCAGACCCAGCCACAGGTCGGTCATCACGGTGCCTTTTTCCACCGCCGACCGGAATGCGCCGGGCCGGAAGGCCTTGCCCCGAACCGAGCCGTGGACATCGGGCATACCGAGGAGGACGAAGCCGTCGTCGGAAGGATTCCAGGTCATGTCGTGCCTCCGTTCGCCAAGCGATCCGTCACCGTCCGGTCCACCTCTCCCACCACCCGGGCGAGCCGCTCGATCATCTCGTCCAGCTCCTCGTCCGTGCTCGTGAGGGCCGGGGCGAAGACCGTCTGATCCCCGGCAAAGCCATCGGCGTTCGGGTGGGTGGACATCACGAGCAGGTCGTTCTCCAGGGCGCAGGCGTCGATCCGTTCGGCGATCTCCATCCGATCCGGCGGTATGGAGACGCCATCCCGCGGATCCACGTACTCCACGCCCAGCAGGAACCCGCGGCCCCGGACCTCCCCCACGATCGCATAGCCTTCGAGCGCCGCCCGGAGCCGGTCGAGAAGCGCCGGCCCGCGCTCGGCAGCCAGACCAGCCAGGTCGTGCCGTTCCAGGTAGTCGAGCACAGCCAGGCCGACCGCGCAGCTCAGAGGCGCGCCGTCCCAGGTGTGGCCCAGGTCGAATTCCTTCGAACCGCCCGCCAACACGTCGTACACCGGTTGACGACACATGGTGGCCGCCAGCGGCATGTAGCCCCCGCCGAGCATCTTTCCGATGGTCACGATGTCGGGAGTGATGGGCAGGTCCTGGTACGCGAACCAGCCTCCCGTGCGCCCCATGCCGGTGACCACCTCGTCGAAGCAGACCAGGAAGCCGTACCGGTTCCGCCGCTCCGCCAGCCCCTCCCAGAACCGGTCCGGGGGCGAGTAGCCCGGTAGGGAGGCCCCGCTGACCGGTTCGCAGAAGAAGGCGGACACGTTCTCGGGGCCAGCCTGCTCGATCGCCTCGTCGAGGGCGTCCAGGGCGGCTTCGCCGGTCGGATCAAACCTCGGGGTAGACGGAGGGATGTGCAGGTGCTCTGACAGGTAGGGGCCGAAAGGCGCGCGGAAGGTGGGGCGGCCGGTGAGCGACACCGTGGCCATGGTGCCGCCGTGATAGGCCTGGGCCGGGGAGATGACCCGCCACCGCGTGCCATCCCCGCGATCCACGTGGTACTGGCGGGCCAGCCGCAGAGCGGTCTCGTTGGCCTCCGAGCCGCCACTCAGGAAGCGGACCTTCGCCATCTCCGGGGCGATCTCCACCAGGCGGGCCGCCAGCCGTTCCTGGGGCCGGTTGGTGAAGTGGTGGGCGTAGTAATAGGCGATGTCGCCCATGGCGCCCTTCGCGGCGTCCGCGATCTCCCCCACCCCGTGACCGAGGCCGGCTGTCATCGCCCCGCCGGAGACAGCGTCGAGGATGCGCCCGCCTCCGGTGGTGTACAGCCACACGCCCTCGCCTCGATCGATGCTCGGATAAGTCCGGTCGAGGTACTTGGGGAAGACGCTGGTAGAGGTGGCGTCGATGGTTGTCCGGCCATTCCCGCCGGCCGATCCGGTCATGTTCCGTCCGCTCCCCGTCCCGGCAGGGCCAGGCCGGCTATGTCCTCGGCGTAGCGTTCCAGCAACCGCGCCGCGACGGCTCTCGCCCTGGGCTCAATCCGCCGGGTCTCCTCCAGCAGGGCGTCGGGATCGACCCCCTCGTCATCAAGCTCGTGGCGGTAGGCGTCGACCCAGCCGTCCATGATCTCGTTGGTGACCTCCGGATGGAACTGCACCCCGAGGCTGCGTCCCACCACGAACGCCTGCGGCCCGGCTTCGCTGTCTGCGATGAGCTCGCCTCCGGGCGGAATCGAGAAGGTGTCGAAGTGCCATTGGAACCAGGGTCCGGGAGGCACCAGGTCCTCGTCGGCGCTACGTACCGGTAACCAGCCGACCTCGGACAGCTCCCCCCGGTAGGAATCGCCCCCGAGGACTCTCGCCAGCAGCTGGCCGCCGAAACACAAGCCCAGGATCGGGATGTCGGCGCCGTAAGCCTCCACCAGCAGGTCCTTCTCCCGGTCGATCCAGGGAATCGAGTCGTCGAAAGCCGCCAGTTCGGAGCCGAGAGAGACGATGAGGTCGTAGCGGGTAGGGTCGACGCAGCGGTCCTCGAGGTCGATGCGGTAGATCTCCACGTCGGCGCCCTGGTCGTCCAACCACTCGTGGACGAACCCGGCCGGTGTCGGATCCTCGTGCTGGACGATCAGAACTCGAAGCCCGGCAGACGGTCCGCCTCCAGCAGACAGACTCGAGCCGAGCTCGTCCCTCACCTCTGCGGCTACCTCGTCTACGGCGGCGGCCATCCGATCCACCATCTCCCCGAGATCGCCGTCCGGGGTCGGGAAGGGCGGTGCGAACAGATGCTGGTCGCCTGCGAACCCATCCCGGGTCGGCATGGTGCCCAGCACCAGGAGACCGTGACGGGCCGCGGCCCGCTCGATCCGCCCCGCCACGCCCAGTTCGGGCGGAAGGAAGGACCGGCCGTCCCGGGGATCCAGGTAGTCGATCCCGAGCAGGTAGCCCCGCCCCCTGACCTCCCCCACGAGATCGTTGCCCGAGAGGGCCTCCTCCAACTCCCGGCGGAGCGACGGACCCCGGGCCGCCACGTGGTCGACCCAGCCTTCGGACTCGAGGATTCCGAGCACTGCCAGACCCACCGCGCACGGCAGCGGCGAGCCGTCCCAGGTGTGGCCCAGCGAGAACGATCGCACCTCAGAGGCGATCGCCTCGTACACGGAATCGCGGTAGAGGACCGCCCCGATGGCGGTGTAGCCGGCGCCCAAACCCTTGGCGGTGGCGATCACATCAGGAACGATCGGGAGGTCGTTGGCCGCGAACCAGTTACCGGTCCGGCCGATCCCCGTCACGACCTCGTCGAAGCAGATCAGGAAACCGTGCCGCTCCCGGCGCTCCGCCAGCCCCTCCCAGAACCGGGCCGGGGGCGAGTAGGCGGGCAGCGAGGCGGCGCTCACCGGCTCGCAGAAATAGGCGGACACGTTCTCGGGGCCGACTTGCTCGAGCGCCTCGTCCAGCGCATCGAGCGCCTGCTGCCCGGTCGCGTCGAAACGGGCTGTTGAGGGCGGAATGTGGCGGTGACGGGTGAGGTAGGGGCCGAAGGCGCCCTGCAATCCGGGCCTCCCGGTGAGGGCGAGGGTCTGCATGGTGGGACCGTGATAGGCCTGGGCGGGCGAGATGATCTGCCAGCGCTGCGGCTCTCCGCGGGCGACGTGATACATGCGGGCGGCCCGTATGGCGGCCTCGTTGGCCTCGGAGCCTCCCGTCACGAACCGCACCCTCGTGAACCCGGTCGGCGCGACATCCACCAGCTTCGCGGCCAGGGACTCCTGCCATGGATTGGTCAGCCGGTTGTTGTCCAGGTATCCGACCCGGCGTGATTGCTCCCAGACCAGGTCGATGAGGTCGCGGCGGCCGTGGCCCAGGGTGGCCGCCATGGAACCACCACTCATGGCGTCCAGGTAGCGCTTGCCGGTGGAGTCCTCCACCCGGGCGCCGTCCCCGGCCACGATGATCCGATACGGCTTGGCCAGCTCGAGTTGGAACACAGCCCCGGCACCCGGCGCTACGAACGGTGCTCTCGACTGCAATCGGCCTCCAATCGGTGCTGCCGGCCTGCGGGCGGTCCCCTGTACTCTTGGGACGGAAGTGGCGCGACCGCCCGGACGCTGCCTGTGGCCCGCGGGCAGGATACCAACCGCCGCCGGACCACCGGGTGTCATCCAGGCACGGAGTCGCGGTAACCGCTGCGAGCAACCAGCCGATGAGATCGGAGTGAGGGATGGATCCGGCCGCAGATTCCATCGACGTAGTCGACCCGGCGACCGAACAGGTCATCACCCGGCTTCCATCCGCCGGCCCGGAAGACGCCGACCGGGCCGTCGCCAGGGCTAGGACAGCCTCCGCGACATGGCGAAACGTCTCGGCCGGCGACCGGGCCACCATCTTGCGACGCATCGGCGCAGCCGTAGAGGAGCAGGCGGTGTCGCTGGCGCAGCTCGAGTCGCGCAACGTGGGTAAGCCGATCAACGATGCCCTGGGAGAGGTGGGGATGGTGGCGGCCACCTTCGCCTACTACGCCGGATCACCCGAGCGCCTCACCGGAAAGACGATCCCGGTGCCCGGCGGCGTGAACGTGACCTTCAAGGAACCGATGGGCGTGGTCGGCCTGATCACGCCATGGAACTTCCCTCTCGCCATCGCCTCGTGGGGAGTGGCGCCGGCCCTGGCAGCCGGCAACACGGTGATTCTCAAGCCGGCGCAGCTGACACCGCTGACGGCCATCGAACTCGAACGGATCGCGCTGGAGGCGGGCCTGCCCGAAGGCGTGTTCCAGGTGCTGGCCGGGCCGGGAAGCCTCGTGGGCGAACGTCTCGTGGAGCACCCGGACGTGGCCAAGATCGGCTTTACGGGCTCGACCGAGGTCGGCAAACGGATCAGCGTCCTCGCGTCCGAGACCATCAAGCGGGTGACCCTCGAGCTCGGTGGGAAATCGGCCAACATCGTGTTCGCCGACGCCGACCTCGAGGGGGCGGCCGCCGCGGCGCCGGGCGCGGTATTCGGCAACGCCGGTCAGGATTGCTGCGCCCGCTCCCGCATCCTGGTGGAACGCAGCGCCATGGACGACTTCCTGGACCTGCTCTCCGCCCACGTTGCCGCCATGAGGGTGGGCGATCCAATGGACGAGGCCACCGAGATGGGACCCCTGATCACGGCGGAACACCGATCCAGGGTGGCCTCGTTCCTGGACGATGACACCACGGTGGTGGCCCGCGGAACCGCCCCGGACGGTCCCGGATTCTGGTTCGCGCCGACCGTGGTAACCCCGAACTCGCCCGGCGCCAGGGCGGTCACCGAGGAGATCTTCGGTCCCATCGCCTGCGTCCTGCCGTTCGATGGTGAGGACGAGGCCATCTCCATCGCCAACGACACCATCTACGGCCTGTCCGGATCGATCTGGACGGAGAACGGCGCCAGGGCGCTCCGGGTCGCCCGGGCGCTCGAGGCCGGCACGCTGTCGGTCAACTCCAACTGGTCGGTCCGGATCGCCACTCCCTACGGCGGCTTCAAGCAGTCGGGCATCGGCCGGGCGCTCGGTCCCGACGCCCTCGACTACTACACCGAGCTCAAGAACGTCTACATAGCCACCGGCTGAGACCCGGCGATCCTCGACCGGCGCGGCGGTGCGCCTTGCCTAGGACTTGCCGCCCTATCACTACGCTGTCGGCGACATGAGGTTCGAGTTCGAATCCGGCAAGGACTCTTCTACGTTACGCGCCATATTCGAACCCGACGAGCAATACAACGGAGAGCGTCAAGAGGGATCGGGCCAGCCGATTACCTACTCGGGGCAAGAGATATCCTTCGACTACGCCGTGCGCTCCATTCATCCGGACCTGTTGGGTCTTCTCTGCTTGACAATCTTCTATCCGTTCATAGGGCAACGAGTGGTCTTCCCTAGCCCGGTATCCCCCAGACTCGAGAAGGCGTTCAGAAGAGGCTCGTTCAAGCGTCAGTTCCGATTCGACAACGTAGATCGAGGAATTCGAAAGTATGAAGGCTCGAGAATGGTTCTCTCGTTTGGAGGCGGCATAGACTCCAGCGCCGTCCGCAAGATGTTCCCCGAGGCCTTCGTCGTCCACGAAGCTCACATCAGGAATGGTCAAGTAGTTCCTTCGGATGCCCATGACGTCGTTCGAGACCTCGGTCCGGACCGGGGCCGGGTAGTGACCACGAATCAACGGTACGTCTCGCATCCGGGCGGGTGGCACGGGTGGACTTGCGCGTTCGCCACTTCCTTACTGATGGCAACGGACTACCGGTTCGGAATCATCCTGATGGGGTCAAACCTCGGGGGCACCCTCCTTCACAAAGGGACTCGCTACTACAACCGTTTCAAAGCCAGAAAGTGGCACGGACCGACCGGGAACTTCTGGCAATCGGCATTCGATGACATCGGAATACCCCTCTTCTCACCCGTATCCGGCGCGAGCGAGTACCTCACCATGGCACTCTCGCTCGACCTTGTCCGGTCGGGAAGAGTGGTCTACTGCATGGAGCGGGACGGCAGCGCTTGCCACCGATGCACGAAGTGCATGCGAAGGGATGTGATCCGTACCGTGGTCGATGAAGGACACCACGCCGACTGGGGACGGTACGACCGCAAGGACGTACATGAGTTCCTCGAGCGCGAGCCCCTGTACCAAGGCTACGTCTTCTCCTTCGCCCGCGATCGCGTGAGTACCCTGCCTCACTTCATGACATCCAGACTCGGGGACCTTCCATCGATCGAACTGGACTGGCCCATGAGGATCCATCCACGCACTTTCCGCCTCTGTGACAAGGCTTGGAGACCGATGATCCGCAGGAGAGTCCTCGGACATGTGGAACCGATGACACGAAGGCATGTGTCCGAGATGAAGAAGTGGGACGTGATGCGGCCTCAGCCGTCGCGCCGTTCCTGGATGGGACTGGGATTTCCTGGCTCCAACCCTTCCCGGCAGGGAGACTGAACCCCGGAGCGGGCCACGGAGAGGGCGGGTCCTACCAGGAACTAGTCGGCGACCGCGCCATCAACGGTTTACCTGGCCTCGCGGAGTCTCCGGGTCGCCTCCAGGTCGAGGCGGTAGTGATCGGGGAGCCGCACCAACTGGTCGTCCTCGCCTAGGTACTCCACCACCACGCCGTAGTCGCGCCTCGCCGCCTCCACGGAGACGTAGCCCTCGATCACGTCCCAGAGGACCGCCTCGGGGTCCCGGGTGAACGGATCTCCGTAACCGCCGCCGCCCGGGAGGTTGAGCTGGACCCGGCTGCCGGGGTCGAGCACCAGCAGGCGTTTCGGTTGGGCCTCCTTGGCGCCGTCGATACGGAACTCGCCGGCCGCTCCGTACCCTCCTCCCAGCAGCCCCTCGGGCGGGTAGGAGATGCGGTCGACCATGCCCGAGACCGTCCATGGCTCGTCGGTGCGACAGCTCATATCAGTCCACTGGCCCAGCCCACCTCTGAACCTGCCCGCTCCGCCGGAGTCGGTTCGTAGTTCGCGCCGGTGCTGGACCATCGACGTGAGGGTCTCCACGGACTCGGCCGGCACCCCCGCCACCCCGCTGGGGAAGCCGGTCGTGTTGAGGCCGTCCTTGGCCGCCCGCGCCCCGGCCCCGCCGCACTGGAACAGGCTGACGTTGAACCGGTCGTTCGACCGCCGGGGCCTCCCCCGCC
>VXRE01000064.1 GCA_009838635.1 Acidimicrobiia bacterium | reverse complement strand
CAACCACCCTGTGGATAACAAATCGCGAAGTGTCCGAAAAAGCGGGGCAACTCCAATCTCGGCCATTACCGACCTTTGGATCTCCCGAAGGAGTCGAGTACGCCTCCTCCCCTGTCACCGTTAGGTCAACCCTAGCGCCTAGTCCTCCGCGCGTCGAATCGCTTTGCGGAGCCTGCGCGCCCGCATCGAGATGAGTATCCGGGACAACCCGACCAGGATCATGAAGATGCCCGCCCATATCGCCAGAGCCGCCAAGGACCGAAGCGGCGCCAGCACCATGAAAAGCCCGGCCAGAGCCGTGACGATGCCGCCCGCCATCTGAGTGCCGCGGGGCGCATTGCCCCGGTCTCCCGCCCCCTCGATGATCTCGGCGATGCCGGAGACCAACCAGGAGATGCCGAGTAGGAACACCACCAGAGCCAGAGTGAGAACCGGAAGGCGTGGCACAGCGAAGCCAAGGACGACGGTCAACACCCCGGCCAAGGTGCCAAGGATCCGATGACCTAGACCTCTTCCGGCCCTCACGCGGGCCACGATGAGCCCGAGACCTGACACGATGAGATGAGCGCCGATCAGCCACGCCACCACCAGGAGAGTGCGGCCCGGCCACAGAAGCATCAGGACACCTATCGCAATCGAGCCCGCCCCGCTCAGAGCCGCGAACCGACCTACCTGGAGCAACGCCTTACCTTCTGCCATAGCAACCTCCTACCCGAAGCTTAGATTGCCGCGAGCATAACCGACGCGCTACCGTCGCCAGAGGGATCGAGGGTTTCGGCCTCCTCGTCTTCCCTTGATCTCGGAGATCCCCGCGGAACCAGGGGAAGCAGTGGGGATCCCTCTCCGCTCCGCTAGGATTCCCGCGAACCAATATAGTGGGCTACACGTCCGGCGGGTTAACAAGCCTCGGACGTAAGCGGCCACCGAGTCCAGAGGGATCGCATTTCCTAGTGCTGTCCCCCAGGCGGTCAATACTCTGCGATACTCCACTCACAGGAAGTGCCTCCAGACTCCAAGCCAATAACTTTGCTTCTAACGGTTATTGTCCCAGGTCAGAGGCACGTTCCTATACCAATGCTACCCACCAACCCCAACCCTCATCGGTGGATCCAGGTTTAGTCCATGGTTGGATTCCCATTCTAACGGGCAAGGCGGTAGCTACCAGTTCGTCGCGGAGCACAGGATTTCAGGCTGCACCACAAGTGATACAGATTCTGAGGAGATCTCAAGAACCGACGCGACCAGCAGCCGACCGGACGTAGCCGCCCGACAGCGAGCAGGGTCCTGAAACACGGAGGTTGCTCGGTCCTCGACGTCGTGAACAGGGGTTGGTTTCCGATTACAGGACGATAACAGGACCAACTGGACGTTAGTACCCTCCGAGGCGAAGCCAAGGCCGGTCGATCTGCGACAACCCTCCGAGTGACGGATTGGGCGAAGGCTCCTAGGCTTTGTCTTCGTGACACAAATTCGTGTGCACGTTGGAACGCATGGTCCTAGCCAGCAGGAGGAATATTAGTGTCAGTAGCTCACATTCACCTCAGGTACCACCTGATGGAAGGTGATCCCTGCGAGGCCAAGGCCGCAATCGCGGATGATGTGGCAGATGCTGTCGCTCGACACCTGGTCCACGGACGCCGGGGATCACCCCGAGACCTTGTCACGGTGGTGTTCCACGACATGGATCCCGACTACTCCCTGGTGGAATACATGCAGGATGAGATTGAGGCCTCGCCTCCCTCGAACGATCCGGTAGCGGAGAAGCTGAAGGGCACCGGTAGGCGGATGTGGCAGGCAACCGGCAGGCAGGTTGGTGCCGTCGACAGGGCAGGTCGCGCAGTTGCACGCAGGGCTCGGACCGTTGCTCGAGCATCCACGGCCAGGGTACAGGGCCTCACCGGAGGGGCCGTCTCCCAAATGGGGCTGGTGGGCGGCCAGACCTACGCCCGGTTCAGTGAGTTCGGCGCCGCTCTGAACGAGGCAATCAGCGAGCAGATGAGGAGACTCGACCGCAATGCGACGAGACTGCGGGATGACCCGGTCGAGTGGTGCAAGGCGACGGGGGCTTCGGCGAGCGCGGCGTTCCTTACGGTCGAGCAGATGGTTCCGTCCTTCGCCGACCTTTCACCGGCCGTGAAGGCGAAGTTCGCCCTGGCAGGCCTCCGGGGCGTCTGGAGGCCGGTCGAGGTCGCGCAAGCATTCTTCGAGGAAGGTGTCCCTGCAGCGGTGCGCAATCTCGGTGAGGATGCTGTGCTCAAGTTCGTAGAGGGCAAGCACGCGAGTCATATCCGGGCCGTCGCCAACGCTCCGGAAGTGATGATGGAGCACTGCAACATCGTTTGGGAGCAGGCCAGGGACAATCTGGTCCGGGGCGCGGCCGACATGAGACCGATGGAATTGGCGAAGGCGAACGCTCTCAACGCGATGGACGCCGCCGGGATCGTCACGAATCAAGCGATACGGACAGCGGCGACCGCGGGTTGCATCGGCATGGCGCTGGAGGGTGTGGTCACCATCTCCGAGAACTACATCTATGTGTACAAGGGCGAGAAGGATATTGCGAAAGGAGTCAAGGACACCTTGAAGGACGTCCTGAAGAAAGGAGGGGCCTCCGCGATCGGCGGAGTCGGCTGGATGGCCGCGCTCTCGCTCGGCGCAGGCCCGGCGATATCGGCAGCGGGACCCGTGATCGTGACCGTTGGCGGGGCAACCTTCGTCGTAGCCGCCTACAAACGCATCAAGACAGCGCTTGAATCCGCCGAAGAACCGGTGGAACCAGAACAACTCGACCCAGGACCCGACCCCACGGCGCCAGCCCTCTCCGGTGCCCAATCCAAGGACGAAGGAGAGAACAACCGGGTCGGAACCCGATCCCGTGAACAGCCTAAACTTCGCGTTGGTTTGGTGCGATAATGGGGTCCTCCGGCGGTAAGAGCGTCCGCTGATAGGGGGTTAGTTGTTGTGGTCCCCAGCGGCTTCTCCAATCGATGGGTTTGATGGTGATGATGAACGTTATCGCGTTGGCAAGCCGGGCTAGCCTGTGTGGGGGCTCCGGTCGGTGTTGCGGCGTAGTTGCCCATAGTTGCGCTTGACACGAGCGCCGAAGCGCTACATCGGTGACAACCGGTTCCTGGCCAGCGTGCTCCTCCACACCGGCCCCGCGGTGTTCGGACTCACCGACCGCATCCGCGCAGTCCCATGAGCGCCATCTGGAGTTGACCCGGAACGCATCGTCGGCGGAGCTCTCAATTCCGATCGAAGACCGGCATCAAGCGGAGGACTGGTGGGCCTACGGCGGGTTTTCCTGATCCGTTGCTGTAGTTCGGTTGACCCGGGTGAGGCGGTCGGCTATCCACTGTTCAGCCCTCGCGGAGTCGCCAGAACGGATGGCGTCGACGGTCACGCTATATGCGCCAAGTGATGCTTGGGTACCACTCTGAGACCCAGCCAGTAGAGACCTAGGTTGGCACGGAGTCGTGAACGATGTCGGCGGTGAGGGGACAGTCGGCGATGGCGTATATGCGCTGGTAGAACTGTTCAGTGAGTTCGGCGGCCCGGTCGCCGTCCTCGGAAGCGTCTATCTCGCGAGCGAGGTCGGCGAGATGCTCTGCGGAGAGCCGGTTATCAACCCTTGGTCAGCAGCATAAGTTGAGTCGTCCTCGGCTATGACATCCCGTACGAGTCGATGACCATCTCAAGACTGCGGTCCGGGTCTCGGTGATGGTGATCATTGGAGTCTCCAGAGCTGATCAGGGGCCTTCACTCCGACCCACATAGCCCTGGCCCCATTGGCCAGCAACCGGAGCCATGAAACCTAGCGGTCGCTGAGAACGTCCAATTGTTCCAGTTGGCCTGCCGCCGTTTTCGTCCTGGCCGCCCACATAAGCACGAGGACCAGGTGTCGGAGATCTTTGAGTCCCCGGTTTACGATGTCACAGCCTTTGGCGTCGGTGGCAGGAACGGTTGGTTACGCCTCCCCTTGGGGACTTGGCAGCTCCGGGTAGTTGAGATCTAGCCATCGACTGACGGCGAAGAGCCACACCGTTAGCAGTATGACCACGATGATAAAGGCGAACAACCATGGCGCCGGTGCCCAGACCGCAGCGACGAGGGCGACTACAGCCGCGGGTGCCATCATACGAGTGAGCGGCTTGTAGATGTTGGGCATTCGGTCGTAGTCTGCCAGGGTCCGCATCTTGAAGATCAGTGCAAGAAGGCCCAAGGCCACTGACCCGGCTAGGAGCCAGGCAGTGGCAGAGGGCGTGTGTTCGTAGCCGGCGTGCTCTATCAGGCTCACCATCGCGGCGCCTGCCGCCGCAATCGAGGCGGTAACGGGGAAGTGCAAGAACATCCACCGCGTCCGGGTCGGTCCCCTGTCGATCGGCAGTCGACGGCCGACGACGTCGAAGTACGTCCACCAGTAGGCGAAGCCGACACACAAACCGATCATCCCGATGGCGATGGAACGTGTGTTGTGTGCGGCCTCGGACAGGCCATCGACAACGCCGACCACTACCTCTCCTAGGACGATGATGACGAACAGGCCGAAGCGCTCAACCATGGAGTCGGTGGCGTGGATGCCTGCATCCAGGACCTCTGAGACCAAGCCGCGCTCCAAATGCGAACCACAGGAGAACCAGGAAAGCCCAAGTGGCGATCCGAGGGTCGACGGGGACGATCGCGCTGGTCATCATCAGCCCGATAGACACCATCATGCCGGTCAGATAGCGGCGGGTGACGTCCTTGAACTCCTCGGCATCTTGGAGGCGTACCGAGAACCAGAGCCACCACAGCACCGCCTGATGAAGGACGTAGATGATGGCGAACTGCCTGCCGGAACTTCCGGCAGCCTCGTCGGTGAACACCGCTAGCGTCGCCAGTAGCAGCATCTGGATGAACACGAACGCTCGGGTCCGTCCGTCTTCACGCCCGTGGAGTTCGTGGTATAGCGTTCCGTTCGCCCACCCCATCCAGATGAATCCGAAGATCACCACGAACTCTCCGACGCTCCGCCAGGTGATGTCGCTGGCCAGCGTATGCGCGGCTCTCGCGATGACCACCACTTAGCTTAGACCAGGTCGCAAAAGAGCTCGAGGAAACTGACGGTGCGGTCCTCGATCATTTCACCGTGGGCGCGTGGAGGCAACCAGAGGCGGCGACGGAACTCCGCGAAGATCGAGTTAGGCAACGTGTCCCGCTCTCGTAGGATTATCTGCGGCTGGCTTCATAGCGGTCCGGCCCGGTTAGGTCTTGGGGAAGTTGTACCGGAACACTCCGCCGGTACGGACCATCTCCGCCGCGATCCCGTCGGCGTGCTGGATGAAGCGGTTCAGCATGGCGTTGATCTGATCCGGCGCATCCTGGAGAGCCTTGTGGCCGGCCCCTACCGTCTTGCCGACCACCACCTGCGGACAGAGCTCACGCAGCAGGTCCAGGTCGATGTCCGGCTGGCCGCAGTCGATGTACAGGTATGAGCTGCGAACCGCCCGGAGTACGTCCGTGGGGTCGTAATCGACCTTGCTGGCCCAGCTGTTGAGGATCACATGGTCGGGCACCTCGGCCAGGCCCGCTCGACGCATCAGGATCACCCTGGGCGTTGTGCCTGACCCCGATCCCGAAACCCAGCTTGAGTTCGGCATGCACCTAAAGCGCCCCATACGTGCCGAGTGACTGCTGGCCGATGCTGGTGGATGAGGTCGGTCAGCCACCCGTGGCGGATCGCCCGCGCCGAGGGTGGCCGGTTCCTCCCTTGGCACAGAACCCGGACTCCGACATGCCAGGCACCCGGCACGCCACCCCGCTGCGCTGTCTCTCGCTCCTCATCACCCGGATCGCTTCGAACCGTCCCCTACAGTCACCACCTGCGTCCACAGCAACTGGTCCGCCGCGTCTAGTCACGGCCAGCCCTGTCCCCCGACTCGGCGATCCGCCGACGAGCAGCTGTCAGTTCCTCCTTCCCGGAAGACGTGAGACCGGGCACGACACGCCGGTCGACAGCATCCTGGCGTCGTCAGTCTTAGATGGTCTGGTCCGACACACCTCGATCCGCCGACAGAGACGCCTCCGACCTGCCAGCAGCCAAGAAATCCTGGTACTTGGGAAGGAACTCGGGCGGACTTTTCGATGCGGCACCAGACCGCTCCGTTTTCGGGTCAAACACACCATCAGATTCGAGTATCACGACTCCACGAAACTGGGTATCCATCAGAGTCTCTGGGGAAACCGGGACGGTTCAGAGGCGGGCGGGTGTTAGAGGCTAAGACCTCGGCGGGATAGGCCCGGGGTGTTGCGGGTGGGGGTGTTGTGCCAGGCTGCGATGGTGTGTGGGGTGGCTCCGAGGGTATGGGTGAGGGTTTGGTGGGTGGCTACGGCTGCGAGTACGGGGTCTCCGTCGGTGTAGGTGTCGGCGATGGCCCGGTGCCCGCGGATGCGTTGGTGGATGTCACCGCCGGAGAGGTGCTGGTCAATGTGCGGCCAGGGTTGGGGGAGCCCGGTACGCCAGTGCTGGAGGAGAGCAGCGGCGCCGAGGCTGGCGGGGTCTTCACCTGCGGGGAAGGTGACGGCGGTGGTGGGGACGTCTGCCTGGTGGGCTTGGTCCAAGACCTTTTGTTGGGCGTCTTGTCCTGCTCCATCTCCGTCGAACGCCGCGACCAGTTGGTGGGCGCCGGCGGCGAGGATCCGGTGGAGGTGGCTGTCGGTGAAGGCGGTTCCTCCGAGGGCGACTACGTTCGTAAGGCCTGCTTTGTGGGCGGCGATGGCGTCGGTGTAGCCCTCGACTACCCCGGCTGTTCCACTGGTGCGTATCCCTTCAGCGGATTCGGCTATGCCGTAGAGGGTGTCGGACTTGTGGTAGAGGGGGGTGGTGCGAGTGTTGAGGTACTTGTGGGCTCTGGGGTCGGTGTTGGTGGGCAGCTTGCGTCCGGCGAACCCGATCACCTCTCCGGCGAGGGTCCGGATGGGGAACACGATCCTGGCGCGGAGGACGTCGTAGGCGCGCCCGGTCTTACGGCTGACAGCCGCTACCCCCGAGTCAACCGCTGCCTTGTCGTCGCGGAGGGCGTTGGTCAGTCCTCGCCACTGGTCGGGCGCCCACCCAAGGTTCCACTTGCGCCAGTCGTCTGGTCCGATGCCCCGTTCGGTGAGGTATTGGCGGGCCTCCTCCGCGTGGGGGGATCGGAGGAGTTGCTGGTGGTACCAGTCGGCGCTGCGCTCCAACACCGCCAGCTCGGCGGCGTGGCCGTTCGCCTCCGCCGGTTCCGGCTCCACGTGGACGGGAATGGGTATGGGCGGCAGCTCCGGCGGGCGGCGGCTGGCGGGGACCAGTTGTTCTGTAGCGTGGGTCCAGGGAACCGGGACAGGGGCGGTGGGTGCTTCGGTGGCTCCGGCGATCACCAGAGCGGTTTGGTGGTTGGCGTGATGCCAGACGGCGGTGAGGCGGGCGGCTGTGGCTCCGTCTTCGATCCAGTCGGCTACAGCCTGATGCCAGTG
>VXRE01000059.1 GCA_009838635.1 Acidimicrobiia bacterium | reverse complement strand
ATGGAACCGTTCGTCACCGACCAGCTCAACTACTCCTACAACTGGGTGGGCCTGGATCTGTTCGAGGCGGTGCTTGGCAAGACGGTGGGTCTGGTCGGCGTCGGCCAGATCGGACGGGTCGCGGCCAAGCTCCTGGTCGCGTTCGGCGTGGATGTCGTCTACTACAAGCGCAACCGATTCTCACCCGAGGAGGAGCAGGAGTTGGGCGTCCGCTACCTCCCCTTCGACGAGCTGCTGGCGGAGTCGCACTGCGTCTCGCTCCACAACAGGTTCACGCCCGAGACCGAGAAGATGATGGGCGCCCGCGAGTTCGCCCTCATGCCCGAGGGGTCGTTCTTCGTGAACACCGCTCGGGGCCGGTTGGTCGATGAGGACGCCCTGATGGCGGCCTTGCACAGCGGCCATCTGGCCGGCGCCGCCCTGGATGTCTTCTGGTGGGAGCCGATCCTGCCCGACAGTCCTCTGCGTGACACGCCCAACCTGTTGATGACCCCCCACACCGCCGGAACACCCGCCGGCGACAACGTGGCCCTGGAGTTGGGCTCCGCCGGAAGGGTCATCCGCCGCCGGAGTGGAGCAGCGGAGTGAGCGACCGTACCTTCGTCGGCATGCAGGTGGGTGGGATCAGCTTCATCGACGAGGGCATCGAGGAGACGCTCGACATCTTCGTGGAGAAGGCCGGGGTGAACGCCATCTTCATCTCCGCCCTCTCCTGGGCCCGCGGAAACGCGGGGCGTTCCGGCAGCAACGACTTCCCCGATCATGGCGGGCAGGAGCCCGACCACCTGCAAGGCGGCGCCTTCTTCCCTCCCGATCCCAGGTACTACCACGGCACTTCGATCAAGGACTTCACCGCTCCGGACCCCCTCTACGAGGGGTTCGATATCCTGGGTGACGTCATCCCCGCGGCCCGGGAGCGTGGTATGGAGGTGTTCCCGTACTACTGCGAGACCTCCCACAAGAACCCCAAGCCCCTCTGGCAGCCGGGGTTCGCCCAGGTAATCGAGGTGGACGCGTGGGGACGGCGGGCCAGCCGCCCCTGTCTGTACAACCCTGACTACCGGAACTGGTGGTTCGGGGTGGTCGACAACTGGCTCAACGAGTACGACCTGGACGGCATCATGTGGGGCATCGAGCGGGAGGACCCGCTCTCCTCCATGATCGTCAGCAACGAGGTCCCCACCTGCTTCTGCGTCCACTGCCGGGCCGAGGGCCACCGGCGGAACATAGATGCCGGACGGGCGGCCGAGGGTTACCGGAGGATATCTGACTACCTGACCTCGGTCCGGGGCGGGTACCAGCCTCCTGACGGCAAGCTGATCACCTTCCTACGCCACCTCTTCGAGTACCCGGAGGTCTCCCAGTGGCAGAAGCTGTGGTGGGACGGCCACAAGGACCTCTACCGGGAGATATCGGGGACGGTGCGCTACTTCGGCGACCACTACCAGGTGGGCCTGGGGATCTGGCAGATGATCAACACCTTCAACCCCTTGCTACGGGCCGCGCACGATCCCGCCGAGTACAAGCTGTACGGCGACTGGCTCAAGCCGGTGTTCTACAACGCTCCGGGCGGAGCGCGGTTCGCCAAGTTCGTGACCAACCTGTGCCAGACCATCCTGGGCGACGCGTCGCCGTCGGAGTGGACCCCCATCCTCTACAAGATCCTCGGCTTGGACGAGGCCGCCTTTGAAGACCTGCCTCCGGCGGGATTCAGCCCGCAGTACGTGGCCGATTTCACCCGCCGTTACGTGGACGCGGTCGGTCCCGAGGTGGCCGTCTACCCCGGTATAGGCCTCGGTGTGGAGACGGTGGCCCGGGACATCTCTCCCGCAGACTGCGAAGCGATGGTGGAAGCCTCGTTCGACGGGGGAGCGGGCGGTGTGATGATCTCCCGCAACTACTCGGAATTGACCCTCACCAACCTGGCCGCGGTGGGCAACGCCCTGCGCCGGCTCGGCAAGATCTGATCGGACCCAGGAAAGGAACCAACCGTGCGCACAATTCTCAAAGGCGGAGTGGTAGTCAACCTCGACGGAGGGCCCTCCACGCAACAGGACCTGGTCATCGAAGGCGAGCAGATCACCTCGGTGGGCGCCGCCGCGGCCGCGAACGGCGACAACGTGGTGGATGTCTCGGGCATGCACCTGCTGCCCGGCCTCGTGAACTGCCATGTCCACCTGGGGTGGGACGGCACCCACGACCTCGAGATGCAGGCCAACGAGTCGTCGGCCGTCAACGCCATGAAGGCGGTGATGAACATCCATCGCCACCTGTCGGCCGGGGTCACTACCATCCGCGACCTGGGCATGAACAACGCCAACATCGACGCCAAGACGGCCATCGACAACGGATGGGCGCCTTGGATACGGCTGTTCCCCAACGGCCGGGCGATCTGCACCACCGGCGGACACACCTGGTGGTGCTGCCGCGAAGCCGACGGGATCTACGGGGTCCGCAAGGCCATCCGCGAGCAGTTCAAGGCGGGCGCCACCTGGATCAAGATCATGGGCTCCCATGAAGAGGTGCAGTTCACGATGGACGAACTCCGCGCCATGGTCGAGGAGGCCCACCAGAACGGCATGATGGTCACGGCCCACGCTACCTTCGACGAGGCCATCTCGCGGGTGGTGGACGCCGGGGTCGACTGCGTGGAGCACGGCGGGTCGATGACCCCCGAAACCATCGACAAGCTGGTCGAGAAAGGCGTTCCCATCGTCACCACCTTCTCTCCGCTCGTGCAGCAGGTGAAGTTCGGTCGGGACTTTGGGATGACCGAGTCTGACGTGGAGCGCCGCAAGGACCAGATGGCCGACAAGAGCCGCTTCGCCGGCAACGTGGCCGCGGCCCGGGCAGGCATCCCGATCGTGTTCGGCACCGACGCCGGAAGCCCGGTGGTGCCGCACTACGCCATCGCCGAGGAGCTCAAGTTCATGGTCGAGATCGGGGTCTGCCCCGACAATCTGGACGCGCTGAACTCGATCACCCGCCGGGGTATCAAGCTGCTCGGCCTCGACGACGAGTTGGGCAGTCTCGAAGCCGGGAAGACGGCTGACGTGGTGGCCGTGGGCGGTGATCCGCTGGACTCGCTGGACCACATGAAGGACGTCAGGCGGGTCTTCGTGCGAGGGCAGATGGCCTTCTCGTCCGAGGGTGGTTACACCCAGGTCGGGCGGGATGTCGAGGGCATGGGCACCCGCTGGGGTCCCGGACCCGAGATCGGATACCGGCGGGCATAAGCGACCCGAGCCGACGGCAGCGCACAACATGCTCGACCTAAGGATCGTCGGGGGGACGGTGGTCAGCGATGGCCGTTCTCGTCCAGCCGATGTCGGCCTGGAGGGCGATCGCATCGTCGAGGTCGCCCCTCGGGGTGGTCTCGGCCCGGCGCGTGGGGAGATCGACGCCTCTGGCCTGCTGGTCATTCCCGGCGCGGTGGACGCCCACTTCCACTGCCGGGCGCCCAGCCATCCCGAGCGGGCCACCTTCGGGTCCGAGTCCCGGGCGGCGGCGGCCTCCGGGGTGACCACCCTGTTCGAGATGCCGATCTCGAACCCGCCATGCAGCACTCCAGAGGCTTTCGAGATGCGCCGTGAACTGGGGGAGGCCGAGAGCCTGATCGACTTCGCCCTCTACTCGGGTGCCGGATTCAGCGATCCGGCCCGCGCGGAGGCGATGGCCGAGTGCGGGGCGATCGCGTTCAAACTTTTCACCCACCATCCGCCTCCGGAGCGGGTAGACGAATTCGAGGGTCTCTGCGCAGGAGCGCCCGAGTTCATCCTCGAGTGTCTCCGCGCGGTGGCGGGCACCGGACTGAGGTGTGCCGTTCACTCTGAAAGCCAGCAGATGATCGAACTCTTCCGGGAGGAGTTGGACCGGTTCGGACACCCGTCCCGCCCGCCCCTGGTCGAGGCCGTAGCGGTTGGCCTGGTGGCGACCATCGTCCGGGAGCTAGGAGCTCCCGCCCACATCGTTCACATCACCTCCCGCCTGGCCATGGAAGAGGTCCAGGCGGCCCAGGCGCTGGGAGCCGACCTTTCCGCCGAGTCGTGCCCCCACTACCTGCTGCTCGACGAGTCGGCGATTCCGGAGTTCGGCAACTTCGTGAAGGTAGCCCCTCCCCTCCGCCCGTTGGAGGATCTCGACTATTTGTGGGAGGCGCTGGCAGACGGATCACTTTCGGTGGTGGCGTCGGACCATGCTCCGTTCACGCCGGAAGAGAAGGCTGCCGCCGCCTATGCAAACTCCGGTCAGGGGATTCCCTCCCTGGAGATGCTGGTTCCGGCGATGCTGGATGCCGGCCTGACCGGGCGTATCCCGCTCGCCCGAGCGGTGGACGTGATGACCGCCAACCCGGCCAAGCTGTACGGCATCTACCCGCGCAAGGGCACCATCTCCGTGGGATCGGAAGCCGACCTGGTGCTGGTGGATCCCGAGGCCACCCGCACCGTCCGTTCATCCGAGTTCCTGGCCCGCTCGGGCGGGAGCGCCCTGGCCTACGACGGGATGGAGCTCAGGGGCAAGGTGCTGACCACCCTCTCACGGGGACGTACCGTGTTCGAGGCCGGCCGGGTGATAGGGGAGAGCGGGGGCCGGTTGGTCAGGCCGGACGGCCCTCCCCAACACATCCGCGAGGTCCGGGGCGCCGGCTAGCCCCTGGCTGCCTGCCTGCCTGCCTGCCGGGCGGTCGGCTCGGAGTGGCGCCGGAAGCCGGAGCAGACGGTGCGACCGGTATTCTCGCCGGATGCCCCCGGAGCAGTCTCGACCTGGCAGTAGTCCGAACCTCGACCGGCTGCAGCAGGTGCCGAAGGTGGTACTCCATGACCATCTCGACGGCGGCCTGCGGCCTTCGACCATCGTCGAGCTGGCGAGGGAGACCGGCTATCGGGGCCTTCCCACCCACGACCCGGGCGAGTTGGCGGCCCGGATCCAGGAGGGCGCTCGCCGCCGCAGCCTGGATCTCTACCTGGAGATGTTCCGCCACACCCTCGGTGTCATGCAGACGGGTCGGGCTGTTCACCGGGTGGCGGCCGAGTGCGCCCAGGACCTGGCCAGCGACAATGTGGTGTACGCCGAGGTCAGGTTCGCTCCCGAATTGAACACGGAGGGTGGTCTGTCTCTCGACCGGGTGGTCGAGGCCGCGCTGGCCGGGTTCCGAGACGTGAGCGAGGGTCGGGGCATCCGGGTCGGCCTGCTGCTCTGCGCCATGAGGACCGCTTCCCGCAGTCTCGAGACCGCCGAGTTGGTGTTGAAGTATCGGGATCGAGGAGTGGCGGGGTTCGACATCGCCGGTGCCGAGGCCGGTCATCCGCCCTCTGATCACCTGCCCGCATTCGATCTGCTGCGCCGGGCGGGAATGCCCTACACCATCCACGCCGGCGAGGCGGACGGCCTCGACTCGATACGGGAGGCTGTTCGCACCTGCGGGGCCTGGCGGATCGGCCATGGAATCAGGATCCTGGACGACATCGGGGACGATCGCGCCATGGGTTCGCTCGCCGCCGAACTGCGCGACCGGAAGATGCCTCTCGAGCAGTGCCCGACTTCCAACGTTCACATCGGCGCCGTCCCGTCGATCACGGCCCATCCGATCGGCCGGCTCTTCGACCTGGGCTTCCGCGTGACCGTGAACACCGACAACCGGCTGATGAGCGGGATCTCGCTGGCGGGCGAGTTCGACCGTTGCTGCCGGGCCTTCGGCTGGTCCTGGCCCGAGGTGCACCGGCTGACCACCAACGCCATGGAGAGCGCGTTCCTCCCGGCTGACCAGCGCCGGGAGATCATCAGTCAAGTCATCGACCCCTGGTACGCCGCCCGCCCTGGCTAATGCGCACCGCCCTGATGTAGGTGATTCCGCCACCGACACACGATGCGGGCCCGCTGCTGTGCCCTGCGGGTACGCATTCGTCGGCGAGTCTTGCCGCAGGCGATGGCCGTCTTGCCCAGGTATGGCACTTCGGATAGCGTCACCGATCGTGGGAGAAGTGGCAGGAGCAGCACGCGAGGCATCCGCCTTCCCACGGCGTCTGGGCCTCATCGTCCCCTCGTCCAACACTGTTGCGGAGCCTGACTTCACGCGGTCCGTACCAGGCGGCGTAACCGTCCATACTGCGCGCGCCTACCTAGAAGAGACAACGGCATCCGCCGAGAGGGCAATGTTGGAATCGTTCGTGCCTCGAGCGGCTGCCGACCTGGCGACAGCGAACATGCACGCAATCGTCTTCTCCTGCACCAGCGCGGCAGCCCTTCTCGGGAAGGCAGGTGAGGAGCGCTTTGTGGAGGGACTTGAGGAGTCCGGCGGTGCGCCCGTCATCAGCACGAATGAAGCCGTTGGCCGCGTTCTCGGTCGGTACGGCGACGCCCGCGTCGCGGTCGTCACCCCCTATATAGAGGAGCTGAACGTGGCTATAGCGGGGACCCTGACGGAGCGTGGTGTGTCCGTGAGATCCATCGTCGGGATGTCTCTTGTCGACAACATCTCCATTGGTCGGGTTCGACCTGACGAGATCGTGGCATTCGTCAAGCAGCATGCGGACCCGCGCGAGTTCGATGTGTTGTTCGTGTCCTGCACGAACCTCCGAGGGATGGAGAGCAGGGAAACGCTGGAGGATCGTTTGGAACGACCCGTTGTCACGAGCAACTCCGCCGCGTTGACCATTGCTCTAGAGGTGCTCGAGGGATCTACCGATGTACGTCGCTCTGCGGACCATGTGCCTTGAGGATGTGGCAGGTGCGAGCGGCAGAGGCGGATTGGCGTCCGCCTTGTCGCCGTGTCGGCTGGCAGGATGGAACCGACCGGGTTAGTCGCGAACCGCCATGGTGGTGGGGTGCTCGTTGAGCTTGACGCCGCCTTCCTCGGTGCAGAGGATGATGTCCTCGACCCGGACTCCCACCCGGCCCGGCCAGAAGACCGAAGGCTCGATGGTGAAGGTCATGCCGGCTTCGAGGGGTGTGTCGTCCTCCGGTGAGATGAACGGCTCCTCGTGGACGTCGAGGCCGATGCAGTGGCCCGTCCGGTGGCGGAACCAGTCCCCGTATCCGGCGTCCACGATCACCTGTCGCGTAGCCCGGTGCACCTCGGAGGCCTTGACACCCGGCCGGGCGGCCTTCATGCCCGCCTGCTGCGCAGCCATGACCACCTCGTACACGTGGCGGTACTCGTCGTCGGGCTCGCCGATCCGGACGGTGCGGCCGAAGTCGGAGCAGTAGCCCTGGACCACCGCGCCGAAGTCGAAGGACAGACCCACGCCCGGGCGCACCTCCTGCTGGGAGAGCCGGACGTTGGCGTCCCGGTTGTCGCCCGGACCCATTCCCCACACCGCGGTGTCGAACGACCAGGTACGGGAGCCGAGGCGGAGCAGGTGGTAGTTGACCTCCTCGGCGAGTTCAAGTTCGGTGACGCCGCTAGAGATACGGGCCTTGGTCTCCTCCATCGCTCCGTCCGCCACGTGGCAGGCACGGCGCAACAACTCCAGTTCCTCGGGGCTCTTTATCCGCCGCAGACGGTTGACCAGTCGGCTGGCGTTGGAC
>VXRE01000092.1:56312-66548 GCA_009838635.1 Acidimicrobiia bacterium | reverse complement strand
GGCACGCCTTCGTCAGCGGGCCTTGCGAGGAACACCGCTGCCGACGCCATACCACGCCGCCACTCCACAGACAGACCACTGGCAAGACGTTTGGCAGGCCGGAAAGAGCCGGAACCGTGCCTAACCTCGGCTAGACTAGAACGTATGTTCGCATCACCGGTACCGGCCCCGGCAACGCCGTGCTCGTGATCGGAATCGATCCCGGGCTCACCACCACCGGGTTCGGCGTGGTCCGCAGGGACGCCGGCTCGCCGGGCGTCAGGGCCGCCGGCGTCATCAGGACGGAAACCGGCCTGCCCACAGCCACCCGGCTCGACGTCCTCTACCAGGACATCACCGAGTTGATTGAGGAGGTCCGGCCGGACGTGATGGCCATCGAGCGGGTCTTCGTCAACCGGAACCGTCTCACCGCCACCCAGGTGAGCCAGGCTTCGGGGGTGATAATGCTGGCGGCGTCCCGGGCGGGGCTCGAGGTGTTCGAGTACTCCCCTTCGGCCGTCAAGGCGATCGTCACCGGCGACGGTCGGGCTTCCAAGGCGCAGGTCCAGCAGATGGTGGCGCGGCGTCTCGGCCTTCGGGAGGCACCCCGACCGGCCGACGCCGCCGATGCCCTGGCCATCGCCCTCTGCCACATGCAGAGCACGGGCAACCGGCTGGGGCGCGTCGAGGCGGCGGCTCGGAGGGCTGCCGGATGATCGGCCGGCTCCGGGGCATGCTGGTCGCCAAGGGCGAGTCGGGCGTCGTGATCGAGGTCGGGGGAGTCGGTTACGAGGTGAACGTGACGCCTCGTGATCTGACCTCTCTGCCCGGCCTGGGCGAGGAGGTGGTGCTGCACACCCACCTGGCGGTGCGGGAGGACAACATGGCGCTCTACGGCTTCGACGGGCAGGCCAGCCGCGACATGTTCAGGATCCTCCTGGGCGCCAGCGGCGTGGGGCCGGCCCTGGCCATGGCCATCCTGGCGACAATGCGCCCGGCCGATCTCCGCCAGGCAGTAGCCACGGATGATGTCGCGGCGCTGGTGGCGGCCCCCGGGATCGGTAAGCGCAAGGCCGAGAAGCTGATCCTCGACCTCCGTCCCAAGCTGGGCTCCATGGTGGTGGGCATGGCATCGTCCTCGGAGGTGGCGAGGGTCCGGGAGGCCCTCGAGTCGCTCGGCTACCTGCCGGTCGAGGTTCGAGCGGCCCTGGAGGAGATATCGCTGGACGGGACGGTCGAGGAGATGGTCCGGAGCGCCCTCAAGGTGATGGGTCGGAACAAGGGCCTCTCCGGTGCGTGAAGACGGTCTCCTGGCCACCCATCCCACCGAGGAGGACCACGCCGGCGAGGTGCTGCTCCGTCCCAAAACCCTGGACGAGTTCGTGGGGCAGCGGAAGATCAAGCAGCGTCTCTCCGTGTCCATGGAGGCCTCGATCAAGCTGGGCCGCCCCCTCGATCACCTGCTGCTCTCGGGTCCACCCGGCCTGGGCAAGACCACCCTGGCCCGCATCATCGCCGCCGAGACGGGAGCGCAGCTCCGCTCGACCTCCGGCCCGGCGGTGGAGCGCCCCGGAGACCTGGCCGCCATCCTGTCGGGACTGGAGTACGGGGACGTGCTGTTCATCGACGAGATACACCGGCTGCCGCGGGTCATAGAGGAGGTCCTGTACTCGGCGATGGAGGACTTCGCCCTCGACATCGTGGTCGGCAAGGGCCCGACCGCCCAATCGCTCCGCCTGAGCCTGCCGCGGTTCACCCTGGTCGGGGCCACTACCCGGATCGGAACGGTGACCGCCCCCCTGCGGGATCGTTTCGGCATGGTGGACCGGCTCGACTACTACGAGGACGACGAACTGAAGCGGATCGTGACGAGGTCGGCGACCATCATCGGCGTTCCGGTGACCGACCATGCCGCCGGCTACGTGGCGGTCCGGAGCCGGGGCACGCCGCGCATTGCCAACCGCCTGCTGACCAGGATGAGCGAGTACGCCGTGGCGCGGGCGGACGGGCGCATAGACGAGGCCGTCGCCGCGGCCGGTATGGCGCTCTGGGAGGTGGACGATCTGGGACTGGACAAGGTGGACCGCATGATCCTCGACGCCATCGTGTCCAAGTTCGGCGGCGGCCCCGTGGGGCTCACCACCCTGGCGATCGCCGTTGGGGAGGAGCCGGAGACGGTGGAGTCGGCCTACGAGCCGTTTCTCGTCCAGCGGGGACTGGTGGCGCGCACCCCGCGCGGGCGGATGGCCACGGCGCTCAGCTACGAGCACATGGGCGTGCCGGCGCCCGGATCGGCCCAGGCTTCCTTCCTAGGCTAGGCGGCCACCGGCCACTGACGCCTGCCTAATGTCCACCAGGTTGCTCCCTTGAAAACCTCCGGCTTCGCCTACCGGCTTCCCGATCACCTGATCGCCCAGTCCCCGGTCGAACCGCGCGACTCGGCTCGGCTGATCCGGGCGTCCGACCTGACCGATTGGACGGTCCGGGACCTGCCGGAGCTCCTGCGTCCCGGCGACCTCGTGGTGGTCAACGACACCAGGGTGCGGGCTGCCCGCCTGATCGGCCGGCGGGAACCCACCGGCGGACGTGTGGAACTGCTACTCCTGGGACGCAGGGGTGATCACTGGCAGGCACTGGCCCGGCCCGCCCGCCGCCTTAGAGCGGGCTCCATGGTCCGAACCGGCGGGCTCGTGGCCCGTGTCGAGACCGATCCGGTGGAGGGCCAGGTCGACCTGACACTCCGGACCGCCACGGGCGAAGCAGGGGAGGAGGTCGTGGAGCGCGCCATCGCGGAGGCGGGCCTGGTCCCGCTCCCTCCCTACATCCACCGGACACTCGACGACCCGGAGCGGTACCAGACGGTGTTCGCGGACCGGGTGGGCTCGGCCGCCGCCCCCACCGCAGGCCTCCACCTCACCTCCCGTATCCTGGGTGGCCTGGCGGAACGGGGGATCGGCCTGGCGCGGATCGAGCTCCGGATCGGCCTGGACACCTTTCGCCCGATCACCACCGAGGAGATCGCCGATCACTGCATGCACTCTGAATGGATGGACGTGCCCGAAGCCACAGTGGACCGGATGATGGAGACCCGCCGAACCGGAGGCCGGGTGGTGGCGGTGGGGACCACGGTGGTGCGTGCCCTCGAGACGGCCTGGAGTGACGGACGGCCGGCCCCGCACCGGGGCTCGACCAGCCTCTACATCACGCCCGGCCACCGCTTCGGCGCGGTGGATGTGCTGCTGACCAACTTCCACATGCCCGGGTCCTCATTGCTGGTCCTGGTGGCGGCCTTCGTCGGGGAGTCATGGCGGTCGGTCTACGAGACGGCCCGCGACCGCGGCTACCGCTTCCTCTCCTTCGGCGATGCCATGCTCCTGGAGCGGGCACCGACCCCGGCCGGTTCCCGTTGACGCGCGCCCGCCCGGTCACCTACCGGTGCCAGGCCGAGGATGGCGCGGCCCGCCGGGGCCTTCTCTCAACCCCGCACGGCGCCGTCGAGACCCCCGCCTTCATGCCGGTCGCCACCAGGGCTTCGGTGAAGGGCCTCGACTCCCGCGATCTGCGCGCCGTCGGCACCGGGATGGTGCTTGCCAACACCTACCACCTGATGCTCCGGCCCGGCGCCGGGCGCATCTCCGCCCTGGGCGGGCTCCACACGTTCATGGGTTGGGACGGTCCGATCCTGACCGACTCGGGCGGCTACCAGGCCTTCTCCCTGCGAGCCTCCATAACCGAGGAGGGATGCGGGTTCAAGTCCGTCTATGACGGCTCGCATCAGTTCCTGACTCCCGAGCAGGCCGTGTTCATCCAGGAGGAGTTGGGCCCCGACATCGCCATGGTGCTCGACGTCTGCATCGGCCTGCCGGCGCCCACAGACGCCGTGGCGGAGGCCATGGAGCGCACCTTGCGGTGGGCCGAACGCTCGGTTGGCGTCCGCAGCAGGGAGGACCAGGCGCTGTTCGGCATCGTCCAGGGCGGCGCCGATCCCGACCTGCGTTACGAGAGCGCCCGGCGTACCGCCCAGCTGGATGTGGACGGGTTCGGGATCGGAGGCCTTTCCGTCGGTGAGGACCTCGGACGCCGGAACGAGTCCGTGGAGGCTGCGGTGGCCGGCCTTCCTGCCGAGGCGCCCCGCTACTTCATGGGTCTAGGAGACACGGAGGGGCTGCTCGAAGCCATCGCCAGGGGAGTGGACCTCTTCGACTGCGTGTGGCCGACGCGGCTGGCCCGTCACGGCAAGGTCATCAGCAGCCGGGGCGACTACAACATCCGGCTGGCCCGGTTCGCCGGAGACGAAGCGCCCCTCGATCCCGAGTGCTCGTGCTCGACCTGCCGTACCTATTCGCGCGCCTACCTGCGGCATCTGGCCAACACCCGCGAGCTGTCGTTGCCCCGGCTTCTCTCCATACACAACCTGGCCGCCACGCACCGGCTGCTGGAGGAGGTCCGGGAGGCAATCGCGGCCGGCGCCTTCGCCCGACTCCATAGACGCGTGGTGGCCCGGCGCGGGCAAGGACCCGAGGGCATGTCCCGGTAACCTCAACTTCCCCTCTTCGCCATGACCGCTACCATCGACCCACCCTCCTACAGGTGGGTACGTATCCGAGCCGGTCTCAAGCAAACCGATCCGAAAGAGGTGTGAAAAGGTGTCCGTTGCCTACATAGCCCAGACAGACGCCGGTGGCGGTCTCAGCGTCCTGTGGCCGCTGTTGCTGCTCGGCGCGCTCATGTACTTCCTCATCATCCGGCCGCAGCGCAAGCGGACCCGGAAGCAGCAAGCTCTGTCGGCCGCCCTGGAGGTCGGCGATCAGGTTCGCACCATCGGGGGCCTGATGGGAGTGATCGTCGGGTTGGGCGACGACTGGGTGACCCTCGGCATCGAGGAAGGGCGCATCAGGGTGCTGCGCAGCGCCGTGGCAGCCCGCATGAACGCCGACTCCTCCTAGTAGCAGAACTCTCCCGTGTTCCGCCGCTGGCTCGCGGTCGTCATCCTGGCGGGTCTCGCCTGGGGTGGGCTGGTTGCGATCTTCGCTCTCGGCTGGACCCCCCGGCTGGGCCTCGACCTGCAGGGCGGGACCTCGGTCATCCTGGAGGGGCCGGAAGGCACCGACGAGAGGGTGATCGAGACCGCGGTCGAGGTCATGAGGCGGCGGATCGAGGACTTCGGGAGCGTTCAGGAGCCGGAGATCTCCATCACCGGAGGAACGTCGATACTGGTCCAGTTGCCCGGCGTGACCGATCAGGAGCGGGCGCTGAACGCGGTGGGGAGGACCGGGCTGCTGTCCTTCCGGCCGGTCCTGTCCGTCTCGCCGTATCTGGAGCCGGTGGAGCAGGGTGAGGGTTCCGTGTTCCCCGACGGCGTCGACCCCGAGACCGGACTCACCATCGCGGACGACATCAACGCGGACAGATCATTCCTGCCCGAGTATGACGACCTGGGGAACATCGTCGCCGTCTACGAGGTGGGCCCGGCTGACATCGCCGCGCATCGCCAGGGCATCTGTAACCACGGGCTGGACTGTTCCCGATTACCCACCGTGCCGAGCCTCCTGACCGGCGCGGAGGTGGCTTCGGCCCTGGCGCTCTTCGGGCAGTATGCCGACAGCGCATGGACCGTGCAGCTCAACATGACCGGGGAGGGCGCCGGCCGGTTCGCGGCGGTCACCGGGCTGCTCGCCCAGTATCCCATGGGAACCCCCAACCGCCGGTTGGCGATAGTGCTGGACGGAGCGGTCGTCTCGGCGCCGGAGATCTCGGCCGGCGTCGGCCCGGACGGAATCAGCGGGGGTACCGCGGTCATAACCCTGGGCGCGTCGGAGGACCAACAGGAGGAAGCCGAGGATCTGACCACGGTGTTGCGGTACGGGTCGTTGCCGGTGGCCTTCGAGCGATCAGCGGTCCAGAAGGTCTCAGCAACTCTCGGCGAGGACTCCCTACGAGCGGGACTGATCGCGGGCGTGGGGGCCTTGGTGCTGGTGGTGTTCTTCCTGATGTTCTACTACCGCTCCCTCGGATTGGTGACCCTGCTGGGGTTGACCGTGTTCGGCAGCCTGCTGATCGTCATCTTCGGGGTGCTCGGAGCCTGGCAGGGCCTTACCCTGACCCTCTCCGGGGTGGCCGGGGTGATCGTGTCGATCGGGATCACCACCGACTCCTACATCGTCCTGTTCGAGCGGACCAAGGAGGAGATCCGCAACGGCCGGACTGTCGTCGACGCAAACAGGGAGGCCTACCGGCGGGCCTTCCGGACCATCCTCACCGCCGACTTCGTGTCGTTCGTAGGCGCGGTGCTCTTGTGGGCGCTGGCGATCGGTCCGGTCAAGGGCTTCGCCCAGGCATTGGGCATCGCCACTGTGCTCGACGTGATCGTGTTCATCGTGTTCACGCGTAACGCGTCGGCGATCATGGCCCGGAGCCGGCTCGGCGACGGCGGGTTCTTCAGCATCCGGGGCACGACCGGGCAGCAGCTGCCCCAGGGGGCCTCGCGATGAGCGCGATCGGCCGTCTCTACCGGGCCGAGACCTCGATCGACTTCGTCGGCCAGGCCCGCCGGTGGTTCATCGTCTCGGGCGTCGCGATCGCGCTCTGCCTGCTGAGCCTGGGCATCCGCAACCTCAACCTCAGCCTGGACTTCACCGGTGGTACCTCCATCAGCATGCCCAACCCGGCCGGCGCGGGTATCGGTGAGATCCGCTCGGCCTTGGGATCGATGGGCGCCGCGGCCCGCGTGCAGCTGGTGGACGACGGTGCTTCGATCCGGATCCAGACCGAAGCGGTCGACCTCGACACCGAGCGCTCGATGGTGGTGTCACTCGTAGAGGTGGCCGGGACCACTATCGAAGTGACCGACGTGGAGTCGGTGGGCCCCACGTTCGGGCGCCAGATCGCCGGCCGGGCGGTGCAGGCGTTGCTGGTGTTCCTGGGCGTGGTGGTGGTCTTCATCAGCATCCGGTTCGAGTGGAAGATGGCGATCGGCGCCATAGCGGCCCTGCTGCACGACCTGATCCTGACGGCGGGGGCGTATTCGCTGCTGGGCTTCGAGGTCACCCCGGCCACGGTGGTGGCCGTACTCACGATCCTCGGGTACTCCCTCTACGACACCGTGGTCGTCTACGACAAGATCAAGGAGAACGTGGAGTCCGACCGGGACCGGCGTACTTACACCGACCTGGTGAACCGTTCCATGAACCAGGTGTTGATGCGGTCCATCAACACCTCGCTCACCAGCCTGCTCCCCGTTGGTTCGCTGCTGTTCATCGGCTCTTTGCTGCTGGGAGCCGGCACGCTTCGCGACTTCGCTCTGGCGCTGTTCGTAGGGATCGCTGCCGGTACCTACTCGTCGATATTCGTGGCGGCGCCGCTGCTCGCCCTGTGGAAGGAACGCGAGACGGAGTGGTCGAGGCGACGCTACCGGTCGGAACGCAAGGCCGGTGGCTCGAGACCCGCCGGTCACCGTCTCAGTTCCAGAGGCCAGCAGACCGCTCGAAGGCGGAAGTAGATGAGAGCCGCGTCCCTGCCGCCCGGCTCTACCCGACCACCCTCCTAGGATGACGGTGATGGATGTCGGTCGGTTGAGCACGCTGGTCCGTGACGTCCCCGGCTTCCCGGTTCCGGAGGTGACGTTCAAGGACATCACACCGCTGCTGGCCGATCCCGACGCCCTCCGGTTGGCCATAGACATGATCGCGGCTCCGTTCGAAGATGCGGGTGTGACCACGGTGGCGGGGATCGAGGCCCGGGGTTTCGTGCTGGCGCCGGCTGTCGGCCTCGTCCTCGGTTGCGGCTTCGTACCGCTGCGGAAGCCGGGAAAGTTGCCCTACCACACCCGTAAGGAGGAGTACCAGCTCGAGTACGGGCTAGATGCGCTGGAGGTTCATGTCGACGGCGTCGGACCGGACGACCGGGTGCTGCTGGTGGACGACGTGATAGCCACCGGCGGCACGGCCCGGGCGGCTACCAACCTGATCCGGGGGCTGGACGCGGAACTGGTCGGCATGGGGGTACTCATCGAGCTGACCTTTCTGGGTGGAAGGGAAACGCTGGACGGAGTCGATCTGCATTCGATCCTGACCTATGACACCTGAGCCATGACAGACCTTGCGGTAGCGCGCGGTCGCCACGATGCCGCCCAAGCCGAGCTGGAACCGATCCTCTCCGCCCTTAGACGTCACTTCCCGGATGCCGACGACGACATCGTCATCCATGCCTACGACCTGGCTCAGAGCTACCACGCCGGCCAGTTCCGGCTGTCCGGCGATCCCTTCATCACCCATCCCATCGCGGTCGCCCAGATACTGGCCGAGTACGGGCTCGATGCCGAGACGATCGCCGCCGGATTGCTCCACGACACCGTGGAGGACACCGACCTGACCCTCCGCGAAGTCGAGGACCTGTTCGGCGAGAACGTGGCCCGCATAACCGACGGGGTCACCAAGCTGGACGGAGTGGAGTTCGATATCACGCGGGAGGAGGCCCAGGCCGAGACCATCCGCAAGATGGTGGTATCGATGGCTCAGGATGTGCGCGTGCTGATCATCAAGCTCGCCGACCGGCTCCACAACCTCAGGACCATCCATCCGTTACCGGTGGAGCGCCAGCAAATCAAGGCGCGGGAGAGTCTGGAGATCTACGCGCCGCTGGCTCATCGGATGGGCTTCCAGGAGGTCAAACATGAGATGGAAAACCTCTGCTTCAAGATCCTGTACCCGGGCCGCTACCAGGAGATCGAGGACCTCATCCGACAGCGGGCCCCCGAGCGGGAGGCCGTGATCCGCCAGGTCATGTCGGAGGCGAGGGAGATACTGGCCCGAGCCGGTATAGAAGCGGTGCTCAAGGGACGCCCGAAGCACCACTATTCCATCTACCGCAAGATGGTCGACAGCAGGTTGTCGTTCGAGGACATCCACGACCTGATCGGTATCCGGATCCTGGTGGAGATAGTCAAGGACTGCTATGGCGCGCTGGGGCTGGTCCACTCCCGGTGGACTCCGGTCCAGGGGCGGTTCAAGGACTACATAGCCCTTCCCAAGTTCAATCTCTACCAGAGCCTGCACACCACCGTGATCGGTCCCGACGGCAAGCCTCTGGAGGTTCAGATCCGCACTCACGAGATGGATCTGCGCGCGGAGTTCGGCATCGCCGCCCACTGGAGATACAAGGAAGGCGGGACGAGCACCGACCTGGCGTGGATGGTGGATCTCCGCAACCTGCCGGCCGACTACGAGGACCCGGCCGAGTTCCTGGCCAACCTCAAGCTCGACCTGTACGAGGACCTGGTGTTCGTGCTCACCCCGCAGGGGGACGTGAAGACCCTGCCGCGCGGCGCCACTCCTGTGGACTTCGCCTACTCGGTCCACACCGAGGTGGGCCACCGGTGCGTGGGAGCCAAGGTGAACGGACGGCTGGTCACCCTGGCCACCGAGCTCCAATCAGGCGACATCGTGGAGATCATCACCACCAAGTCCGACGACTCCGGACCCACCAGGGACTGGCTCGGCTTCGTCCGCACCTCCAAGGCCCGCTCCAAGATCAAGCAGTGGTTCTCACGGGCTCGCCGCAAGGAGTCCCTCCAGTCGGGACGGGACGCCGTCCAGGACCTGATCAGGCGGGACCGGGTCCACATCATCAAGAACGAGCGGACCAGGGTGCTTCACGACGTGGCCCTCGCGCTCGGCTACCGCGACACGGAGACGATGTACATAGCGGTCGGGGACGGTGCGGTGGCGCCGCAGACGGTCGTCAGCCGGATCAAGCGGGTGCTCTCGACGCCGGTGGTGGGGGAGGATCTCGGGACGTTAGACCCGGTGCGGCGGAGGACGGACCGGCCGGCCGGCGAGGGTGTCATCGTGGAGGGATTCGATGACGTCTGGGTCCGGATCGCCCGGTGCTGCAGTCCCGTACCCGGCGATGATCTGGTGGGGTTCGTCACAGTCGGTCGAGGAGTGTCGATCCATCGCACCGAGTGCAGCAACATCCGGCGCCTGGCCGGCCAGGAGGAGCGCATGATCGAGGCGAGTTGGGCGCCGGGCCAGCTCAGCAGCTTCAGTGCGTGGATACAGGTGGAGGCTCTCGACCGGCCCAACCTGCTGCGGGACATCACCTCGGTCATATCGGATGCGGGTGCCAACATCGTGGGGGCGTCCTCGCGGACCGACCCCCCCCCGGGGGCGGGGCGGCCGGTCGGCGGGGGGGGGGTGGGTACCCGCCCCTTTTGCCCGTTTGGGGGCGGCCGACCGCCCGTTTCCCACAGGGTAACGC
>VXRE01000092.1:36190-56302 GCA_009838635.1 Acidimicrobiia bacterium | reverse complement strand
TTTGGGTTGGGGTGCCCACCTGCGGGGGGGCGCCGGCGCGGAGCCCCCGCGAGCGGGGCGCGGTCCTCCGATACGAGGTGGAGCTGTCGGATCCCGGCCAGTTGGACCGGTTGCTGGCAGGCGTACGCCGGGTTGCCAGCGTCTACGAAGCCTTCCGCCTGAGGCCGGGTTGATACCTGCAAGCGCCCGGTGGGGCGCCATCCGTCGACTCTAACCTGGCCGCCGCATGCTCATCCGTCGACTCGAGTTGTGGCTGGCCGCCACCAACACCTACGTGGTCGCCCCCGAGACCGGCGGGCCGGCTGTCGTCATCGATGCTCCACCGGACTGCCTCGACCCCGTCGCCGGTCTGCTGGCGGCGCATGACCTGGTCCCGACGGCGCTACTGGTCACCCACGGCCATGTCGATCACCTGGGAGGCGCCGGTAGCTTCGTGGCTGGAACCGGGGTCTCCGTCTACCTCCACCCTGATGATGACTTCCTGGCCCGTCGTCCGGAGGAGCAGCTCCGCACCTTGATGGGGACCGTTCCGCCGGGGGACTACCGGTCGCCCGAGAGCTATCGGGATCTCTCCGACGGCCTGTCTCTCGATCTGGCCGGACTCCGGCTCGACGTAGTGGCTACGCCCGGACATACTCCCGGGCACTGTTGTTTCTATCTGTCCGAAGAGGCGATACTCTTCTCGGGCGACCAGTTGTTCGCCGGCTCGATCGGCCGAACCGACCTCCCCGGCGGGGATTACCAGACCCTCATGAAGAGCATGAGGGAGAAAGTGATCCCCCTCGACGACGGGGTAACCGTCATGCCGGGCCATGGTCCTTCGACCACGATCGGCCGCGAACGGCGTTCCAATCCCTTTCTGGTAGGTGTGTGAATGAGCTTCCGGGCGCCCAAGGGCACCGACGACATATTGCCCCCCGAGTCCCGGCGCTGGCGCGAGCTGCTCCGTTCCTGGGACCTGCTGGCCGAACAGTACGGGTATGCCTATGTAGCCACCCCCATGTTCGAGGCCACCGACCTGTTCGCACGGGGGGTGGGCGAGGCTACCGAGGTGGTCGAGAAGCAGATGTACAGCTTCCGGGACAAGGGAGGGCGGCATCTCACTCTTCGTCCCGAGGTCACCGCCAGTGTTCTGAGGGCCTACATCCAGGGGGGCCTGTCCGGCGAGTTCAAGGGCGCCTACTCGGGGCCGTGCTTCCGGTATGAACGCCCGCAGGAGGGCCGTCGCCGGCAGTTCTGGCAATTGGGGGTCGAGTACCTGGGCGCCCCTGACGCCGAGGCCGACCTCGAGGTGATCGAACTCGGCTATCGCTACCTGCTGGATTGCGGCCTCGGCGACGTGGTCGTGCACGTGAACTCCATCGGTGACGCCCCGGATCGGGTGGCATACCACGCCCTGCTGTCGGGCTGGCTTGACGAGCGAAGCCACCTGCTCTCCAAGGATGCCCGCCGGCGGATCCATACCAACCCCTTGCGGGTGCTCGACTCCAAAGCCGACCGGGAAGTGGTGGATGACGCTCCCGTTCCCGTCGATTATCTGGAAGGGGAGGCGGCCGCCCATCACGGCCAGCTCATCGCCGGTCTCCAGGAGCGGGGAATCGCACACCGCCACGCCCCCCGGTTGGTGCGGGGGCTGGACTACTACAACCGCACTGTGTTCGAGTACATCCCGCCAAGCTATGCCGCGGCCCACAACGCAGTCGGTGGCGGCGGCCGTTACGACGGATTGTCCCGGCTGCTCGGCGGCGGCGATCTACCGGGCGTCGGTCTGGCGCTCGGGCTCGACCGGATACTGTCAGCGGCCGGGCAGAGCCCGCCGGCGAGGGCGCTGGACGTGTTCCTGGTGGTGGCCGATCAGGAGCGCCGCAGCCTCGCCCATGCCTTCGCCCGTCGCCTCAGGGCGGCGGGGGTCCGCTGTGACCTGGTGGCGGGCCGCCGATCCGTCAAGGCGCAGTTCCGGGCGGCCAATCGACGTGATGCGGCGGCAGCGGTGGTGATCGGCGCCGAGTGGGACGACGGGTTGGTGACCGTCAAGGACCTCAGCTCGGGGGATGAGCGCACCATACCGGCCGGCGAGGTGGCGGCTTGGGTGATCGGCGGTCCCGCGGGAGGCGGGTCATGACCGCTTACCGTTCGCACTTCGCCGACGAGCTAGGACCCGATCAGCTGGATCAACATGTGAGGGTGGCCGGCTGGGTGGCTCGGGTCAGGGACCTGGGCGGTATCTCGTTCTTCGACCTGAGGGACGGGCGGGGGATAGTGCAGGTGGTGGTCGATCCGGCTGTGGTCCCATCGGCATCGGACCTCCGCATGGAGTACTGCGTCCGGGTGGAGGGTACGCTCCGCCGGCGCCCCGCCGGGACCGAGAACCCCGACCTCCCCACCGGGGACTTCGAGGTCGAAGCCGGTGTACTCGAGGTGTTGAGCCGGGCGGCCCCGCTCCCCTTCATGATCGACGACCGTTCCCACTCCGAGGAGCGGGTCCGGCTCGAGTATCGCTATCTCGATCTGCGCCGCCCCCGCATGGCCGCCAATCTGCGAGCCCGTTCCAGCTGCATCAGCGCCATACGGCGCACTCTCGACGGCCTGGGCTTCCTGGACGTGGAGACCCCCACGCTCGTCAACTCGACGCCCGAGGGGGCCCGGGACTTCCTGGTACCGAGCCGGCTGCGGCCCGGCCGGTTCTACGCCCTACCCCAAAGCCCTCAGCTCTTCAAGCAGTTGCTCATGGTCGCCGGGGTGGAGCGCTACTACCAGATCGCCCGCTGCTACCGGGACGAGGACACCCGGGCCGATCGCCAGATCGAGTTCACCCAACTGGACCTGGAGGGATCGTTCTGGGAGCGGGAGGACGTCTTCGCCGCTATCGAGCAGGTGGTGGCGGCCGTGGTGCGAGACCTGCGCGGCATCGAACTTTCCCTACCACTGCCCAGGATCACCTACGACGAGGCGCTGGCCCGCTACGGCACCGACAAGCCGGATCTACGGTTCGGCATGGAGGTGACCGAACTGTCGGATGCGTTCTCGGGCACCGGCTTCCGCGGCTTCGCCGGCGCTCTTGACTCGGGGGGCGTGGTCCGGGGCATCAACGCCGGTCCGATGAGTCCCTCCCGGGCAGAGTTGGACGGTCTGGTGGGCCGGGCCAGGGAATTGGGCGCAGCCGGCCTGGTCTGGGCCGTGGTCAAGGACGGCGGCGGTTGGCGGTCGCCCGTGGCCAAGTTCCTGGACGGCGCAGAGATAGCGGAGACGACCCGGCTACTGAACGCATCGCCGGGCGACCTGTTGCTGCTGGTCGCCGGCGCGGCCGCCATGGCCTCCTCGGTGCTGGGCGCGATGCGGCTGGACCTGGGCCGGCCCGGTAGCCACGAGGAGCTGCGCTTCCTCTGGATAGTGGACTTCCCGGTCTTCGAGACGACCGAGGGTGGTGACCTGGTCCCCTCCCACCATCCCTTCACCGCCCCGGTCTCGGTGGAGGAGATGCGCGAGCGGCCGGAGACGGCGGTGGCCCAGGCTTACGATCTCGTGCTGAACGGGTCCGAGCTGGGATCCGGGTCCGTGCGGATCCATGACCCCGACACCCAGCGGGCCGTGTTCGAGACCCTGGGCATCTCCGATGAGGAGGCCGAGTCCCGTTTCGGATGGTTCATGGAGGCCCTTGCCTACGGGACACCACCCCATGCCGGCTTCGCGGTGGGGATCGACCGCCTGGTGGCCATCCTCCAGAACGAGACCAGTATCAGAGAGGTGATCCCGTTCCCCAAGACCCAGAGCGGCGCCGATCCGCTCACCACCGCTCCGACCCGGGTGGTCGATGAGCAGCTGGAGGAACTCGGCCTGGATCTCACGGCCGGCGCCAGGGCGGCCCTGGCTGCCACGGACCAACCCCCGACGGGGCCTTCCGAGCCCGCCGGATCCTGACCGGTAACCGGGATGCCGTCCGAGCCCGACCTGTTCTCCGCCGGCCGGGAGAGACGCCGGCGCCGGGTGGCCCCGCTGGCGGACCGCATGCGCCCCAGGTCCTTGCCGGAGGTGGTGGGCCAACCGGATCTTCTGGGGAAAGGCGCCGCCTTCCGCGCCATGGTCGAATCGGGCCGCCTGGTGTCGGTCCTGCTGTTCGGACCGCCGGGTACCGGAAAGACGACCCTGGCCCGGCTCATGGCCTCCGAAAGCGACGCGGTATTCGAGCAGTTGACCGCGTCCGCTCACGGGGTGCGTGACGTCCGCCGCGTCCTGGAGGGAGCGGAGCGCCGGCTCGGGGAGGACGGGAGACGGACGGTGCTCTTCCTGGACGAGATCCATCGCTTCAACAAGGCCCAGCAGGACGCCCTCCTGCCCGGGGTCGAGAACGGCACCGTCATACTCGTCGGCGCTACCACCGAGAACCCGTTCTTCGAGGTCAACTCCCCCCTGATCAGCCGATGCACCCTGTTCCGACTGGTTCCGCTCTCCGCTGCCGAAGTGGTCGAGCTTCTCGAGCGGGCGCTGGCCGACCGCGAGAGGGGGCTGGGCACGGCGGGGATGGCGATCGACCCGGCGGCGGCAGAGGCTCTGGCCGGTCGGGCGGGAGGAGACGCCCGCTTATCGCTCAATGTCCTGGAGTTGGCCGCCATCGTGGCCGGCGGCGCAGGACGGACCACCATCACGTACCACGATGTGGAGGAGGCCCTCCAGCGCCGCATCATCCGCTACGACAAGAAGGGTGACCAGCACTACGACGTCATCTCGGCCTTCATCAAGTCGATGCGGGGCTCCGACCCCGACGCCGCGCTCTACTGGCTGCACACCATGCTGTCGGCCGGCGAGGATCCCGAGTTCGTGGCGCGACGGATGGTCATCTTCGCCTCCGAGGATGTCGGCATGGCCGACCCGGACGCTCTGGTCCAGGCGGTTGCGGCCGCCCACGCTCTGGCCATGGTCGGCCTGCCCGAGGCGGCCTACAATCTGTCGCAGGCCGCGATCTACCTGGCCACCGCCCCCAAGTCCGACTCGGTGAAGCGATCGATGGGTGCGACCCGGCGGGCGGTCGAGGAGACACCCGCCGCCACCGTTCCCGCCCATCTCCGCTCCACCGGCGGGCGGCTGGTGTCGTCCCAGGTGGACGGCACACCGGCGGGATATCTCGATCCCCACAGGGGAGCGGGACACCTCGTTCCGCAGCCTTACCTCCCGGAGCAGATGGAGGGAAGGATCCTCTACCGGCCCACCCGCCAGGGCCGGGAGGCGGGCGTCGCCGAGCGGCTCGAGGAATGGGACAGGGTTATGGGCCGTCCCAGGCGCAGTACCAACCCGGACCAGGGCCAGCCGGTGGTCGGTGACCAGTGATTATCAGTTCATTCTAACGATAACTAGCAACTAGCGACTGGCAACTAGAAACTAGAAACTCAGGGCTAACCTGCATCGGATGCGAGCCAATGCCATCCGGCGCGCCTTCACCGACTTCTTTGCCGAACGCAATCACGTAGTCCGGCCGTCCGCGTCGCTGATTCCCACCGACCCGACGTTGCTCGTGACCAACGCCGGCATGGTCCCGTTCAAGCCCTATTTCCTCGGCGAGGAGGAGCCGCCCTGGCCCCGAGCGGTCAGCATCCAGAAGTGCGTGCGAACGGTCGACATCGACATCATCGGCACCACTGCCCGCCATCTCACCATGTTCGAGATGCTCGGCAACTTCTCCTTCGGTGACTACTTCAAGGAACTGGCCATCCGCTACGCCTTCGACTTCGTCACCGGACCGCTCGGCCTGGATCCCGAACGTCTCTGGTACACGGTGTACAAGACCGACGACGAGGCCGAAGAGATCTGGATCGACTCGATCGGGGTTCCACCTGATCGGGTGCAGCGGGGCGGTAAGGACAACTTCTGGCAGATGGGCATTCCCGGTCCGTGCGGTCCGTGCTCGGAGATCTTCATCGACCGGGGCCCTGCCTACGGGCCCGACGGCGGCCCGATCGGTGGTGGCGAGGACCGGTTCGTGGAGCTCTGGAACCTGGTCTTCATGCAGAACATCCAGGATGAGCCCTATCACGTTGTCGGTGACATCCCTGCCAAGGGGATTGATACGGGCACCGGGCTGGAGCGTCTGGCCATGATCCTCCAGGGAGTCGACACCCTTTTCGAGGCCGACTGCGTCCATGATGTGCTGGCGGCCGCTTCCGGGGCCCTGGGCCGGACCTATGGCGAGGACGAACGGGTCGACGTGACGCTTCGCCTGCTGGCCGACCACGCCCGCGCATCCACGTTCCTCATCGGCGACCTCGCCCTGCCCGGAAACGAAGGCCGGGGTTACGTGGTGAGGCGCCTGATCCGTCGAGCGGTGCGCCATGCCTGGCAACTGGGTAGCGAGCGCCTCATCATGCCCCGGCTGGCCGAGGTGACCGCCGACATCATGGAGGATGCCTACCCGGAACTCAAGGCCAACCTCGACTTCATCCGGCACGTCTTCGAGCGTGAGGAGTCCCGATTCCGGCGCACCCTCGCCGCCGGGACCCAGATGCTGGACGAGGCACTGGTGGGTTCGGAGCCGGGTGCCGTTGTGTCGGGCGCCCTGGCCTTCAAGCTGCATGACACGTACGGCTTCCCGATCGACCTCACCCGGGAGATCGTGGAGGAGCAGCGGCGCGAGGTGGACCTGGACGGGTTCGAGGCCGAGATGGCCGCCCAGAGGGCCCGCGCCAAGGCCGCTTGGAAGGGGGGAGCCGAGGCGGTCCGCGTTGAGTCCTACAAGCGAATCCTCGACACCGTAGGCCCCACCGAGTTCCTGGGTTATGCCAGGGACGATTCGCCCGCCCTGGTCCTGGCCATACTCCGGGAGGGGGAGCTGGTAGAGAGGGCCGAGAAGGGTCAGGAGGTGGAGGTCTTCCTGAACAGGTCACCGTTCTACGCCGAGGCCGGTGGGCAGGTGGGTGATGTCGGGTTGATCGCGTCGGTGACCGGACAGATCGAGGTAGGCGACACGCAAGCGGCCGTGACCGGCTTGCACGGCCACCACGGCAAGGTGAAGAGCGGGTTCGTCCAAACCGGCCAGGAAGTGGATGCGCGCATCGACAGCCCCCGGCGCGACCGCATCCGCAAGTCCCACACCGGTACTCACCTCCTCCATTGGGCGCTCCGGGAGGTGATAGGGGAGCACGCCAACCAGGCCGGTTCCCTGGTCCAGGACGGGCGGCTCCGCTTTGACTTCAGCCACTACACGGCGGTGGCCGCCGAAGAGCTCGGCGAGGTGGAGCAGTTGGTCAACCAGCGGGTCGTGGACAACCATCATGTGGGCCTGCTCGAGACGTCCAAGGACGATGCCGAGGCGATGGGGGCGCTGGCCTTCTTCGGTGACAAGTACGGTGAGCGGGTGCGGGTGGTCTCGGTGGGGGACTTCTCGGTCGAGTTCTGCGGTGGCACCCATGTGGGCAGTTCCGCGGAGGTAGGACCGCTGCTGGTCACCTCTGAATCCTCCATCGGATCGAACGTGCGCCGGGTCGAGGCTCTGACCGGTATGGCCGCCTATTCCTATGCCAGGGAAGCGAGGGAGCAACTGACCGACGTAGGTCGCTTCCTCGGCCTGTCGATGTCGGAGGTCCCGGCGGGAGTGCGCCGGCTCGCCGAGCGGGCCGACGCCCTCCAGAGCGAATTGGACCAGCGCCGCCAGCAGGAGAGGACTGCGATCGCCGCCGACCTGGCCGGTGCCGCCCGGCGTACCGGCGACACCTCGTGGCTGGTGGCCGAACTCGACGATCACGCCCCGGTGGCGTTGCGCCAGGTGGGGGCGCAGGTCCGGGACCGGCTCGGGTCCGGCGTCGTGGTGCTGGGTAGCCGGGCGGGCGGAAAGGGGGCGCTGGTCGGCCTGGCGACGCGTGACCTGGTCGACAGGGGTGTCTCGGTGGCCGATCTGGTGCTGGTGGGCGCCAAGCTCCTCGGAGGAGGCGGCAGCCGCGATCCCGAGTTGTCACAGGCGGGCGGACCCAGGGGCGACAAGGTAGGCGAGGCTCTGGACGCGATCCGGGAGGCGGTGGCGCGCCGTCTGAGTGCCTGATGAGCGCCGGACCGGGAGGAGCCAGCCGCATCATGGGCATCGACTACGGAAGCCGGCGCGTGGGTGTTGCGCTCTCCGACCGTCTCGGTATCGCCGCCCATCCCTTCGAAGTGCTCGAGGCGGGCCCGGGCCTCGGCCGCCGGCTGGCCGACATGGTCGGTGCGGAGGATGTGGCCAGGGTGGTGGTGGGGCTGCCGGTTTCCCTCGATGGAAGCGAGCACGCTGCTGCCCGCAGGACCCGCCGGTTCGTCGATCGGCTCCGCCCCCTCGTCGGGGTGGAGGTGGTCCTGTACGACGAGCGCCTGACCACCCGGATCGCCGAAAGCGTTCTGGTGGCGGCAGGGACATCGCGGGCCAAGCGCCGCCGGCGGGTCGACAAGGTAGCGGCCGCGGTGATGCTGCAGGGTTATCTCGATAGCCAAGCCCGGCCGAGCGTCGAATGAGTGCCTACCGGCGACCGGACGTTCCACCGGAGGGTCACAACGGAGGCGACGATCGATGGCTGATCCGCGCCCGCGGCGCCATCACCGGCCTGCTGGTGGCGGCTGTCGTCACCTACGCTCTGATGGTGGGGGGCGCAGGCCTGGGCAACTGGGTCAGCAGGCTGGGCGGGATCGGTGGAGGAGATCAGACCGCCGAGGTCGAGCCGGGCCGCACCGTGGTGGTGGAGATACCGTCGGGGTCCAGCGCCCGCAGCATCGCCGGCATCCTGGTGGGCAACGGTGTGGTGCCATCGGCCATCGAGTTCGAGTCCTTGGTCCGGACTCGCGAGGCAGGCAGCCTCCTCAAGGCGGGTACCTACGAGCTGGTTACCGGGACCGACCTCGACGAGATCGTGGACCTTCTCATAGCAGGGCCGCCCCTCGATGTGTTCCGGGTGACAGTGGTCGAAGGACTCCGCCTCCACGAGGTCCTGGACGTCCTGGCCCTGGCCACCCGCAACTACTCGGAAGAGGACTTCACGGCTGCCCTCACGAGCGGGGACGTGACATCCCCCTACCTGCCCGCGGGTCTCGAGCGATCGGTATGGGAGGGGCTTCTCTTCCCGGCCACCTACGAGTTCTTCGGCGACGCCACCCCGTCGGAGATGCTGCAACGGCTGGCGACCGAGATGGAGCGACGGCTGGAGACGTACGACTGGTCCACCGTTACCTCGCGAGGCTTCTCGGTGTACGAAGGGCTCGTAATGGCCTCTCTGGTCGAGGCCGAGGCCGGAACGGATGAGGACCGGCCGCTGATCGCCAGCGTTATCAACAACCGGCTGGAGCGAGGCATGCCGCTCCAGATCGACGCCACCGTTCTCTACGCCATGGAAGACCGGGGCCGGTCGCCCACGCTCGAGGACCTCCAGTTCGAGTCCCCCTACAACACCTACCTGATAGCCGGTCTCCCGCCGACGCCCATCGGTGCGCCGGGCACCAAGTCCATCGAAGCGGTCATCGAGCCGGCCGATACCGAGTTCCTCTATTACGTGCTCACCTCGGAGGATGGATCCCACTCCTTCTTCGCCGACTACGACGACTTCCTGGTGGCCAAGCAGCAGGCGGACGCTCAGGGGATCGGTTGATCCGGATGGCCTTCCTTCGTCTCGCGGTCCTCGGCGATCCGGTGGCCCATTCGTTATCGCCCGTCATCCACGCCGCCGCCCTGGAGTTCGCGGGACTCGAGGGGGTCTACCGGAGGCGCCAGGTCGATCACCTCGGCATGAGACAGGCAGCAGACGACCTCCGGTCCGGGCGGCTGACCGGGGCCAACGTGACGATGCCCCACAAGGCGCTGGCAGCCGGGCTGGCCGACAGGCGCTCGGAAGAGGTGGTCCGCTCGGGCGGCGCCAATACCCTCTGGATGGAGAACAACCGGCTTCATGCCGACTCCACCGACCCGGCAGGAGTGCGCTTCGCCTGGCAGCATGCCCGACTCCCCGACGATGCTCCCGTGTTGCTGCTGGGCGCGGGCGCGGCAGCCGCGGCGGCGCTCCTTGCGCTTGACGATCGAGACGTCCGGGTGGCGGCGCGGCGCCCGGAGGCAGCCCACCAGCTGGTAGCCCGCGTGGGCGCCAAGGCCGGGGTGGCGCCGTGGGGCCGGCCGGTGACCGGGGCGGTACTGGTCAATGCGACCCCGCTCGGCATGCGCGGCGAGGCCCTCCCGTCCGGCGTGCTGGACGAGGCGGCGGGCCTGCTGGAACTGGCCTACGGCCGCGGGCAGACCCCGGCCGAGGCGGCGCTGGCGGCGCGGGACCTGCCGGTGGCGTCCGGGGAGTTGGTGCTGGTCGGTCAGGGGGCCGCCTCGTTCGCCATCTGGACGGGCGTGGAGGTGCCTCCGACCGTGATGCTGGAGGCGCTCACCGGACACCGGGATCCGCCCACCGCGTAGGCGATAATGCTCTACTTGGTCGTGGGACTTCTGGGCCTATGGGCGGGCCGACTGCTGGTGCCACTGATCCGAGCCGAGTTGGAGCGGGCGCCGGTCCGGTCGGTCATCGCCCGCCGACCGGGCTGCGACTGTCCTGTGCGCCCGGCGGATTACGCGCCTCTCTGGTGGTGGGCGGGAAGCCGGGACTCCTGTTCCCGATGCAACCGGTCCGCCGGGGCGCTCTACCGGCTGGTGGAGCCGGTGACCGCGGCTGCCTGGGCCGGTACGGTCGGTTTGGCAGGCGCGCAGTGGGCTCTCGCATCGTTTCTGTGGATGGTGGCGGTGACCGTGGTTCTGAGCTTCGTCGACCTGCGGAGCTACCGGCTTCCCAACCGGGTGCTACTACCCGGCGTCGTGGTGGGTCTGCTACTGCTCTCCGGTGGCGCCCTTCCGGACGGTCGCATCGGCGACCTGCCGGAAGCGCTGGCCAGCGGCCTCGGTTACTCGGTCGCGCTGCTGATCCCGGCCCTGTTGACCCGGGGCGCCATCGGGATGGGTGATGTCAAGCTGGCCCTCCTGTTGGGACTCTTCACCGGCTACCACGGCTGGGAGACCACCGTCGCGGCCTTGGCCGGCGGGTTCCTGCTGGCCGGAGCGGTGGGTGTCCTGCTACTGGCTCTGCGTCGCATCACCCGCCATGATCACCTACCGTTCGGTCCCTTCATGATCGCCGGTGCCTGGTTCGCGATCGCTCGGGCGCTGGTAGGAAGTCCGGGGATCGTCTGAGGGCCGCTCACCGCTTGTCGCGTGGTTTCAGGGCCCGGGTCTATCCTGCCGGGTTCGTATGAGCCTTCTCTCGGATCTGACCAGGATCGTCGCGGCCGGTTTCGAATCCGCCGGTCTGGACGCTTCGTTCGGAGCCGTCCAGGTCTCGGATCGTCCCGACCTAGGACAGTTCCAGTGCAATGGCGCGCTGGCTGCCGCTCGAAGCGCCGCTCGTGACCCGCGTGCCATAGCCGGGCAGGTGGTGACACAGATCGAAGGCGACCGCAGGCTTGCCTCGGCGTCGATCGCCGGGCCGGGTTTCATCAACCTGACCGTGACCGGCCGGACCCTGGCCGGCTACGTGGACGCCATGGCGGAGGACGGGAGGTTGGGCGTGCCCGCGGTCGGACCCTCCCTCAAAGTGATAGTGGACTATGCGGGGCCGAATGTCGCCAAGGCGATGCATGTCGGGCACCTTCGGGCCACGATCATCGGGGACACCATCAAGCGCCTCTTCCGTTTCGCGGGACACGAGGTGTTGGGAGACGCCCACTTCGGTGACTGGGGCCTCCAGATGGGCATGCTCATCGTGGCCACCCGCCGGCGACATCCGGACCTGGCCCACTTCGACGGAACCTACGAGGGTCCCTACGAAGCGCCCCTCTCCATCACGCTGGCCGATCTCCAGGAGTGGTATCCGGACATGGCCCGCCAGGTGGCGGAGGACGAGGAGGTGGCCGCCGAAGCCCGGCGGGCCACCACCGATCTCCAGTCGGGCCGGCCCGGGTACGTGGCGCTCTGGGAACACTTCGTTCGGGTGTCCCGCGCCTCCCAGGAGCAGGACTTCTCCGACCTGGGAGTGGAGTTCGACCTCTGGTACGGGGAGAGCACGGTCCGGGACCTGCTCCGACCGCTGGTGGATGAGACCCTCGCCCGGGGGATCGCGGTCCGGTCGGCTGGAGCGGTGGTGATCGAAGTGAGCCGGCCTGACGACAAGGCCGAGATCACGCCCCTCGTGCTGGAGACCTCCCATGGGGCCTTTCTGTACGGCACCACCGACGTGGCCACCATCCAGATGCGGGTCTCGGAACTGGGGGCGGACCTGATCCTCTACGTGGTCGACTCTCGCCAGTCCTACCACCTCGAGCAGGTGTTCCGGGCCGCCCGCCGGGCCGGCCTGTCGGGAGGGGCAGCCATGGAGCACATCGGGTTCGGAACCATGAACGGGCCTGATGGCACACCCTTCAAGACACGGGAGGGCGGTGTGCTCAGGTTGGGAGACCTGATCGACATGGTCACGAACGCCGCGGCGGCCCGTCTGGAAGAGTCGGATCTGGCAGCCCTCTACCCCGGGGCCGAACGAGCGGTGATAGCGCGTCAGGTCGGGATCGCCGCCCTCAAGTTCGGCGACCTGGTCAACAACCGTACGTCCAACTACGTCTTCGACGTGCGCCGCTTCACCGCGCTGGAAGGTAAGACCGGTCCCTACCTGCAGATGGCGGCCGTGCGCATGGATTCGATCCTTGCCCGGGCCGCTCGCCGGGGACTGGCGCCGGGCGCCATCCTGGCGCCGCACCACGAGACGGAGACCAGGCTCCTGCTACGGCTCCTCCAGCTACCCGAGGTGATCGACCGGGCCATGGACCTGCGCGCCCCCAACCACCTGGCTGAGTTCGCCTACGAGGTTGCCGCCGACTTCAGTCGTTTCTACGAGGCCTGCCACATCCTGACCGAGCCCGACCCGGGACTGCAGTCCTCGTGGTTGGGGACGGTCCGGACCTCCCGCCGGGTGCTGGAGCTCCTGCTCGACCTGCTGGGTATCGAAGTTCCGGCTCGCATGTAGGTGCCGCCGGGCGCCGGACGCCCCGGCTCAGCCGCTCCGGTATTCCAGGATTACGAGGAGCATCCAGGGCGCGTAGAGGAGGGAGGGAACGTTGGCGGCGATCCACGGGTAGCGAGGTGCTCCGTACTGGAGGGCCGGCCAGGCAAGCGCTAGGGCGATCAGACCTGCCCGCCAGGCCCGGCTGCCCACCACGCCCAGATAGGCCGGCACGAGGTCGAACAATTCGGAGAAGCGGGCCAGGCTGGAGGTTGCCAGGCCTGCCAGCGGGCCGGTCACCCAGATGCCGACCAGAATGGCCGGCACCCAGGTAAGCACCGTCTCCCACGGCTCGGCCGCCACCCGCAGACCGGAGGGTCCGAATCCCCACTCGGTGGCCAGGCCGATAGCCGCCGCGCCGAGCATCAACACCGCTACCCCGACGGCCAGGATTTCGGATTCCGGGGGTGCCAGGTCGAGCGTGAGCAGTCCGAACCCACCCAGGGCCAGCCCGATCCCCATCCCGGCGAGTCCGGTGCCGATGACGGCCAGGACCACCCCGAGCGCCATCCGCAGCGACTGCATGCCGATGATCCCCCACCGCCAGAGCTCGGAACCGGGCTGGAGGATCGGGGGGAGCAGTTCGAGTAGGTTCCGGCGCCGCCGGTCATATGGTCGGTAGTCGGTCACCGGACGGCTGCCCGTCTCTCGGCCCGCTGCAGAGCCTCCCAGTAGAGCTCCACCGGATGAGCCACCCGGGCCTCATGCCCGAGTTGGCTCAAGTAGGTGCGCAGTTGGATCTCGCATCCCGGATTGGCACTGGCTACGAGAGAAGCCCCCGTCGCTTCCACCTGTTCCGCCTTCGAGGACCCCAGGCGGCGTGACATCTCAGGTTTCAGCAGGCTGTAGATGCCCGCCGCGCCACAACACAGGCCGTTCGGGTCGATCTCGACAGCGGTCAGCCCGGCCGCGGCCAGGATTGTCCGGGGCTGGTCGGTAATCCGCTGCACGTGCCGGAGATGGCATGGGTCCTGTACCGCCACCAGGCCGCCATCGGTACTCAGTCGGGGAAGCCTCCCGTCGGCGATCGCCTCCGCTACCACCTCGTTCACATCGGCCACCCTGGAGGCAAGTTGCTCCCCGCCGTCAACCCAATGGTCGTACTCCTTCATATGGGCCCCGCATCCGGCCGAGTTGACGACCACCAGATCCACATCCCGGAAGGCCGCCATGTTCACCGAGGCCATCTTCCGGGTGTCATCCGCCCAGCCGTCATGCGCGGCGAGCGCCCCGCAACAGGTCTGGCCCCTGGGCGAGACGACCTCCCACCCCGCCGCCGCCAGCAACTCGACGGTGGCGGTGTGGACGTCTCCGAACCAGGCGTCCATGACGCAACCGGCCACCAGAGCGGCCACCCCCCTTTTCTCTCCTTCCGCGGTCCTGGTCCTTCCCACGATCGAGGGAGGCCTCCCCTTGAGCGGTCGGAGCCCCGCCACGTTGCCCCGGATCCGGGGCGGCGCCAGCCTGGTGAGCCGGGTTGCCTGGGCGATCGATGCCGCCAGCGTCCCCAGTCGAACCGCCATCCGGCTACGCAGCAGGCGGGCCGTCACCAGCCGCCGGAGCCGGCGGTCGATTCCCGAGGTCTGGGCGGCTATCTCGGCTCTGGCGCCCTCCATGGCTCGGCCGAACGGCACGAACGATGGACACACGACCTCGCAAGCCCGGCACTGCAGGCATGCCCCCATGATCTCCTCGAAGCGACCGTCCACGGGGCTTCCGGCGGCCACCGCCGACATCGCGGTCAGCCGTCCCCGCGGCGAGGCGGTCTCGAGTCCGGTCAGCCGGAAGGTAGGGCAGCTGGGCAGGCACAGCCCGCACTGGATGCATGAGGAGAGTTCGTCCGGGCGTGGCGCGTGAGGGGTGACCCAGCTCATCTCAGATCCGGCCCGGCAGGATGCCCCGGTTGATCCTACGGCCGGGATCGAACAGGTTGACGACGCGTCGCTGGATCTCGATCGATGGGGGTGGCGTTCCCCACGGGTCGAATGCCCCGGCCAACGATGGGGGCGCGTCCAGCATCACCAGAGCCCCTCCGAGGGATTCAGCCCGGCCCCTCAACTCGCCGAGCTCCTCGAGGTCGACCTCGCCTGCGCCGACCGTTACCTCGCCGACTCCGAATTGAGCCAGGTACGTCCAGCCCGGGTCGAGCCCATCGACGATGCCACGCAGGGACGAAGGCGGGGTCCGCACCGAGAAGCGAACCGCTCCGGATGGGTGGCTCGGCCAGTTCAGCCCCGAGGTGGGTACGGCACCCAGCGCGGCAGCCTGGCCTGACACCTCCTCGGGGGTGCCTCCGAGGAATACGGCGGCACCCTCCCGGGTCTCCAATACGGCCAGAGGGCGATAGGCCACCTCGAGCGCTTCTTCGGGGGACTCCACGGGCACGGTTGCGGACGCCTGTGGGACCGGCCACAACTTGAGGCAGACCCGGGCGATCAGGCCCATGGCTCCGAGGGATCCGGTGGCGAGGCGGGGAATGTCGTACCCGGTCACGTTCTTCACCACCCGGCCACCGGCGGTGACTACCCGGCCATCGCTGGACACCAGGGTCGTCTCCAGCACCCGGTCCCGGATCGGGCCGTACCGGTAACGCCGCCATCCGGATATGGCGGTGGCGATCGCGCCGCCCACCGTGCCGGTTCCGGGTTGCTCGGGCAGCAGGGCGGTCTGGCCCTTCGACGCCAGCATCTGCTCGAGTTCCTCGACGAGCACCCCGGCCTCCACCACCACGGTCAGGTCGTCCGGCTCCCACGCCACCACGCGATCCAGGCCGGACGTGGAAAGGATCACGTCGGAGGACACCGGGTATCCGATGCCCCGGTGGGAGCCGCCGCCGTGGATCCGGATGCGGTCTCCGCCGGCCGGCAGGTTGGCCATCAGGCCGGCCGCCTCCTCGATGGTCTCGGGCGTGGCGGTCGGTAGGCCCGAGCCCCCATCCGCCGAGATCGCCAGGCTCACACCCAGGCCCCCACCGGTGGCGGTCGGCCGAAGTCGAAGCATCGTGAGCCCTGTGGCACGATCTTGCCGGGGTTAAGCCTTCCGTCGGGATCGAGAGCCTCGCGGATGCGCGCCTGGGCATCGAGGCCCATCTCGTCGAAGACCAGGTGCATGTAGTCCCGCTTCTCCATGCCGATGCCGTGCTCACCGGACAGCGAACCGCCGATGGCTACGCACATCTCGATGAGGTCTCTTCCGGCCGCGTCCACCCGCTCCATGACCCCTGGAACGGAGGCATCGAACGACATGAGCGGGTGCAGGTTGCCGTCACCGGCATGGAAGACGTTCAGCATCGGGATGTCGTGGCGCTTCGAGATGGCATAGGTCTGCTCTATGGCTTCCACCAGCCGGGTCCGGGGTACCACTGTGTCGTGCAGGTAATAGTCGGGATTCATCTGGGCGATGGCGCCGAAGGCCGACTTGCGGCCCAGCCAGATCCGCTTCCGTTCGGCCTCGTCGGAGGCTATCCGGGTCAGGGTGGCCCGATGGGAGACGGCCAGGCGGCGCACCAGCTCGGCCTCGGCGTCCACCGCCGACGGATGTCCGGTCACCTCGGCGATCAGCACGGCCGCCGAGTCGGTGGGAAAGCCGGCGTTCGCGAAACGCTCCACCGCGATAGTCATCGGCTGGTCCATCATCTCGAGGGCTGCCGGGATCAGCCCGTTGGCGATGATTCCCGACACGGTGGCGGCCGCATTCTGCACCTCGGGAAAGGCCAGCAGGATGGTGCGGGACGCGGGCGGGGGGGGAAGCAGGTTCACCAGGACGTCGGTGACGATGCCCAGCGTGCCCTCGGAGCCGACCATCAACCCCCGTATGTCGAGCCCGGTCGGATCCGGCGCCGGCCCGCCTATCGACAACACGTCACCGTCCGATGTCACAATCTCCATCGCCAGCACGTGGTTGACAGTGGTGCCCTCCGCCAGGCAGTGCGGCCCCCCCGAGTTGTTGGCCACGTTGCCTCCGATCGTGCAGACCGACTGGGAGGAGGGATCGGGCGCGTAATGGAGCCCGAGCGGGGTGGTATGGATGCTGAGGTCCAGGTTGATGACCCCGGGCTGTACCCAGACGCACCTGTTCTCGACATCGACGGGGCCGATACGGTTCATGCGGGTGGTGACCAGCAGCACGTGGGGTCCGGTGGTGACCGCTCCACCTGCCAGGCCGGTTCCCGACCCGCGCGGCACCACCGGCACGCCGTGGCGCCCGGCGAGGCGCATGATCGTGGCCACCTCGGTGGTATTGCGGGGGAAGACAACCAGTCCCGGCTCGCCGCGTACCAGCCCGGAGTCCTTGCCGAACACATACAGGTCGAGCGGATCGGAGGCCACCTGCTCGTCACCGAGCCGGCGACGGAGCTCGAGTTCGAGTGATCGTTTCACGGCGAGTGGAATGGTAGTGGTTAGGGGTTGCACAACCGGGGGCAGGGTTAACATCTCCGGCAAAGGAGGTCCGGTGCCGATCGTTCCCCAATACACCCCTAATCCCAACGCGCTGAAGTTCGGCGTGGGGGTGGAGGTGGGCGGTCCCCGCAGCTACGTAGCGGCCAATGCCGGAGACGATCCCGTGGCCGGCGAGCTGCTCGGGATCGAGGGCGTGGTGAGCATCTTCATGACCGCCGATTTCGTCACCGTCACCAAGGCGCCCGATGCCGACTGGTCCGGTATCACCCCCGCGGTCACGGCCATCCTGGAGAGGCACTTTCCGGACTAGCCGGTTCGGGCGCGGATGGCTGGGCGGAGCCCGGGTTGTTCGCCGACCGGACAGGCCGCTCCGCATCGCCTGTGGGTGAACTCCCACCGTCCCGCCGGCGTAGCGTCATGGAAAACCCGTCGATCAACGTGTCACCGGCCAACCGATACCGGCCGAGTCCACCACCCATGCCACGTCGGTCTCCGGCAGCGGGATCAGAGCCGTCTCGGCCGGCGCGGAGATCTCGGGCAGCGAGAGGGCTCGTACCTCACCATCCGGCTCCAGCCGGAGGTGGACTTCCACCCGCTCCACCGGAAGCCGCTGGAACGCGGCCCCGTCCGGCGCCACCAATCGGCGGATCAGGACGAAGGCTCGGTAGGTGTCCGGTCCGGTCTGGGTCACGGACCGGGTCCGGGTCCATTCCACATAGGACACGGTCTCGGCGCTGGACGGCTCAGGCTCCACTCCATCGGGCAGCCGGAGGCCCGAAGCGGCCTGCACCCGATCGGTCCACACTTCCGATGGATCGATGGTGAAGAACTCCAAAACCATCCACTCGGCGGTGCCCGCCAGAGTCCTCTCCGTACCTTGCCGGTCGACCGCCATGAGGTCGGCCTCCGAGATCCGGGTGGTGACCTCCGGCTCGGCCAAGGCCACGGTAGCCGGGCCCGGTCCCTGCCGGTCAGCCACCGGCGGGAGGGTGGAGGTCGTAGCCAGCGGTTCGGATGCGACGGCGATCGGCGTGACCGGCATCAGATCCGGCGCCGAAGGCCGGTTGATCTGGCGGAAGACCACCATGCCCAGCACCACCACGACCAGGCCGGCTGCGATGCCGTAGATCAGTATCTTGCGGTCGGGTTGGGCAGGGATGGTGAGCTGTTCCCACGGGATGTGCTCGCTCACCTGGTCGTCGGTTGGAGGTGGAAGGTTTGGCACGGGCGGACCCTTTCGCTCCTCCCGGTGCCGACGAACATCGCGCCTCCGGACAACATACTCCGAATATGGCCGCGTTTCCAGCACGGTCGCATACTCCGCCGGGCAGGGATAACCGGAAACCGGTCGCGTGCGGACTAACGTTGTTCGCTATGGTGTCCAACCCCGACCCCAGGCCCGGCCGGTGGGTATTGCCCTTGGTAGTGCTGGGAATGATCCTGTTCACCTGGGTCTGGGTGAATCGTTTGGAGCCGCCTGCCGTCGAGATCACCTCCGGGGCGTCGGGCACCACTCGGCCCACGACCGCAACCACGGCGGCCGTTGAGGACACTTCCGCCGGTGATGGCGGGACCGAGACGACCGAGGACACCACTCCAACGACCCTCCTGCCGCCCGAGATCGAGGTGTACCTCACCAACCTGGCCGAGGACAAGACGGCGCTGGCGGCGCTGGTCGAGGAGTTGAACGCTGTCAACGACGCCTGGGAGAACCGGGATGAGACCGGTGTTACCTTCGCCGAGTCGGAGGCCGGCATGGTCGCTGCCTCCGAACGGGCCGTGGTCTTCAGCGAGGCGGTGGAGCTCCACAGGCCACCAGAGGACGTGGCCGGGTTGACCGACGCTCACCAGCGGGTCTACGAGTCGGCGGCCGCAGTCGCAGAAGCAGCAGCCGCCGCCCTGGCCGGATTGAGAGCGCCCGACACCGGTGAGGACCGCCGAGCGGCCATGGTGGAGTTCCGGGCCGCAGCGGCCAGCTTCGAACAACAGGTCGACCAGATCAGCGAGATCGTCCGGCAGGGCTTCGGCGCCGCCTGACAGTTCCGGGCACGTTCCCGATGGCTTCTTGCCTGTCCCGCCACGCTGGCTACTACTGAGGCTTCGCCGACCAGCCCCCTTGAAACCATCATCGGATAGCGATATATGGAGTGTGGGATGACTAGAAGCAGGGTGTGTAGCTCAACATTCATCCCGTGCTCTGGGCTACACTGGGAGCAATGGAGTCAAGCAATGTGGACTATGCAGTGGTCGTCGGATTGTTCGGCATCCCGGTCGCTTTCTTCTGGCGGGTCGTATTCGTGCTGACCCGAAGCATCGAGAGAAGCCTCGAGGAGTTCAAGGCCCATACCAACGAGCGCTTCGACCGCCAAGACGCGGCGATCAGGGAAGGCTTCGCCAAGCAGGAGGAGCGGTTCGACCGGCAGGACGGGCGGCTGGACCGGCAGGATGACCGCCTGGAGAGGCACGGCGCTCTGCTACTCCAGTTGGTCAGGGACGTCGGTCTGCTGACCGGCTCGCTGATCGGGATACCGGGCAAGGAAAGGGAAAAGGTCGGCTCCCGCGAGTAGGCCTTTCCGGCGGCCGGAGAGGGTGTGAAGGAGTAGAGGCCCGATGCGCGCATAAACGCCGGCCCCGGGGGGAAGGGGTTTGTGTGGGGGGGCCCCCCGCGCGTGGGGAAAAAGAAGATGGGGTGG
>VXRE01000092.1:31937-36180 GCA_009838635.1 Acidimicrobiia bacterium | reverse complement strand
GGTAACCCGGCCACGTAATGGCAAATGCCGCCCGCCCTGCTTTCGCCCTTCCGGGGGGCGGTAGGGTGTTTTACGTATAACCGGCCCGAGGCGCGCATCGCGGCGCGCATCGGGCCATCGGTTTCAGGAGGAGGCCGCTCCGCAGATGGTCTCCATGATCAGGCGGGTGACCAGGTAGGGATCGCAGTTCGAGTTGGGACGGCGATCCTCGATGTAGCCCTTCTGGTTCTTGTAGGTGGTCCAGGGGATCCGCACGGATGCGCCCCGGTCGGACACCGCGTAGTTGAACTGGTCGTAGCGCTGGGTCTCGTGCGCCCCGGTCAGCCGCATCTCGATGTCGGCGCCGTAGTTCTTGACGTGCTCCGCCGCGTTGGCGCCCAGAGCTTCGCAAGCGGCGATGACAGCGTCGTAGCTCTCCATCATCTGGCGGGTCGAGACGTTGGTGTGGCACCCGGCGCCGTTCCAGTCACCCGTTACCGGCTTCGGATGCAGGGTCACCTGAAGGCCGTAATCCTCGGCGATCCGCTCGATCATCCAGCGGGCGATCAGGATCTGGTCGGACACCTCGACGGGCGGCAGCGGCCCGATCTGGTATTCCCACTGCCCGGGCATCACTTCGGCGTTGGTGCCCTCGATCGACAGGCCGGCGTCGATGCAGGCCTGGCTGTGCGCATCCACCACGGGCCTACCGAAGGCGCGATTGGCGCCCACGGAGCAGTAGTACGGGCCCTGGGGGGCCGGATACCCGCCGAGCGGAAACCCCGGCGGGGGACCGTAGTACTGGCTGGCCGTCGGATCCATCATCGTGATGAAGGTGTACTCCTGCTCCAATCCGAAGATAGGGTTGAAGTCGGCGTACTTCTCGTAGGCTGCCACGCAGGCGGCCCGGGTATTGGTGGGGTGGGGTTCGAAGTCGGGCGTCAAGCACTCGCTCAGCACGAGGATGTCGTCACCGCCGCGGATCGGGTCGGGTACCTGTTTCACCGGCCGGAGCACCACATCCGAGTCGCCTCCCGGGGCCTGGTTGGTGCTCGATCCGTCGAAGCCCCAGATGCCCGGCTCTTCGCCGTCCTTGAGCACGTTGGTCTTCGACCGCAGGAGCGGGGTCGGCTCGGTCCCGTCCGACCAGATGTACATAGCTCTGTATGCCATTCGAGCATCCTCTCATCAACGGAATCCCCCATGCCGCAGTGAGTCGACCGCTTGGCGAGTGGTCGCCTCTACCCGTTGCGATCAACGCACCCGGGCGTCGTGGGGCGTGGCGTGGCAAGGCTAGTCCGCCCGAGCATGATTCTGAAACGCTTGCCCGTTCCGGCGGTTCCGATCAGGCAGGCCACGGCCCTGATGATGGAGGGATGGCGCCGGGTCTGCTTGAACCCGACTCATCCGTCCGGTACGGCGGGTTTGGTGGCTACCAGCAGGATGTCGTGGGCCACCCGCACCACGCCGTCCTCGCCCTCCACATCACGGAAGACCTTCTCGTTCCGCAACAACTCCAACTCGCCGAAATCGGCGGCGAGAGCCTTCTCGTCGAACAACACCTCCGGATACTGGGGTCCTGCGAACCCGTCCGTGATGTTGTCGGAGTGATGTGCGATCAGCCAGACCGTCCCCCCAGGAGCCACGGATTCCGCGGCCTTGGCATGAGCCACCCGGCGGTCATGTGGCGCGAGCTGCAGGTACGAGAGAACCACCAGGTCGAAAGCGCCAGGCGGCGGCATCCATTCCTCCACCACGTTCGCCACCTCGAAGAGCACCTCCACCGCGTGGTCAACCGCCAACCGGCGGGCCTGCTCGATGGCTACCGGGGATAGGTCGATCCCGGTGACCCGATGGCCTTGGGTGGCCAGCCACACCGCGTTGCGTCCCTGCCCGCACCCGAGGTCAAGGACCCGGCGAGGGGTGAGTCCGGTCGCGTAATCGGCCAGAAACCGGTTGGGGTCGGTTCCCCATACCATGCCTCGGGTGGCGTAACGCTCGTTCCACGCCTCCACGGTGCCGCTATCGCGATAGGAAGCGGTTGGCGCCTGAGCCGGCGCCTCGGCATGGTTGCCGGGCTGCATGGAGCCGGCCCTAAGCCTGGTGCCCGCTCCGGGCGGCCACGATCTCGATCTCGACCCGGAACCCGCCGGGCAGGGCCGACACCTCTACCGCCGACCGGGCCGGGGCATCACCCTCGAAATACTCCGCGTACACCTCGTTGATAGCGGCGTATTCCCCGATGTCAACCATGAAGATGGTTGCCTTGGCGATGTCGGAGTAACCCAGGCCGATGTCGCCCAGCATGGCGCCGATGTTGTTCATGACTTGACGCGTCTGCGCAGAGACGTCACCGTCCTCCCGTCCACCCTCCGGTATGAGTGCCACTTGGCCCGACAGGAACACCAGGCCGGCGGCCTCCACCGCCACCGTGTATGGGCCGATGGCAGGCGGTGCACTGGGGGTTTCGAGGGTCTTTCTTGCCATAGCAATGCCTCCGTTGGCTGAGGATCAGAGGCTACCGCGCGTTGTGGCGAGCTCGGGCGCCCGACTGCGGCGACCGATGAGTTCGCAGCATTTACTGCGCGTTGTCAGTGATAACTAGCAACTAGCAACTAGCAACTAGCTGAAGCTATTGCCGCAACCGCACGACCTGCTGACGTTCGGGTTGTTGATGGCGAAACCTGCCCCCATGAGGCCGTCCTGGTAGTCCAGGGTCGCGCCGCGCAACAGGTCCACGCTCTGGCGATCCACCACCACGTCGAGGCCCTCGAACTCCTCGACTACATCGGCCTCGGATCTGTCAGAGTCGAAGAACATCTCGTAGGAGAAGCCGGAACACCCTCCGGGGCGGACGGCCATGCGCAGGGCTAGGGCCGGGTCTCCCTCGGAGACCAGCAGCTCACGTACCTTGGCAACCGCTCCATCGGTCAGCGTGACCGCCCTCATCGGTCGGCGCGTGGTGATGTTGACGAGCTGTTCCATCCGGGTACTCCCGATCGACCGCCCGGGCCATCCGAGGAATCGCGGGCCCGGCGCTGGCATTATACAGGTGGACGGCATCCAACCGTGAGATCGAGCGCAGGAAGTATGCGGATCCGTGCGGCGCGGTTGTTGTCATTGTGATCGGTTCGCTGCCGGAGGTCGGGGAGAGCCGGCGTGCCGAGAACGGCGCCATTGCCGATAAGGTGGGTCGATCCGACGGATGCGCGGAGACGACCATGCCACAGACCCTCACCGAAGACCGGATCATGGAAGCCCTACGAGGGGTGATGGATCCTGAATTGGGGTCGGACGTGGTCGATCTAGGGATGGTGCGCGAGGTCGTACTCGATGAAGGCGTAGTGACCATCGGCCTGGCTCTGACCATCGCGGAGTGCCCGATGCGGGGTCAGATCGAGAACGACACCGTCCGCCGGATCGAGGCCATACCCGGGGTAGAAAAGGCGGTGGTCGAGACCCGGGCCATGACCAGGAAACAGCGTTCGGAGCTCATGGAAGTTGCTCGCCGCCGGGCCCGGGAGAATGCCGCACCCACCCGCGTGCCGCCCACTACCCGGACGATCGCGGTCGGGAGCGGTAAGGGCGGAGTCGGCAAGAGCTCGGTCTCCGTCAACCTGGCCCTGGCGCTCGGCCGGCTGGGGTACCGGGTCGGGTTGCTCGATGCTGACATCTGGGGGTTCTCGATCCCCAGGCTGCTGGGGCCCGAGGCCCGGATCGAGGCCGATCCGGCTACCAGGCTCCTGGAACCGGTAGAGGCCTACGGGATCGAGGTGGTGTCCACGGGCCTGATCGTGGAGACGGAGGAGACTGCCCTCATGTGGCGGGGCCTGATGCTCTCCAAGGCGCTGGAGCAGTTCCTCCAGCAGGTCGCCTGGGGCAAACTCGACTACCTCGTCATCGATCTGCCTCCCGGCACCGGCGACATCCAGATGGCCCTGGCGCGCCTCCTGCCCCAGTCGGAGATGGTCGTGGTGACCACCCCCTCCCGGACCGCCCAGAAGGTGGCGATCAGGGTGGCCGACATGGCTCGCCGCTCCGCCATGCCACTGGTGGCGGTGATCGAGAACATGTCCTACTTCGAGACGCCCGACGGGCAGCGGTTCGAGTTGTTCGGCCAAGGAGGGGGCGAGGCGTTGGCGGACTCGCTGAACATCCCGCTCATCGGAGAGATACCCCTGGATCCGGCTCTGGGCTCAGGCGCCGACCGGGGCGAGCCGGTGGAGATAGGTCCGCCCCCCCCGGCCCGCCGCCCGCGGGAAAT
>VXRE01000092.1:0-31927 GCA_009838635.1 Acidimicrobiia bacterium | reverse complement strand
GCTTGCGGGGGGTGTCGCTCCGCCCCGCCGGGCCTGCCGCCCAGGTCTTCATGGAGATCGCCGATCGGCTGGTCACTCTGGTCCCCCCGGCTGCCGCCGAGACCTGCACGGGCCGGATAGCCAAGCTGATGGCGGCGCTCTCCTCGTAGAACTCGATTTCCCGGATTACCTCGGGGGAGATGCCATGTTCGGCCCCGGTCGTGGCACAATTCCCACCATGCTCTACCTCGACCATGCCGCTTCCTCGCCCCTGCGCCCCGAGGCGTGGGCCGCCATGGAACCCTTCCGTCTCGACGTCTACGGCAATCCGTCGGGCAGCCACGCCATCTCCCGCAGAGCCAAGAACGCCCTCGAGGACTGCCGCGACCTGGTCGCCTCGCTGATCAACGCCGACCCGAAGGAGATCGTGTTCACAGGGGGTGGATCGGAGGCCGACAACCTGGCCATCAAGGGCAGGGCGTTCGCGGAAGGCCGCCGCGGCGCCATCATCACGTCGCCCACGGAACACGACGCCGTCCTCATGAGCGCCGAGCACTGCAGCTCCTTCGGATCCGTGGTCACCTACGCGAAGGTGACCGCCGATGGCCTCGTCGACCCGGCCGAGGTCGCTTCCCACGTGGCAGCGGACACCGCGGTGGTCTCGATCATGATGGGCAACAACGAAACCGGCGTGCGGTTGCCCGTAGAGGAGGTGGTGGCAGGGGTCAAGGCGGCCCATCCCGCGGCCATCGTCCACACCGATGCCGTGCAGGGGTACGTGTCGGAACGGGTGGACGTGGACGCTCTGGGTGTCGACCTGTTGTCTCTCGCCGCGCACAAGTTCGGAGGTCCCAAGGGCGTTGGCCTTCTCTACGTCCGGTCCGGAACGCCCCTTGCTCCCCTGGTCCATGGCGGCGGGCAGGAGCTGGGCCGGCGCTCCGGCACCCATAACGTGATGGCCGTGGTCGGTATGGCGGCGGCCATGGCCGCTCTTGAAGAAGAACGGGATGCCTTCCGCACCCGGGTCATGGGCGAACGCGACGCCTTCGAATCCACGTTGAACGAACTGATGCCGGACCTGGTCGTCACCGGCGCCGGCGCGCCTCGGATGGTCCAGACCAGCCACGTCCGCATTCCCCGCGTTCGCAACGAGATGCTGCTCGTCCGGCTCGACCGGGCCGGGCTGGCCGCGTCCGCGGCCTCCGCCTGCCAATCGGGCGCCGCCACGGTCTCACACGTGCTCGAGGCCATGGGCATGAGCCCCGCCCTGGCCAGGGAGTGCCTACGGTTCTCGTTCGGTTGGTCGACCGCGGAGGGTGAAGGAGCCCGCGCGGCCAGACTGGTCGCCGGCGAAGCAGGCGCCCTGCGATGAGAGCGTTGGTGGCCATGTCGGGCGGGGTCGATTCCTCTGTTGCCGCCGCCTTGATGAAGGAACAGGGCTGGGAGGTCATGGGTGTGACCATGAAGCTCTGGCAGGGTCCTGGCGGCGAGGCGCCCACCGCCGGATGCTGCACCGTCTCCGATGCCGAGGACGCCCGGCGGGTGGCGGCCCGTCTCGACATCCCCTATTACGTCTGGGACTACACCGAGGAGTTCATGTCCGGCGTGGTCGGCGGATTCATCGACGATTACCTCACGGGTCGTACTCCCAATCCCTGTGTGGAGTGCAATCGGACGATCAAGTTCTCCCGCCTCCTGGCCCATGCCGACGCCCTCGACTACCACGTGGTGGTAACCGGGCACTACGCCCGGGTCACCTCCGATGGCGGGCGCTACCGCCTGTGGCGGGGAGTCGATCCCGACAAGGACCAGTCGTACGTGCTGTCGATGCTGGGTCAGGACCAGCTGGCCCGGCTCTGTTTCCCGGTGGGCGATCTGACCAAGGACCAGACCCGCAGCGTGGCGGACCGCCTCGGGTTGCGCACCGCACGCAAGCCCGACAGCCAGGACATATGCTTCGTCGGTCAGGGAAACTACCGCGAGTTCCTCGCCGGACAGGGCGTCGCGCCGACCCAGGGCCCGATCATCCACCAGGATGGCCGGCTGCTCGGCGTACATCACGGCATCACCAACTTCACGATCGGGCAGCGGCGCGGTCTCGGAGTGGCTGTGGGCGAGCCTCTTTACGTGAACGACATCGATCCCGACGCCGGAGTCGTGACCGTGGGTAACCGGTCGGACCTGGCGGTGGACGAGGTGACGGTGGAGGACATGAGCTGGGTGGACCGGCCGGTTGCGGGTTCTCTGCTGGCGCAGTACCGAGCCCACGGCCGGGCCGTACCGTCCGAGGTCTCGCTGGAGGACGGAGTGGCGATCGTGCGTTTTGCCGAGTCCCAGGAGGCCTTGGCTAGAGGACAGACCCTGGCTCTCTACCTCGACGAAGAGGTGGTCGGCGGGGGAATCATCAGGACCACCGCCTGACTGGTGCGGCGGACGGCATGAGCGAGAGGGATCCGGCCGTCCTGATCGCGGATCTGGTCGCGGACATTCGCCACCACGATCACCGCTACTACGTGCTGGACGATCCGGAGCTTCCCGATGCCGACTACGACGACCTGCGCCGCCGACTGCTCGCGCTGGAGGAGGCGCATCCCAACCTGGTCACGGCCGACTCGCCGAGCCGGCGCATCGGAGCGCCGCCGTCCGAGATCTTCGCTCCGGTCGCCCATCGCGAGCGCATGTTCTCCCTCGACAACGCCGAGAGTCCGGGCGAGGTAGCGGAGTGGCTAGCCCGCGCCGAGCGCCACCTGGATGGGCCTCCGGGAGACCTGGTATGCGAGTTGAAGATCGACGGCGTGGCCGTCTCCCTGACCTACGAGCACGGGCTCCTGACCCGCGGCGCCACCCGCGGGGACGGAGCGACCGGCGAGGACATCACTGCCAACGTCCGTACCATCGCGTCCGTCCCGCTCCGGCTGCTGGGGGACCCTCCCGCCTACATGGAGGTGAGGGGGGAGGTGTACCTACCGCTGGATGAGTTCGATCGCCTCAACGCCCGCCAGGCCGAGGCGGGAGACCGGCTCTACGCCAACGCTCGCAACGCTGCTGCCGGCTCCGTGCGACAGAAGGATCCGGCGGTCACCGCTTCCCGGAACCTGGCCATCTGGGTCTACCAGGTGGGTTACCTGGAGGGCGGGCCGGGCTTGGCCACCCACTTCGAGACGATGGAGTGGCTCCGCGGGCTGGGGCTGCGGGTCCATCCGGGGACCGAGACCGTGACAGGTGTGGCAGAGGTGACCGCATACGTTGAGCGTGTCAAGGCTGCGCGCAACGACCTCCCGTACCAGACCGACGGAGTGGTCATCAAGGTGAACGGACTCGCGGAGCAGGCCGAACTCGGCTCCACCGCCAGGGCGCCGCGCTGGGCGATCGCCTACAAGTTCCCGGCTGAGGAGCGGGTCACGCGGCTGCTCGGCATCGAGATCAACATCGGACGCACCGGAGCGGCGACGCCTTTTGCGGTGCTGGAGCCGGTGTTCGTGGGGGGCGCCAACGTCGAGCGGGCCACGCTCCACAACGAGGACGAGGTTCACCGCAAGGATGTGAGGGTGGGTGACCAGGTCGTGGTCCGGCGAGCCGGCGACGTGATCCCCGAGGTGGTCGGCCCGATTCCGTCCCGCCGGACCGGCGAGGAGAAGGCGTGGTCCATGCCGTCCAACTGTCCCTTCTGCGAGGCGCCCATCGTCCGGCCTGATGACGAGAAGGTGGCCAGATGCACCCGGGGCCTGACCTGCCCATCGCGGCTCCGGGAGTGGCTGTTCCACTTCTCCGCCCGGGGCGGGATGGATATCGAGGGGATGGGTTACAAGACCATCGACCTCCTCCTGTCGGAGGGCCTGATCACCGGCCCGGCGGACATCTTCACGTTCGACGCCGAGAAACTGCTCGGATTCGAGGGCTGGGGCGAGATCTCGGTCACCAACCTGAGGGATGCCATCGACAAGGCGCGGGACAGGCCGATCGGAAGGTTGCTGGTGAGCCTGGGAATCCGCCACGTGGGTGGGACGGTGGCGCGCCTCCTGGCCCGCGAGTTCGGCAGCATGGAGGCGCTCCGGCTCGCGGATGAGGACACCCTGGCGGCCATCGAGGGCATCGGCCCGGTAATCGCCAAGTCGGTGGCTGAGTGGTTCGCTGACGAGGCCAACCAGAGCCTGGTCCTAAGGCTGGGGGAGGGCGACGTCCGGCTTTCCGATCCCGACTGGGGAGAAGGCCCCGATAAGACCCTCCAGGGGGTGCGGCTGGTGCTGACCGGTTCGCTGGAGTCGATGACCCGCGCCGAAGCCAGACTCGCGGTAGAGGAGCGGGGCGGGAAGCTGGTGTCGTCGGTGTCGAAGGTGACGACTGCGCTCGTGGCGGGCGCATCTCCGGGATCGAAGCTGGCCAAGGCGGAGTCGCTCGGAGTGAAGGTCATCGAAGAGAGCACCCTCCTGGCACTCATCGAGCGCGGGCCGAGCGCCCTCGGCGAGGACGTAGCATCTAATAACTGACACTAGCAACTAGCAACTAGCAACTAGAATACCCGGAACTCCCAGCTGTACCGGCCCACGTCCGGAAGCCCGCTGAGCTTCCGCCAACTCACCAGGACGGTGTGCGGGCCGGGCGTCCACAGGATGGTCGAGGAACGGGTCGGCGCCCATGAATGCACGCCGGTTCCTTCCACGAAACGTACCTCCGAATCGGGCACTCTGAACCCGTCTATGTACATGTCCACCCGGTAGCCGACCGGGACGTCCACCTCCACAGGAGTCTGGAGCGGTACCTGGCTGCCGGGTTGGGGCGAGATCTTCTCGAGCGTACGAGGCAGGGGTTCACGACCCGTGCCCGGTGACCCGAAAACGAACCCCATCACGACCACCAGCACCGCCGCGAGACCGAGCAACAGGAAGACGGCAAGGTAGCGCCGATCGGTCACGTGCGGGTCTCCACGGCAGGGGATTCTATGGGGTGGCCCACGCGTTGGGTTCGCCGCCTGTACCAGCGGCGCCCCCGGCGGAGTGCGGGTTGATGCGGGATGCCATGGCCATGACGCTACCCTGACGCCGTGCGCGTGAATCCGGTGCTGGACCAGATCGGCTCCCACGCCATTACGGCCATACACGACCGGGCCCGCCACCTCCGCGCGGCCGGTCGGCCACTGGTCGACTTCTCGATCGGCGATCCGCGCGAGCCGACTGCTCCCTTCATCCCGGAGGCGCTCAAGAAAGCGGTCCCACGGGTGTCGCAGTACCCCACGGTGATGGGACTTCCCGCCCTGCGCCGCGCTATCGCCGGTTATGCCGGTCGCCGCTTCGGCGTGGAGGTCGATCCTGACACCCAGGTGTTGCCGACGACCGGCTCCAAGGAGTCCATCTTCTCGACCGCGCTGGCGTTCGTTGATCGCGACGCCGGCGATGGCGTGGTTTGGCCCACTCCCGGTTATCCCATCTACGAGCGGGGGGCCCGCCTGGCCGGGGCGGTACCCCTCCCCGTCCGCCTGCAGGGCGACTTCCGGTTTCGCGCCTCGGATGTCCCGGATCGATCCTGGGAGCAGGCGCGCATGTTGTGGCTGAACAGCCCGCACAATCCGGCGGGCGTGGTCAGCTCACGCGGAGAGCTCGCCCGCTTCAGGGAGCGGGGGCAGAGCCACGAGGTGTTGTTGTGTTCCGACGAGTGCTACGTGGATCTCTACGACCACGATCCGCCCGTTTCCCTGCTCGAAGTGGGTGGCACAGAGGGGGTGCTCGTGTACCTGAGCCTCTCCAAGCGGAGCGGCATGACCGGCTACCGGAGCGGAGCGATCGTGGGGGACGAACGGGCGATTGCCGTGCTCAGATCCCTCCGCACCGGAACGGGCACGGCTCCTCCCGAGTTCACGCAGGCCGCCGCCATCGCCGCCTGGAACGACGATGACCATGTCGAGCAACGCCGTACCCTGTTCCGGCACAAGCGGGAGATCATCTCTCGAGGGTTCGCGGCGCTCGGTTACCCCATGATCGGATCCGAGGCGGGCTTGTATATCTGGTTGAAGGTAGAGGATGATGTGGCCATTACCGAGCGCCTCCTGGAACACGGCGTAGTGGTCTCTCCCGGTCGCGTGTTCGGCCCTGGCGGTGAGGGGCACATCCGCCTGGCGCTGGTACCCACCCTGGACGAATGCGAGCAGGCGATCGACGTGGTCAGAACCTGCCTGGGTAGCGCATGACGCTGGTAGACACCCTGTGCTGGCTGGTTGACATCCCGTCGCCTACCGGTCAGGAAGGTCAGCTGTGCGAGGCCCTTTCGCGCCGGCTCGGCTCCACGTACGCGAGGGAGCACCTCCGGCGTGTCGGCAACAGCCTGGTGGTGGGCGCCCGCAACGGGCGGCCGCTCCTTCTCCTCGTGGGCCACATCGATACCGTGCCTTCGCAGGGTCAGGCGCCGCCTCAGATCGAGGGAGGACGGCTGCTCGGTCTCGGAACCTCGGACATGAAGTCGGGCGTCGCGGTCATGGTTCACCTGCTCGAGGAGGAGGCGGTCCGGGAGGGTCCTTTCGATGTGGTCGGCGTGTTCTACGATGCCGAGGAGGGTCCCGACGCCGGGAACGGCCTCGAGCCGGTTCTGCAGGAGATGTCATGGCTGTCCGGGGCTGAGTTCGCAGTGGTGCTCGAGCCTACGGACCTCGAGCTCCAGCTCGGTTGCCAGGGCACCGCGAACGCCACCGTCCGTTTCGAGGGCAAGACCGCCCACAGCGCCCGCCCGTGGCTGGGTGAGAACGCGATCACCAAGGCAGGCGCGTGGCTGGCCGATCTCCACGAGCGGCAGCCGGAGGAACACGTCGTGTCGGGCCTCTCCTTCTTCGAGGTGTTCTCCGTGACCCGGGCCTCAGGAGGGCTGGCGCGCAATGTGATCCCCGGGACCTTCGATCTTCACCTCAACTACCGGTTCCCGCCCAACGTGACCCCCGAAGCTGCGCGCAGGCGGCTGTCCGAGATAGCGGCCCCCGCCGATGCGGTGGAGGTCCACGAGATCGTTCCCGGCGCACCGGTGCCTGAAGGCAACCCGCACCTCGATCGGCTGATCCGAGCCACGAGTGCCCAGCTCACTCCCAAGCAGGCGTGGACCGATGTGGCACGTCTGGCGCGTTACGGGATTCCGGCCGTCAACTACGGACCGGGTGAGGTTGCCCAGGCCCACCAGGCCACGGAGAGCGTGCCGATCGCCTACCTGGACCCGGCGTACGAGGCGCTGCTCGGCTTCCTGACCGAGGCGCCATCCGGCTGATGGATCGCACCCTCCTGTACCGGCACTCCCAAGCCAGCCCACCTGCGATGTGGATACTGGCGTGCTGCTGGTGGATTCCGGTCGCTCTCCTCTCGGTGGCGAACGACCCCGGAAGAGCCCCGTACCTGCTCGGGTTGTTTCCGGTGCTCACGCTGATCTACGTGGGTTTCCTCCGGCTGACGGTGATCGTCGATCGTGACGAGGTCCTGCTTGCCTACACCTTCGGGTGGCCTCGCCGGCGGATCGACCGCGCCAGGATCAGATCAGCGGTTCCGCAAAGGATTCCCTGGTGGTACGGGTGGGGTATCCGGCGGACGCCCAAGGGTTGGATGTGGAATGTCTGGGGACGCGACGCGGTGCGGATCACCCTCACAGAGAGGGAGTTCTTGATAGGCACCGACGATCCCGACGGACTGGCCGCGGCTCTGACCCTCGGTTAGTGGTCGCCACCGCGCCATCCCGGCCGCCGTCCGCGGCCGGTTAACCTCCCGTCCGTGGCCGTAGAGATCGATATTTCCCATGTGGCGCGCCTGGCTCGTCTCGAGCTCTCCGACCGGCAGTTGGACACCTACGGGCGCCAGTGCCAGGAGCTACTCGAGCACGTGGCCCGCATCCAGGCGGTGGATACCGACGGTGTGGAGCCCACCTCGCATCCCCTCCCCATGACCAACCGCTTCCGCGAGGATCGAGTCACCCCACACACGGTGCTAGGCCAAGAGGAGGTGTTGGCCCAGGCCCCGGACACCGAAGGCCCATTCTTCCGGGTGCCGCCGGCCATCGAGGAGGCCTGAGCGGTGACATTCACCACGATCGCGGGGGCGGCCCGCGCCCTCCGGAGCGGATCGATCACGTCGGTGGGGCTGGCCGAACAGGTCCTGGCGCGCACCTCGATGGTCGAGGCCCAAGTCCACGCCTACCTGACGCTTGATACAGACGGCTTGCTGGAGGCCGCCGCCGGGGCCGACGAGGAACTGGCCGCAGGGAGGGATCGCGGCCCGCTCCACGGAATCCCGATCGCGGTCAAGGACAACATGACCACCCGTGAGATGGAGACCACCGCCGGCTCGAGGATCCTGTCCGGCTACATCCCTCCGTACGATGCCACGGCGATCCGGCGCCTCAGGGATGCCGGGGCGCTGATCACCGGCAAGACCAACCTCGACGAGTTCGCCATGGGCTCCTCCACGGAGAACTCCGCCTTCGGACCCACCCGTAACCCCTGGAACACCGACCGGGTCCCCGGCGGTTCGTCGGGCGGGAGCGCAGCGGCGGTCGCGGCCGGAATGGCCTTGGGCGGCCTGGGTTCCGACACGGGCGGCTCGATCCGCCAACCCGCCTCGTTGTGCGGAGTGGTCGGTGCCAAGCCCACGTACGGAGCGGTCAGCCGCTACGGGCTGATCGCCTTCGCCTCCTCGCTCGACCAGATCGGTCCCATTGCCCACCGCGTTGAGGATGCCGCCCTCCTCCTCGACGCCATCTCCGGCCACGATCCGCTCGACTCCACCTCGTATCCGGGCGGGATCGAGCCGTCCGGTGCCCGGCTGGACGGGGGCCTGGACGGGGTCCGCGTGGGTGTGGCGCGCCGGCTGGGTGGTGCCGATGCGGTGGAGCCCGATGTGGAGTCGGCTTTCGACCGTACGCTGGCGGCCATGGAGGGGGCAGGGGCTGTCACCCTGGAGGTCGATCTCCCCTTCACGGAGCAGGGCCTTTCCGCCTATTACCTGATCGCACCGGCCGAGTGCTCCGCCAACCTGGCCCGCTTCGACGGGGTCCGGTACGGACTGCGGGTCGACGGCGCCACCACCGAGCAGATGATGTCCCGTTCTCGCGCCGACGGGTTCGGCTCCGAGGTCACCCGCAGGGTGCTGCTGGGCACTTTCGCCCTATCGGCCGGTTATCACGAGGCGTTCTACGGCCAGGCCCAGAAGGTGCGCACCCTGATCCGCGAGGACTTTGCGCGCGCCTACCGGGAGTGCGACGTGCTGGTCTCGCCCACCAGCGCCACCACCGCCTTCCCGCTGGGCGACCGGACCGAGGACCCGCTGTCGATGTACGTGAGCGATGTCTTCACCATCCCGTCCAATCTGGCCGGGCATCCGGCCATCAGCGTCCCGGTCGGGCTGGACCGCCACGATCTGCCCATCGGGTTCCAGGTGATGGCGCCGGCCCTGGAGGAGGCGGTCATGTTCCAGGTGGCCGCGGCCCTGGAGTCCCTCGCCGGCTTCGACACGACCGTTCCGTTCGACCCGTCATACGGGCTGAGAGGCGGGGTCCGGTGACCTGGGAAGCGGTCATCGGCCTCGAGACCCACGTCGAGCTGTCCACGGCGTCGAAGATGTTCTGCGGTTGCCCGGCCCGGTTCGACGCCGAGCCCAACACCAACATCTGCCCGGTCTGCCTGGGGTTGCCGGGCGCGTTGCCGGTGCCCAACCGTGAGGCGATCAACCGGATCATGCAGATAGGCCTGGCACTGAACTGCTCGGTGACCCGCCGCCCGGTGTTCCACCGCAAGAACTACTTCTACGCCGACCTGCCGAAGAACTACCAGATCTCCCAGTTCGACCTGCCGGTCTGCGTGGGCGGCTACGTCGAGGTGGGTGGCGACCATCCCGGTCGGGTCCGGATCGAGCGGGTCCACCAGGAGGAGGACACCGGCAAGAGCACCCACCGGGGCGGCGACGGCAGGATCAGCGCGGCCGAGTACTCGTTGCTCGACTTCAACCGTTCCGGAGTACCGCTGGTCGAGATCGTGACCCGTCCGGACATCCGGTCCGCCGCGCAGGCCAGGGCCTACGCGCAGGAGCTGAGGTTGCTGGTGGAGGCTCTTGGCGTGTCCGACGCCCGGCTGGAGGAGGGGTCGATCCGCTTCGACGCCAACGTCTCGGTACGTCCCGGGCCGGAGGCGCCGCTCGGCACGAAGGTGGAGATCAAGAACATGAACTCGTTCCGGTCGCTGGAGCGGGCCGTCTCGTACGAGATCGAACGCCAGACCGCTCGCCTGTCGAGCGGGCAGAGGATCGTCATGGAGACCCGTCACTGGGACGAGGAAGCCGGCGTCACCAGGGGAGGGCGGATCAAGGAGGGCAGCTCGGACTACCGCTACTTCCCCGATCCCGACCTGGTGCCGATGGAACTCGACCGTGAGTGGGAAGAGGGGATGGCGGCCCTGTTGCCGGAACTCCCGAGCGTCCGGCGGATGCGGTACGAGGAGATGGGCATCGACGCCGCCCAGGCGGCCAACCTGGTGGGAGCGGAGGCGGGCCTGGCGCGGCTGTTCGAGGGTGCCGTGGAAGCCGGGGCCGGTGCTGCTCAGGCCGCCAACTGGGCCACCGGTGAGGTGGTGGCCTCCTTACGGAAGGCCGGCATCCCGTCGGTGGGAGGGTCGTCGCTGACCGGGTCGTCGCTGGCCGAGTTGCTGGGAATGATCCGGCAGGGGTCGCTGTCCGGTTCGGCCGCCCGGGAGGTGCTGGCAGGAGTGATCGCAGGGGAGGGCTCTCCGGCAGAAGTGGCTGCCGGCCGCGATCTGCTGCAGATATCCGACACGGGCTTACTGGAGTCGGTGGTCGACGAGTTGATCGCGGCGAATCCTGACGAGTTCGCCCGCCTCAAGGATGGCGAGCGCAAGCTGGTCGGATTCTTCGTGGGCCAGGTGATGCGCAATACCCGTGGAAAGGCCGACCCGAAGCTGGCCGGAAGCCTCATCACCGAGCGAGCCGGACTCTGACCGCTACGCCCGAGGGAGGGAATCCGGCTGAGGCGGGGCCGCTAGCAGTCCCCTCCTCGCGCTGGATCCTTCGCCGTCAACCCGAGAGGCCCTGAACGATCCAGGCCGCGCCGAGGCCCCACAAGCCCGCTACCACATCGTCCGCAGTGATCCCCAGCCCGCCCGGCAGGGCCTCGGCCCGCCGCACGAGCGGGAAACGCTTAGTGATGTCGGCGACCCGGAACACCGCGAAGCCCACCAGAGCCGGCACGAGGGACACCCCGATGGTGGCGATGAACGCTCCGGCCGCCTCGTCCACCACCACCCAGGCGGGGTCTCCCTCATCGGCGAAGTACCCGCTCGCCCAGACCGAGAGCGCGCATACGGCCACGGCTGCCGCGAGCTGGGCCGCCCAGCCCACCCGGCCGAGGAGAAGCGCCGGCACCAGAGCGGCCAGGGCACCGACCGTCCCGGCACCCTCATCAGAACCCCGGAGCCGGCGCGGGATGAACCCGCACCCGAGCCACGACGCTACGACCCTGGCCATGGACGGCAGGGTAGCGGTGGGGACTCTCTGCCCCGACCGCTGGACTTGACGGCGGATGTCAGTGGCCGGCCGTCTGGTTGCGCCGCATGCGCATGTTCAGCATCTCGACCAGCACGGCGAACCCCATGGCCGAGTAGATGTAGCCCTTGGGGAGGTGGGCGCCTCCGCCCTCGGCGACCAGAGAGACGCCGATCAGCAGGAGGAAGGCCAGCGCCAGCATCCGGATGGTCGGATGCTCGTTCACGATCCGCATGACCGGGCTCGAGAGCCACATCATCACGCCGACCGCGATGAGCACGGCCGCGATCATTACCCCGATCCGGTCGGCCATGCCCACGGCGGTTATCACCGAGTCCAGGCTGAAGACGACGTCCAGCAAGGCGATCTGGCCCAACACCCCTTTGAAGGTGGCGGCGGTCCGTTTGGCCCTCCCGTCGTGGCGCGATCCCGGATAGAGCTGTTCGTGTATCTCGATCACGGCCTTACCGAGCAGGAAGGCGCCGCCGCCCAGGAGGATGAGATCCCGCCCGGAGACGCTGTGGTTGAAGACGGAGAACAGCGGAGCGGTGAGGCCGATGACCCAGTTGATGGCGAACAGGAGCACTACCCGCATGGCCGCGGCCATTGCCAGCCCCGCCTTCCACACCCGGTCCCGAGAAGCGGGAGGCAGCTTGTTGGCCATCAACGAGATGAACACCAGGTTGTCCACGCCGAGCACGATCTCGAGGGCCGTAAGGGCCACGAGGGACACCCAGATATCGGGTGAGAGCAGGCTACTCACGAACGCATTGCATCAGGACCAGCCAGCAGGATACCGCGCGGGCAGCGTCCGGACTCCGGCCGGTCCGGTCCGGCCGCCGGAACCACCGGGCAGGTCCGGGGTTCCTCGGTCTGCGGGGGTTCTATCATGGTGGTCATGGATACGGCAAGATACATATGGATGGATGGTCGGATCGTTGACTTCGAGGATGCCACCGTCCATGTCCTGACCCACGCATTGCACTACGGCACGGGTGTCTTCGAAGGCATCCGGGCCTACGAAGCAGTGGGCGGTACGGCCGGTTTCCGGCTTACCGACCACATGAGACGTCTGGCCCGGTCCGCCAAGTCATACCGCATGGATCTCGGGTACTCGGTGGACGAGATGGTCGAGGCTGCCAAGGAGGTAGTCCGGGCTAACGAGTTCTCGTCCGCCTACATCCGCCCGATCGTCTTCCTCGGCCTCGGAGCTCTCGGTCTGGATCCCCGCAACGCCAATGTGCAGGTGGCGATCATCACCTGGCAGTGGGGCGCCTATCTCGGCGAGGAGGGCATCCTCAACGGCATACGGGTCAAGGTCTCCTCGTGGCGTCGTTTCTCCCATGACGCGTTCCCGAACGCCAAGGCGACCGGGACCTACATCAACTCGATCCTCGCCAAGCGGGAGGCGGTGACGGATGGCTACGACGAGGCCTTGATGCTCAACGCGGAGGGCTCGATCTCCGAGGGCTCGGGCGAGAACCTGTTCGTGATACGCGACGACGTCATATACACGCCGCCGCTTTCGGCCGGCTGTCTCGACGGCATCACCCGGAACTCGGTGATGACGCTCCTCCGCGACGACGGGTACGAGGTGGTGGAGAAGGTGATCCACCGCTCCGACCTCTACTACTGCGATGAGCTGTTCATGACGGGGACCGCGGCCGAGGTGACACCGGTGCGGGAGGTCGATAACCGTCCGGTGGGTTCGGGCCGTCCCGGCCCGGTGACCAGGAGGGCGCAGGAGATCTACGCTGACGCCTACACCGGCAAGCTGGACGAATACACCGATTGGCTCGACTACATCTAGTGGTCTGTCTGCGAAATAGCCTGGCGTGCTCTGGCGGTCATCGGCGCCCCGTCGCTGCCGACGCCATATCACACCGCCATTCCGCACACAGACCACTGTGGTTGTCTGAGAAGTGACTTGGCCATTCCACAGACGGACCACTGATGGGTAGGCAACCGAACATCCGGCTGCGCGCTGCCGAGCGTCCCGTCGAAGACCTCGACCGGGCCCCGGAACGGCGCTGGAGCCCGAACCGTCCCGGCGAGATCACCTCCCCAGTTGAGACTCCTTCCGGAGGGTCGTTCGGACGCCCGGGCCCGGACACGGGCTGGGGACTACGGATGATCAGGGCAGCCTCGTTCGACCGGGGCCGGAGGCCCAGGGACCTGGAGAGCCTGCTGTCAGCTTTGGTGGGCGCTCGGGCATCCCATGCTCGCCGGGGACCCACTCGCCAGGATGTGGAGGTGGCGCTCTCTCTGGTGGGGCTACACGATGGCTATGCCCGGACCGGCGGCGCCCCGCCACGGCTGGCGGAGGTGAGAGAGCACTGGCTGGACGAGTTGGCTCACGATCCCTGGCCGGGCCGCTCGGCGCTCGGGTCTGTTCCGGCCGATCTCCTCATGGACGAGCCCCGCCGGGTTCGAGCCCGTCTCCAGGCGGACCCTTCCCTGGTCGCCTGACCGGCCGGACGAGGGTGTCAGGTTGTTCATGCCGTCCGGAGCCGGCCGGGCCGCGTCACGAGGGCTGCCGGCTCGGCACCGTCTGATCTCTTTCCGGGCTCGCCGACCAGAGGAGCCAAATAATTCGCCTCGTGCGGCGGCACCGCCGGGTATTTGGTGATCCCCGACATGGCGCAAGCCTGTGACAGATCCGACCCGGTCACCCCGAGAACGCGAAGAAACCTTCGCCCAAGGCCTCGACCGCCGCGTGCGCTAGCACTAGGGAGCGTACGCCCGTGAAGATCGTCCGCATGCAGACTCCTGAGGGCATCCGTTACGGCGCTGTCGAGCCGGAGGGGATCCGCATCCATGATGGGACTCCGTTCGTGGCGTGGCAACCAACCGAGGTGGTGGTCGACTTCCGCGAGGCCCGACTCCTGTCGCCGGTGTTCCCGACCAAGGTGATAGGCGTCACCGCCAACTACGCCTCCGGCGCGGACGCGGCCGGCAGCCCGCTACCGGAAAGGCCGAGCCTGTTCATGAAGCCCTCCACGGCGGTCATCGGCCCGGGCCAGGCGATCGTGCTGCCCACCCTGTCCGGCGAGGTCCACCACGGAGCATCCCTGGCCGTGGTCATCGGCAAGGTGGCCCGCAAGGTACCGGTCGAGGATGCCTCCTCGGTGGTGCTCGGCTACACCGCCGGCAACGACATCACGGCCCAGGACCTCCTCCGCGAGGAGCGGCAGCCGGTTCGGGCCAAGAGCTTCGACTCGTTCTGCCCGCTCGGGCCGGCCATCGAGACCGAATACGATCCCTTGGAGGACTTCTCCCTCGAATGCAGCGTGAACGGCGTCTTGCGGCAGGGGACCTCGATCAATGACATGATCTTCGGGGTGGCTGAACTGATCTCCTTCGTGACCTACGTGATGACCCTCCTGCCCGGTGACGTGATCCTGACCGGTACACCTCCGGGCGTCGGGCCCGTCAAGAGCGGCGACGTGGTGGAGGTGTCGCTCGAGGGAGTGGGCGCCCTCACCAATCCGGTGGTATCCGAGTGAGCGGCGATCGCCGCGTCCGGGTACGCATAGCCCCGTCGCCGACCGGCTACCTCCATGTCGGCAACGTGCGGGCGGCCCTGTTCAACTGGCTGTTCGCCCGCCGCCACGGCGGGGTCTTCATCATCCGCATCGATGACACCGACCGGGCCCGCTCCGACGACCATTACATAGAAGACGTCGTCTCCGGGTTCCGCTGGCTGGGTCTGGATTGGGACGAGGGCGTGGAGGTGGGAGGGCCGCACGGTACCTATCGCCAGTCAGACCGCTTCGATCGTTACCGGGAGGTGGCGGACCGGTTGATCGACATGGGACGCGCCTACCACGACTTCCGGTCGGCGGAGGAGATGGAGGAGTTACGGGCCCGGGCCCGGGCGGAGAAGAAACCCCCCGGTTACTACGTCCGGCGTCCCGCCGGCAGCGACCCGGACACCGCCCGCCGACGCCTTCGGGCCGGAGAGGGGGCGGTGGTTCGATTCTCGAATCCGGGCCGGGCCGTGGGGTTCACGGACGTGGTCCGGGGCGAGGTGCGGTTCGAGGCGGAGGCTATCGACGACTTCGTGATCCTGCGCTCCGACGGTTCACCGACCTACCACCTGGCGTCGACCGTCGATGACATCGACTACGGGATCACCCATGTAGCCCGGGGGGAGGACCTGCTCTCCTCGACTCCCAAGCACATCCTGATCACCGAGGCACTCGGCGGAAAGCGGCCCGTCTACGCCCATCTCCCGCTGCTCTTCGGCCATGACGGGCGGAAGCTGTCGAAGCGGCACGGCGACACGTCGCTCCGGGCCTACCGGGAGGGCGGGTACCTGCCGGAGGCGGTGTTCAACTACATGGGCCTGCTGGGCTGGTCGCTCGATCCGGACAACGAGGTCTTCGGCCGCGAAGAGGCTATCGCCGCCTTCGATCTGGCGGACGTCCAGAAGAGCCCGGCGGTGTTCGACCCCGACAAGCTGGGCTGGATGAACGGCGTCTACATGCGGTTGATGGCCACGGGACGTTTCACCGATCTGGCGGTCGCCTCGGTCGAGGAGGACCTGGGGCGCGACCTGGACGGCGACGAGCGGAGCCGCCTGGCCGGATTGGCGCCCCTCATCCAGGAGCGGGCCAAGCTGACCACCGACATCGGTCCGGCGGCGCGCTTCCTGTTCTCGGACATCACCTATGACGACAAGGCCTGGCGGAAGGTGATGAAAGCCGATGCCCGGCGAGCCCTGGCCGCCGCCCGGCGGATGCTCGAGGATGTCGGGGACTGGAACGCCGCCAACATCGAGAAGGCCTTGCGGGGCATGCTGGCCGCCGAGAGCCTCAACCCCCGCAAGGGTTGGCAGCCGATCCGGGTGGCGATCACCGGCTCCAACATCTCACCGCCCCTATTCGAGAGCCTGGAGGCGCTCCCCAGGGAGGTGGCCCTGGCCCGGATTGCCGCGGCCATCGCACGTCTCGACCTGCAGGCCGGCGCCGGCTAGAAGCTAATCATCCAGTGCCCGGTCAAGGGCGGTGATCAACCGGTCGATCTCGCCTTCGGTGTTGTAGTGGATGAAGGACATCCTCAGCACGCCGGGCTCCGTGGGTATCCGCATCTCATCGAGGAGGCGGGGGGCGTAGAAGTCCCCGACACCGACCATCATCCGGCTGCGGACCAGTGACTCCGCGACCTCCGTGACCGGGCGTCGCAACGGGACGATCGAGACGGTGGGCGCCCGCCGGGCGGCGTCGGTCGGGCCGGCCACCCGTACGTCGGCCCGCCCGGCCAGGTAGCGGAGCAGCCGGTCCGCCAGGTTCGTCTCGTGGGTACGGAACATGTCATGGACCGCCCGGCCTCGCGCCACCGGGGTCGTGGAGGATCCACCGTGGTGGGCAAAGAGCTCGTCCAGGTAGTCGATCACCCCCGCGCACGCCGCCACCTGGGCATGGTCGGGTCCCGCCGGCACCAGCTTGAAGCGGGGCTGGTCGGCCACGAAGTAGTGGCCCTCGTTCCCGAGCCGGCCGGCCAGGTCACGGCGGACGAACATCACCCCCTGGTGCGGACCCCACGTCTTGTAGGCGGAGAAGAGGTAGACGTCGACTCCCAGCGCCCCGATGTCGGGTAGGCCGTGGGGTGCGTAGGACACTCCGTCGACGACCACCCGGGCGCCGACCTCTGCCGCCCTCGCCACCACATCGGCGACCGGGTTTATGGCGGCCACCACGTTGGAGGCGTGGGGGAAGGCGACCAGCCTGGTGCGCCGGGTCATCAAGCCGTCGAGATCCGCCAGGTCCAGGGTTCCCCGCTCGGGATCCACCCGCCACTCCTTCACGACAATCCCTGTGGCCTCCAGCCGTCTCCACACCCCGGCATTGGCCTCGTGGTCCTGCGTGGATGCGACGATCTCGTCCCCGTCCCGCCACATCGACCGGAACGCCCGGGCCAGGACGTAGGTGTTCTGCGACGTGGACGGCCCGAAGTGGATCTCGTCCACCCCCACACCCATCCACTCCGCCATGCGCCGGTAGGAGCGCTCCATTGCCTCGCCGGCCTCGACCGAGAGCGGGAAGGCATGATCGGGCTGCACCTTGGTGTGGCGGTAGAAGCCGGTCAGCAGGTCGATCACCTGGCGGCAGGCGTAGGATCCGCCCGCGTTCTCGAAGTGGGCCCACCCGGCGAGACGGGCGTCGGAGAAGGCGGGGAACTGGTCGCGGGCGAATCCCACGTCGAGGGACCGCAGCGGAGTCTTCGGCTCGATGTTCACCCGACCGAGTTTGCCAGATCGGGCCGATCCGAGTTGCCTGCCCTCCCGCTACCGGCGCGGCTGACGCGCTCAGGCGCGTTCGAGCACGATGACCGGGATGACCCGCGATGTCTTGGACTCGTACTCCTCGAACTGTGGATAGTCCTGCTTCTGCCTGCTCCAGATCCGGTCCCTCTCTTCCCCCGTGGCGACCCGGGCGCGGACCCGGACCGTCCCGGTCCCGACCTCCACCTCCGTCCCCGGATTGGCCACCAGGTTGTGGTACCAGTCGGGGTTGGTGTCCGCCCCCGCCTTGGAGGCGAAGACGGCGTAGCCATCAGCCAGGTCCTGGTACGCGAGCGGGGTGACCCGCCGGGTCCCCGTACGGGCGCCCGTGTGATGAAGGAGCAGCAGCGTCCTCTCTTCGAACATTCCACCCACCCGGCCGTCGTTCGCACGGAACTCCTCGATGATCGCGGCATTCCAGTCGTTCACGCTCTTGCTCCAGTCGCTCATCCGGCGCTCCGATCCTCGTTCTGCTGGAAGGCCTGTCGCAGCCTGCGCTGATGATGCCATGGTCCCGTGACAACCCGAAGCCGGGCCCGCCGATGCGCCGAGCAGTAACGACGGATCGCCTGGCGAAGAGCCCCGTCGGCGTGCCGAGAACACGAATAGTCAGGGCTAGGGTATGGCGGACCGGGTCGTGTACAGCAGTTCCGGAGGCCCTATGCGTGACGGTTGCGGACCCATGAGGTTCCGGGTTAGGAAGGTCGGCGATGTCTACCCGGCGTAGGGTGGTGCTCGAGAACGCCCCGCTGCCGTCTCCGTTTCCCGAGGGTTGGTACTTCGTCACGAGCCGTAAGGCACTGCTGGAAGCCGGGATTGTCGAAAAGAAGTGGATGGGGGAGAACATCGTCGCCTGGAGCGACGAGAACGGGAACGTGTGCGTAGCCGGCGCCTATTGCCCGCATCTGGGTGCCGATCTGGGACCGACCGCAGGAGGACGCATCTGTGAGGGGCGGCTGGTCTGCCCGTTCCATGGCTACGAGTTCGACGCCACGGGCCAGTGCGTGGCCACCCCCTACTCCCCGCCGCCAACGACCGCGAGGTTGCGCGTCTTCGAGACGCATGAAATCGCCGGTTTGATCTTCGCCTGGTGGGGGGCCGGGGGCCGGGCGCCGCAATGGAGCCTTCCAGAGAATGAACCGGATCAGGCTGGATGGACCGGTCTCAGGATCAGGACCCTCCGGTTTCCCGGCCATCCCCAGGAGACGACGGAGAATTCGGTCGACGTAGGCCACCTGCGCTACGTCCACGGCTACGACAGCGTGGACCGGGTGGGGAAGGTGTCGGTGGACGGGCCGCGTCTGGAGAGCGACTTCGACTTCAGGCGCACCCGGAAGATCGCCGGACCGCTGACCTCCACCTTCGAAGTCTCCGCCCGCACCCGGATCTTCGGGTTGGGCTACTCCTTCGTGCAGATCCGGGAGCGTTCGATAGGGATGGATCTGCGCCTGTGGGTGCTGGCCACGCCCGTCGACGGTTCGCTCATCGACCTGTCGCTGGTCTCGCAGGTGCGGGAGATACGCAAGCCGGGGCGGTGGATAGCGGGCCTGGGGTTCCTACCGGTGAAGTGGCGAGCCCCCATCATGAACCGGTTCATCTCGTCCCAGCAGTACCGGGACGTCCAGCAGGATGAGATCATCTGGAGCCGTAAGCAGTACCGATCCCGCCCACGTCTCTGTCGCTCCGACGGCGAGATCATGCCGTTCCGGCGCTATTGCGCCCAGTTCTATCCCGACGCGGTGGAACAGGAGACCGGCTAGCACCGGAAGCCGGCGGGATCGCCTTACGCCGGGATTTCGTGCCTCTGCTCGGCGACGACGAACTTCAGCTTGTTGTTCACCGACGACGACGGGAAGGAGCTGATCTTCAGCTTGTAGTTGGCGGGAGAGATCTCGAGCCTGAAATGGTGAACGAGCAGCAGCAGATGGATCGCCAGATGCAGGGATGTCCAGCGGGACCCCAAACACGTATGGGTACCCAGACCGTAGGGCGCGTATGACGACCCGAGGTGCTCCTTGCGCGGAGGCAGGTAGCGATCGATGTCGAACGAGAAGGGATCGGGGAAGACATCCTCCATGTAGTGCGTGGCGGTCTGGGCAATCAGAACCCGCGACCCCTCCGGCAGCTCGTATCCCTCGACCGCGCACGTATTCATCACGTTTCGATATGAGGCCGGCACGATCGGGTAGAGACGCAGGCACTCCATGATGAACCGGCGTGTGATGTCGATCGCCGGCCCGGTGAGTTCGTCACGATCCGGCGTCCCCTTGGCGAACAGGGCGTCTGCCTCATTGCTGATACTCTCGTGGAACTCGGGCTGCGACAACATCGCGTAGATGATTAGGCCGAGTTGATCACCGACATACATGCTTGCGATCAGCGCCGCCGAGAGCACGAAGGGCAGGTTCGACTCCGGGAGGAACTGCCGATCGCTCGCGTGCATGCTCAGCAGGTCATCGGCGAGGTCGCGAGGGCACCCAGCCCGCTGGGCGGGTGTGTGGCTACTCAGGACGCGTTCCATGACCTCGCCGACCAGCTTCGCCCGGCGCTTCATTGCGGGCGTACGCAGCATCAACTTGGGCAGGTTCCCGATGACATGGGTCTGCAGGGCCCGTTCCTTGAATTTGTGCAGGTCGGCGACGACATCCTGGGTATCGATGCTGACCATGGCCGGCGACAACGTTGAATTGACCAACTGCCTGCACATCGTCTTTGCGGGGAGCTTGTCACCGACAGACCAAGCCGCCATGTAGGCCCGGGCGGTGGAGTAGCACTCATCCAGCCGAGCCTCCAACCTGGTGCGGGAATAGGCAGGCTGCATGGACTTGCGGTACCGGAAATGATCGGCACCGTCCAGCGTGGGCAGGATTCCTGATCCTCCGTATACCTTTTCGAAATCCTCCAGATAATCCCTAGATCTCAGGTACATCCGCCCATGCCGATGTGCCCAGTGATTCATCTCGGGGCCGGCGAGCAGAATCATCGGGCCGGTAAAGGGCGGGCGGAGCTCGAACACCGGCCCATATTCTTTGGCAAGCTCCGCAAAGAAAGCGGGTAAATTGCCTTGGCGAGCCGGACGGCTGCGCAGCAACCTACGAAGCGGGACAACCGGAATCGGCTTGGCGAAAGCGGAAGGCCTGAACAATGAACTAGAGAGGTTATGGCTAACTGCTGCGGCGATGGACCTGCCGATCAAGTCCATGTTGCTGATGAACTCAACTCGCTTCTCCGATGCTTCGTCGAGTTCGAATATGAAACGCAAGACGTCGCATGTATTGATGAGACAGATAATGATGATGTCTCTGGGGTCCGGAATCTCGTTGGCGAAGATCGCTCTGCTGAGACGTGTCTTTACGAAGTCAACGGCAGTACCTTCTCCAGATGCGGCGTAAGGACCATTCTGCCATGCGCCCCGCGCCAGCGACCAGAAGTCACCGTCGTGGTGCCGGAGTATCTCCAGATCGACCAGCCGGTCAAGGGTCAAGTCGATAATCGATTCCGCGCGCGGGGCGAGACGTTCAATCCAGTACTGGGCGTCTCGTTGAACGGGTTCAGCCGCGATTTGCTCGAGGATAGGATCTAGGGCAGGATCGCCCGTTTTCGCTCGGTCCAGGAGGATCAACGAATCCATATCCGTGTCGATGCGTGACAGCAGGGACAACTCTCCCAGCACGCCTCCGATGACGGCACAGTTCAGATCCCACCCGGGAACCTGCCGGAAGTAGCCACTCTCCTCGTTCAGAAGTGTGAGGACGAGTTCATCAAGCAGGCTGAGCTTCTGCGTGACCGCACTGTCCGCGGTTAGCGTCATCCGTATCGGTCCCCTCCGTTACCCAACCATTGAAAGCCTAGCATGACGGTGCTGTTTGAAAGGGTGGTGAGGGTTTCTCGCCGAACCGGCCAGGCGCCTCCATGGCCCATAACTGCAGGGGTTGGGGCTCGACCATGGACAGAGTTGAGGTCGCCCGGTAGGCTGGGCACATGGCTCAACTACAACTGCGTCCCCTCGGCGTCGGCGAGATCGTCGACGCCACCTTCACCGTCTTCCGGCGCCGCTTCGGCCCGATGTTCACCATCGCGCTGGTGCTCGTGTTCATCCCCTTCCTCGTCAGCCTGGCCGGGGGCTGCGGCCTGGACTCGGCCGGCACGACCACGTGCACGTCGCCCATCGGCTGGCTCGGGTATCTCGCGGGCATTGCCGGTTCGGTCGTGGCGGGCGTGGCTGCCGTCCTGGTGGCGGCCGGAGCGTATGCAGATGTCCCGTCCGACTGGCGGAACGCGATGAGCATCGGAATCCGGAGGATCGTAGAGATCATCGTGGCGACGATCGTGATCGCGGTGCTGATCGGCATCGGATTCGTGCTTCTGATCGTGCCCGGGGTCTTCCTCATGGTGTCTTTCGCCGTGGTCTGGGAGGCTCTGATCATCGAAGGCGCCGGACCGATCGAGAGCATCAAGCGGTCGTGGCGCCTGGTGTCGGGCGAGCGCTGGCGGGTGTTCGGCGCCGGCGTGCTCGTCCTCGTCCTCATGGTTATCTTCGTCGGGGTCGTATCGGCCGTGATCGCACTCATCCTCTCGGCCGGCCTGGGAGTGAGCGGTGGTATGACCGGTTACCTCGTCCAGCAGGTCGCCAGCCTGCTGTCGATCCCGTTGACCGCCGCGCTCGGCACGGTCATCTATCTCGACCTGCGGGTCCGCAAGGAATCGCTCAGCGCGGACCAACTGGCCGCCGCTCTATCCGAACAAGGCTGATCCTCAACTAGCCTTCGGATCCGAGCGACATCTCCGGTTGGTCGAGGGTTCTACGCAGCGCCGCAGAGGGCGTAGGATCCGGGAACCGCAGGCCCCGTCGTCCAGCCGGCCTAGGACGCTGGCCTTTCAAGCCAGAAACGCGGGTTCGAATCCCGTCGGGGCCACTAGGGGATGTTCGCCATTGCCGGCCTCTAGATCGTGGGCGCGACCAGAGTGGTGGCTTCTATGGGTGGTTTGTTCGTGTTGTAGATCGGAGCTTCGGGTCCTGCCGAAACCAGCCCAGAGGGGTTCGCCCGTGGACGACGGACGGGATCCCAGAAGAAGAGGGCTAAGAGGCTTGGCAGCTGGGGACGATAGGCGGATGCCGCGTTCATCAAGCTCTTCGGGGCACTCGGCCGGTTGGCAGTCGTCGCGGAGGACGGACCGGATTTGCTACACGCCGCGGGATCCCCATCGTGCTCATTCCCCACCTCGTAGACGTGTCCGGTCGTAGTCCACGACGCCGGGCCCACACCAGACATGCCAATGGCATACTGAGACGGCGAACGTTTGGGGCGGGAGGATGACAACGACACGACGGGCAGCGATCGTGGCGGCTGTGCTGCTGGTAGTGGCAGCCGCGGGGTTCCTGCACCTGCGGAGCGGCTCCGACGCCCCGCCGTTCGCTGCCCCCGCCTCCGTCGCGGCTGATGCGACAACAACTGCGGCGGTAGCGGAACCAGACGCACCGACTCCCACTACCAGCGCAGTCACCGCGACGACAACCGCGACGGCTGCAGAGCCTGACGAATCCGCCACTACGGTGACCACGACTATTGCGGTAACTGTGGTGACGGTTCCGATGCCTGAACCGGTCGAGTGGTGGACGTACAACCCGGAGTTGGAGTGGCCTGTCACCGACCCGGACCGTCTCGCCGTCGAGGACGTGTACTCGGACGGCATGATTTCCGACGCCGTTGAGGTTGCTGCGAAGGTGGAAGCGTTCTGGGCCTGGTACATGGTCTGGGGCCACCCGCAGGGTCCCGCGTTGGACCTGACCCTGTCCGAACATCGGACATGGCTCGACGGTGACGCGGTCGGCCAGCTCATGTTTGCGCATCATCGGTTCTGGCAGCAGCGTCTGCCTACCTGGCAGGACGTGTGGAACCGCGAATTCGCCACAGCACGGGAGCAGCAGCGGAACAAGCTCATCTACCTCGACGCCCTAGGCGAACTAAACGGCGGGGTCGGCGCGCCGACGCTGTTGTACAACCCCTCCGATGAGACGTCGGTGTGGCGGTACTGGGGACCGATCGTCCGTCCTGTCCCGAACCCGACCGCCCCCCGCCGTGCCGGGGAACTGCTGCCCGACGACATCAGCGGCGCCTGCGGGCGCGACTCAGCATCCCCCGACGACATCCTGGCGACCCCGAGTTGGGAGTGTGTGCATTTGGGGCCAGCGGAAGAGACAGCGTTGGGGGAGTGGGACTTGTCCTGGTATTACGACATTCCCCACGAACACGCCGCCTGGTATGTGTGGACGGCCGACGGGCTGGTCCGTTACGACCCCGACCGTCACGGCGCCCCCACCAGCAACACCACTGTCGCCGGCGGCCGGCTGACGTATTTGCCTACCACTGTCGCGGACGGAGCGGTCTACACGGACATTGTGGAAGCGTTGAAACCGTACCGGCCAGAGGGGTTCCCCGACAACCCCGACGCGTACCGTCAGATGTGGCGCCACGACGTGGGCGACAACAGTTCTTGGCACAAGGAGATGGGCCAGCTGGTGCCGCTGGTACCAGCCACGGAGCTGGTCGCCTGGTTGGAAGCCAACGGCTATGACCCGCAGGAGATGTTCGCCCAAGGTTGGCCCAACCCCGACGAAGAACGGCTGATACGCAACACGTGGGGCAAGGATTGGGACCGCAGCAACCCCGCCGACCACCGCAACCGGCTGTCGGTCGGCTGGTTGGAGCAGGGAGTCGAAATAGGCGACAGGGGGAACCTGGCCGCTGATATAGAAGCCGCTATTCACATATCAGCGTGGATGGACTGGGCGTACCGCTCCCGCCTCAGTTACTCCCCGTTCCCCAATGATCTGCTCACGCAGTGGTGGCACCCGTCTGTGCTGGCGCCGGGCCTGACTTACGGATCCTCCCCGCAGGAAATGGCGGAAGCCGCGTTCGGGCACCGGGACGACGGCTGGGCCACCAAAGGGGGCATACGGCACGGTTTGTACCATCAGGCACTGGCGACCGGGTACCACCCCGACGCTCGAACGGGCCGGCTTACTCACCCCGCGTTGAGTCCCGAACTGGCGGTGTGGAAGGAATGGGCCGCCGCGGGCGAAGCGGAGCGGTGGTTGGGGTTCCAAGCCGCCGACGGTGACCTCGGACCCGCCCCCGGGGACACGTGGATACCGTGGTATCCCGAAAGCCTGGCCCCTCTCGAAGACCGTTATCTGCTGCCAGAACACGCCGTTGGTCATTGGGAGACGGTGGTGGACTGGTGGCCGGACGGCGGGTTGGAAACGCCGGTGCACGAGGCTGGCCCTAACGGCACCTGGTATCACGCGTTCACGGTGGCCGGCCCATATGTTACGGAAGCGGGCGGGCACATGTTCGAGACGTGCCTTTGGGCCACGGGTGGGCTGTTCGCAGCGTGGTCGTTGCCGCATCCCGAACTCGAAGACGCGTCGCAGAACGTCACCTGGATCGTACGGGGAATAGCCGACCGCAGCGGCCGGATCGTCAAGCTCGCAGAACCCATCAACCGTCCCTGCATCGACTGGGTCAACCGGTGGCAGCACGAAGGCCAAATCCCGCTCGGTCACAACAGGTTCGACACCTTCGCATCGTTTATGGAATGGTTGCGCTCGCCTATCGGCTACGAGTGGGACGACTTGGGGCTTGGGTGGGAACACGACCCGGCTACAGGGCTGTGGGCCACCGACTGGGGATTTCAGCTGTCCGTCCCGTCCGAGCTGTTCGGAGACGGCGTCCTAAGCGTTCACGAATGGCTATGGATCAATATCAGCGCTACAGCAGCTGGTAACGAGGGCCGCCGGGACGGTGTCTTGGAGCTGTCGTACGAAGACTGGCAGCAGTGGGAAACCGACGACATAGAAACCACCCGCGCCGAACGGGAAAGCGACCTGCCGCTCAGACACCACCGGGCCACGGGCACCAGCGCCGAATGGAAGACGACACGCCAGGAGTGGGCCGAAGCCCTAGCGGATGCGTTCAACGAAGTGTCGGGGGGAGCGGGGTTGGGCACCCCAGCCCGGTACGGAGAATGGCTCCTAGGGGGGCCCGCTCCTACCCCGAAGAGTTCATGCGGTCCACCTACCGGATCGTCAGCCGACACCGCCAGCCCGGTGGTATGCACTGGCTGTACAACGCGGGAACCGGCCCACCAGACGTGGACCAGTGGTCGCTGCCAGAATCCGACTGGGACAGATGGGCTACCCGCCGCGAAGCCGGAACGTTGCGCACCGGGGTGCTGATAACCCCCTTCTTCGTCCGACACTGGGAAACGGAGGGGACCATTGCCGCAGGTCACATCGGCGCGCACGTCCACAGCGACTGGTCGTGGGCGAATGTGGAAATGCTCGCAGGCTACGTAGCCGAAGGCGACGTCCGCGGTCCCGACGGCGCCGCCCTCGACGTAGACGCGACGCCCGTATGGACCACATATCTGACCAGCTGCATGGAAGAAGGGTTCCCCGCCCTTTACAGCCGCAATGGCTGGAAGCATGAACTGTTCACCGGGTTCGGCCCGGAAGCGTCCGACAGCCCTGTATGGGCCTGGCCCGGGGTGCTGACCAACGGCCCCGATCAGCCGGTACTAGAAGACGTTGCGCCGCCCAGTTGGCCGCAGTGGACCTGGCGGAATCATCCCGACATCACCCTGCCCAAAGCGTCACGCGGCTCGAAGCTGCCACCTGCGGACTGCGCTGGAATAGCCGCGGGCCGCTACACCCCCGACTACATTCACCCCCTCGCCAATGCGGGTAACTACCCCAACTGGATGTCCGCGCTCGGGGCTAGGCCACCCGAATCCTGGTCCGTTACCGAAAGCCCGTTCGACGAGTAGCCCCCGCGTGGGTAGGGTTAGCGGCCCGGCGGCCCGTACCGTGGGACGGCTTAAGCCTGAATCCACCGAAGACGGTCGCACCCCGTTCAGTGCCGTTGTGGAGGTTCCCCCCTGGACGACGCCACACAGCTGGAACGGGACCGCTGGGAAACGACCCCGGACGGAACGGTCGTCTGCCGGCCCCCTGGGACAGGTCGTCCTGGTTGCGCACCTGGCCGAACAGCGGGGACCGGACGCGGAGCTAGGCGAATGGCTGCCAAACCGACACACCGCGGCGGCCTGTTCGACGGCGGACTGTCCGACCCGCTCAGTGTGACCGACTGGTCAGAGGGGCAGCCATTTGACCGCCATCAGCCATACGTAGATTCCGATGACGGCGAACCCGATACCTACTGTGATGGCCTGTTCCACCCTGGGGTTGTGCTTCTCGTCTGTTTCAACGGTTCGGAACATGACCTTCCCGGCGTCGGTGATGAGGGGGAGGTCACGTTCGGAGCGTCGGTCGAACAGGTGAACGGTCATGAACGTGACCGCTGACGCCAAGAGCATCGACAGCACATCGTTCACCAGCGCGGGCCACGCCTGTGTTTCGGTGCGGGCGAACACGGCTATACCCGCCACCAGGAGCGCCAGCATGACCAGCACGATCAGCTCGGCCAGGTTCCGGCCCTTCTGTTTGCTGTTCACCAGCGTGTCCAGGTTCCCTTGCAGTTCCGCCGCCTCGGAAGGGTCCAACCCGGCTCGTTCGATCCGGTCGGTCACGTAGTTGTAAGCGTCTTCGAGTTCGCCGATGTTCCTAGTTGTGTCAATGGTCCGAACATTGCGCAGCAGGGCGCGGTGGGTCCGTTCGTCGGCGGATAGCGCGTCGAGCCGCCGCCACAGCATGTAGGTTTGCTGTTCCTCGCTGGCGGTGCGGGCGGTCAGACGCGAAGTACGGAACGACAGGATCAGAACGAACACCGTCGCGCCCGCGCCCAGCACACCGTAATAGTCGCCGAATCCCGGGAACCATCCGTATCCGGGAATGAGGGTGAACCATTCGTCGCGCATGTATATGACGAACCCGAGCCCCAACAGACTTAAGATAAGCCACTTGAACCCGGCCCGGTCCTCGGACCGGAAGTTGATAAGAGCGTTCACGCTGATAACCGCAGCAGCGCCAACCCACAGAAAATCGGTGCGGTACACGGTGATCGTAGCGAAGACGGCCAGCCACACCAGCGACAGGACCGGACGCAAATACTGCATGGCGTTCACGGCCAGGTTCCTCGTTAGCAGGTTTGCGTAACGGAACGCCAGTGTTCCCACTCCGTTTGCTATCCCGGCAGCGATTACCCAGATAACCGAGCTTGAGAGGAACCCTCCCAGGAAAGTGTCGGAACCAGTCGTATGGGCGGGAAAGAAGGTCAGACCGATCAGCAGGCCGCCTACCATGCCGGGTATGTTTGCCACTATTGAAACAGCGATTACGCAGGCTAACTCATCCTTTAGATCGTCTGAATGCTCCGTCATGCCCCTATAGTTACTGTCATACAGTTCTGTTCCTAGCTTGAACCTGAACGATATCCAGGAAAGGGAGACCGCGCAGGCCGCGGCCAGCAGGACCCCCGACAGCAGCCGCCAGCCCTCCCCGGTCGTAATGCCGCCGGACTGCGACAGCGTAAGCAGCGCGATCCCTAACAACGCAATGCCCATTAGCAGCCAATCCTGCACAGTTACGCGCTGGTAGCGGCCGCTGCGGTCGTGCTGTCTCTGATAGGCGACGAAGAGAATCAGCCAGCCGCCCGTGATGACCGTCACCAGCGTGGTGTCAAGGAACAGGGTGGCCCAGACAAAAAGTGAGTAGTTGAAACCGTTCAGCATGGCGAGTCCACCGTCACGTGTCCGAAGACGGCGAGTGATCCAAGCCCAGATGTCCCTACGTCCGGCAAGGTCGGGACGAGCCCCTAGCAGGTAGACGAACCAAACTAGGCAAGTTATGAGGCCGTACCAGAATTGGTACACGAAAGGCCCGACGGCGGTACCGACAAAGGCCACTGCAAGCGGAGGCCACGACGACAAGAACACGGCGACGCCCATCCACGTCGCTGCCTGGGTGTCCGGTTTCAGCCGCGCAGTGTCGGTCATGCAACCGCCTTTCCGGATACGACCTGCGGCCGTGTACCAACCTTGCGAGGATAGGACACATACCGGGACCGGCCAACCTTGTTCCGGCGGGGCTGGCCGTGCGACCCATCGGCTGCCGGCGGACGGCTCAGCCTCGATCACATCTAGGGCGACCGGGCCGGGTGAAGGTGGACGTGTCGGAATGGTCGTATTACCGCAGGTCAGGGCTGGTGGCGAACATCCCACTCCTCCTCTTCGGGGGCGGTTGGGGTGTCGTCGGCGCTGCGGTGGGGCGGAGTGCCGTTGCCGGAGCTGTGGCCGCGCCCACGAGTCGGGCTGCTACCGTCTCCTCCGCCCCACCCGGCCCTTTCCTGAGGTGTAGATGACCGGGGATAGACACTTCTACGTAGAGACGTTCGGTACGGTCCGGCTGAGCTCGTTCCGGCAGGGCCAATCGCCCTTTGCCGACCGCTACGTGACGGATCGGACGATCTTCGGCATGTACTGTGATCGTTTGTATCCCCTCATGGCGACCCGTGACGAGGACCCGGTTCCCCAGTACTGGAAGTTACGCAACGGGGTGTTGCTCTACGACGTCCCGGAAAAGCCGCTGGAGATCATCGGACCGGATGCGGCCCGGATGCTCGAGAGGGTCCTCACCTGCCGGGTCGGCACGCTTGCGGTGGGTCGGGCTCGGTACGGCATTGCTTGCAATGAGGACGGCACCGTTCTGATGGACGGTGTGATCATGCGCCTTGCGCCGGATCGCTACTGGTACGTGAAGGCGAACGGTGAGTTCGAGGGCTGGCTCAGCGCCCTCGCCATCGGGCTCGATGCCGAGGTCTCTGATCCGGACTCGCGAGTCCTCCAGATTCAAGGACCTAAGTCGCTCGACGTGCTCGACGCGGCGATCGGTGGTGGACTGTCGGGCGACTTCAGATACTTCCACGCCGGATTCTTCGAAATCGGCGGGCAGACACTGTGGGTCTCGCGGACCGGGTGGACGGGCGAGGCGGGGATCGAGATCTACTGCAACAGCGGTCCGGAGGCGACGGATCATGACGCCCTCTGGGATCATCTGCTCGCCAGCGGTGAGCCCTTCGGCATGGAGTTCAGTTCGTCCTCATCGATGGGCATACGGCGCATCGAAGCCGGCATCCTGGACAACGGCACCGATATCGAACCGGACCTGACACCGTTCGGCGCCGGCCTCGGGAACTTCGTCGCGCTCGACAAGGAGGACTTCATCGGACGTTCCGCGCTGGCGAGGGCCGATCGCACTCAGCTCCTGTTCGGCCTGGTCTGCGCCGGCGCTGCGCCGGACGCCGGGATGCAGGTGCACTTCGAGGACGGCCCGGTCGGCCACATCACGATCGGCACCTGGTCGCCCGCCTTGGATGCAGGCGTCGGCTACGTGCGCTTCGACCGGCCTCTGCCGGGCGGTGACTGGCTCGGCAAGACCGTCTTCTTGCTCGACCACGAGGGAACGCCTCACCGGGCGACCGTAGACACGCTGCCGTTCGTGGACAAGGAGAAGCGGCTGCCCCGCGCCGAATGGGGTGGCGGACCGTCCCGGAAACAGGGCGTCACCCGGTCGGGTTGACCTAGGCGCGCCGATACCTGGTATCTTGCGGGCCTGATCGGGAGTGGTGTAATCGGCAGCACGACAGGTTCTGGCCCTGTTAGTAGGGGTTCGAGTCCTCTCTCCCGAGCGGTTGGTATCATTCGCCACACGCAGTGGCCCCGTCGTCTAGGGGCCTAGGACACCGCCCTCTCAAGGCGGAGACGCCAGTTCAAATCTGGTCGGGGCTGCGATAGAACGACCCGGTCGGACCCGTCACTGTTGGTGAAGGGCTCCGGTCGGGTCTTTCCTTTGCCCGTCAGGCCCGCCCGTAGACGGGCACGACCGCCCCTGACATGACACCCGACTCCCCGGTCAGGATGAACTCCGCCACCGCTGCGATCTCGTCAGGGGTGGGCCATTTGACGTACTCCGCGAAGGGCAGTGCGCGGCGGGTGGCCGGCGTGTCCATCACCGACGGCAGGATCACGTTGACGGTGACGTCGGCGTCCTCCAATTCCGCCGCGGCGGTCTTGGCCAGGGCTACCACGCCCGCCTTGGCAATGTTGAAGGCAGCCTGCCCGGGTGGGTTGTCCACCACGGCCCGGCTTCCGACCAGCAGGATGCGGCCTCCGCCGGCCTCGAGATGGGGGACGGCAGCACGCACGGTGTAGAAGGCCGACCGCAGGTTGAGGTCGATCATCCAGTCGAATCGCACGTTGTCGGTGTCCTTCACATCCCTTCCGGCAGCCCAGCCTCCCACCAGCGAGGCAACGGCGTCGATACGCCCGAACCGGGCCGCCACCCTGGCCAGGAAGTCCTCGACCTCCCCGGACTCCGTGGCGTTGACGCGACGGAGGACCAGTTGATCCTCATCGAAGGGAAACCGTTCCTCGAACTCGTCCGTGTCGATGGGTCTGAGATAGGTGGCGCCGATACGGTAGCCTTGGCGGATCAGCCGCCCGGTGAGGGCGGCGCCGAGCCCGCTGGTGGCGCCGACGATTACTGCTACGGGGTCGCTCATGATGAGGTCAGGATATAACGATCCGATCTGTGGCGCGACCATTCCCCGATCTGTCCACGATCCACAGATCGGCTACGTTGGTTCCCGTTCTCCCGGTCCGGAGCAACCCGCCTGCCGCCTCCAGATATGCATAGGAGTCGCAGGCGTCCAGGTGGCTCCGGGCCAGCGCCGGATCGGTGACCGTGGCGCCGTCCACGCAACCGCCGGCCGCATCGGTCGGGCCGTCCACGCCGTCGGTTCCGAAGGCGAGAAACCGGTGCTGACTCCCGGCGATCTCGATGCCGGCGGTGACGGCGGCGTGCTGGTTGCGACCGCCCGTGCCCGGCCCCCGCACCTCTACGGTGGTCTCTCCGGCCAGGACTCGAACCGTGCCCTCCGGGGTGGTGGCCAATTCCCTCAGCACGGCATCTTCGGTGTCCCCGGCAAGCCGCGCCGGGGCCGGCGATACGTCGAGGCCGGCTGCGGACAGGAACCGGACCACCGCCCGACCTGCGGTCATCCCGTCAGCGAGGATCAGGGCGAGATCGCTCCCCGACCCTTGCCTAGCACCGGAGCCCTCGACCGCTCCGGCGACGACGCGCCGGGCCCGCTCCGCCGCGCCACCCCGGATGGAGTACCGGTCGAGTATCTCGCCC
>VXRE01000036.1 GCA_009838635.1 Acidimicrobiia bacterium | reverse complement strand
CTACACCAACCAGGGCGGCGGCCGGCGCAAGGTTGCCTTCGCAGCTCCGTATCCGGGAAAGATCGTGCCGCTCGACCTCGCGCAGCTCGGCGGCCGGATCCGGGCCCAGAGGAACGCTTTCCTCTGCGCGGCCCGGGGCACCAAGCTCGACATCTCCCTCAACCGGAAGCTCGGCGCCGGCTTCTTCGGCGGCGAGGGGTTCATCCTCCAGGACATCTCGGGTGACGGTATGGCCTTCCTCCACGCCGGAGGCACCATCGTCGAGAAGCGTTTGGTGGGCGAGAAACTCCGGATAGACACTGGTTGCATAGTGGCGTTCGAGCCCCAGATCGAGTTCTCGATCGAGCGGGCCGGACGGGCGTCGACCATGTTCCTGGGCGGCGAGGGGCTGTTTCTGGCGACCCTGGAAGGATCCGGCCGGGTCTGGTTGCAGTCGCTCCCCTTCAGCAAGGTGGTCGACGAGGTGATCCGCCACATCCCGCCGCCCAGCAACAGTGGCTAGCGGCCGCTAGTCGGCCAAGAACGCGAAAATCGCGGCGTTCGGGCTTCGCCCGTTGGGCCCTCCCCCACCGCCACCACCTGGGTTCGGGGCGCGTTCTGCTACGCCCTGGTGGGGGCTGCCCCGAACGATTTGATCCCTCGAGCGGCCTGGTAGACGTCCGTACCGAGCCGTCGGTAATTACGGTTGTCCAACAACATATAACTACGGTGTGACACGTTCAACCCCTTTGTGGGAGGGTGACCGCCGCGGGTTGTCTCGAGAAGCCGGCCGGGTCAGTCGGGCTTAAGATCGAGCGAGGCCGAGTTCATGCAGTAGCGCAGGCCGGTCGGCTGCGGGCCGTCGGGGAAGACGTGCCCCAGGTGTGAGTCGCAACTGCCACACACCACCTCGGTGCGCACCATTCCGTAGCTGTAGTCGTGGCGTTCCTCCACCGGCGCTCCCTCTACCGATTCGTAGAAGCTGGGCCACCCGGTCCCGGAGTCGTACTTGGTCTCGCTGCGGAAAAGCGGGATACCGCAGCCGATGCACATGTAGGTGCCGGCGTCCTTGGTGTTCCAGTAATCGCCGCTGAAGGCCCGCTCGGTACCTGCTTCCCGGGCCACGTGGTACTGCATCGGGGTCAGCTTCTCCCGCCACTCCTCCTCGGTCTGCGGGATGGCGGCTGCTTCGCTAGGGGTCGGGGTCATTGTTCCGGTTCCTTCCCTTGGTAGCGCTGGTCTCCGGCGCGACATGCAGGATTCCACATGACCGACCGCGGACTCGGTGCCAGGACGCCTGCAATAGCCATCGCAAGGATCCTATCCTTATGCCATGGCAACTGAACAAGCACACCCAGTCGGGGCTGGACACAGAGTTCCCGTCACGATGATCCTAACCCTGTCCCATGGCGGCTGAACCCGTGGGCCCGGACGCTATCTCCTCGGGGAACCCGCCCCCGGGCGGGTGGAGATCGACCAGGGACTACTTCCTAGCCGGGCTGGTGGCGAGCGGGTTCGCCATGGCCTTTTCCGAGATGCTCGCCTCCTTCTTCGTGTCGGCGCCATCACTGGTGCTGACCATCGGGCAGCGGTTCATCGACATCACCCCGGCCGCCCTCAAGGACTGGGCCATCGCCGTCTTCGGCACCAACGACAAGGCGGTCCTGATCGGAGGGATCGTGGTGGTGACCATCATCATCGGCGGCTTGCTGGGTGTGTTGGCCCGCGAGCGAATGCCGCTGGCTGCAATGGGGTTCGTCGCCTTCGGGGTGCTCGGCTACGCCCTGGGAATCACCGATCCGCTCGCCACCGCCGGTGCCACCCTCATTCCGGCTGTAGCGGCGGCCGGGAGCGGCATCGCCGTGCTGGTCGTGCTCCGCCATCTCCTCCAGGGTCCTGCCACCGAGGCCACCGATCCGAGCCCCGCCGGGTCTCCGGACGCCCGGCGGGCGTTCATGACCGCTTCGGGCGCCGCAGTGGTGCTCGCGGTCGGCCAGGTGGTGATCGGGCGCCTCGCTACCGGCCGGACGCAGTCGGTGGTGGCGGCCCGCGAGCAGGTCACCCTTCCCACCGTGGCCGCCTCGCCCACTACCACAGCCGCGCCTGCCGGCACCACCACGGTGGCCACGGCGGCGGCTGTCGAGGAAGCCCCGGTGACGGAGGCCACGACAACCACGACCCGGGCCGCTGAGGAGGTGGTGCGCACCGTGGCCGATCCGACGCCCGCCCAGATCGCCCAGGTGGAGGGAGTGTCGGAGCTGATCACGCCCAACGAGACCTTCTACCGGATCGACACCGCTCTCAGCATTCCCAACGTCGACCTGGATACCTGGGAGGTCAGCTTCACCGGCCTGGTGGACTCACCCTTCAGCCTGACCTATGAAGAGCTGGTGGACCTTCCCATGGTGGAGCGTTACATCACGATCTGCTGCGTCTCCAACTCCGTGGGGGGCGAACTGATCGGCAACGCCAAGTGGCTCGGCGTGCCCCTCAGGGACCTGGTGGAGCGGGCCGGGGTCCAGCCCGAAGGCACGCAGCTGATCGGTCGTTCGGTCGATCGCTTCACGGTGGGCTTCCCCACCGAGGCGGTCTTCGACGGACGGGAGGCCCTGCTGGCCATCGGCATGAACGGAGAGCCCCTTCCGGTCAGGCACGGCTTCCCCGCCCGGCTGGTGGTCTCCGGCCTGTACGGGTATGTCTCCGCCACCAAGTGGCTGTCCGAGGTCGAGTTCGCCCGCTGGGAGGACTTCGACGCCTACTGGATACCGCGCGGCTGGGCCAAGCAGGCACCGATCAAGACCCAGTCCCGCATCGACACGCCCCGCCCCGGCACCGTCGAGGCGGGTACGCGAGCCATCGCCGGAGTGGCGTGGGCACAGAATCGAGGCATCGACGCGGTCGAGGTTCAGGTCGACGGCGGGCCGTGGATGGAGGCCATCCTGCCCGAGGAGTTGGCAATCGACACCTGGCGCCAGTGGCACGTCGAGTACGACTTCACGCCGGGTCCTCACACCATCGCGGTGCGGGCTACCGACCGGACCGGGTACACCCAGACCTCCGAGATAGTCCCGCCGCGGCCGGACGGGGCCACCGGCTACCACACCGTCCAGGTGGTAGTGGTCTGATCCGGCGCGGACTTGCTAGTGGTCTGTCTGCGAAACAACTTGGCCATTCCACAGACAGACCACTACTCGGCCAGGGTGGCGAGGTAGTCGTCGGGGATGTCGAAGTTGCCGTAGACGCCTTGCACGTCGGCCAGGTCGTCCAGCGTGTCCACCAGGCGCAGGACCCTGGCGGCGCCCGAAGCGTCCAGCGGGATGGTCGTGGACGGGAGTTGGGTGATCTCGGCGGTCTGCACGGACAGTTCGGCGCTCGCCAGGGCATCCCGGACCGCCGGGAAGTCGGTGGGCGCCGTGATCACCTCGAACTGGTCCCCGCTCTCCCGGACGTCCTCGGCGCCTGACTCCAGGGCAGCCATCAAGATGTCGTCCTCTTCACCTTCTACTAGAAGGTAACCCTTCTGGTCGAACAGGTAGGCGACGGAACCCGGCTCGCCCAGGTTGCCCCCGTTCCGGGTGAAGGCCGACCGGATATCGGAGGCGGCCCGGTTCCGGTTGTCGGTGAGCGCCTGCACCAGCAACGCCACTCCCCCTGGCGCGTAGCCTTCGTAGAAGAACGTGTCGAGGCGTTCGCCGACCAACTCTCCGGTGCCGCGCTTGATGGCCCGTTCGATGTTGTCCTTGGGCACCGAGGCGGACCTGGCCTTGTCGATGGCGGTGGCCAGCACGGCGTTGCCCGCCGGATCGCCCCCACCCTGACGAGCCGCGGCCTCCACGGCGCGGCACAGCTTGGCGAACAGGTTGCCACGGGCGGCGTCCTGCCGCCCCTTGCGGTGCTTGATGTTCGCCCACTTGGAGTGACCGGCCATCGACGTCAGGCCACGAGGTCGATGAGCATCCGGTGGACACGGTCATCGCCCGTGAGCTCGGGGTGGAAGGCGCACGCCATGACGTGGTCCTTTCTTACCAGGACGGGCCGGCCCTCGTGGCTGGCCAGCACCTCGATGTCGGGGGCGGTCCGGTCCACCACGGGTGCCCGGATGAAGACCGCAGGGAACGCATCCTCCCAGCCCTCCACGGCGAGTTCGCATTCGAACGACTCGTTCTGGCGGCCGAAGGCGTTCCGCTCCACCATCATGTCGAGCGCTCCCAGCAGGGGCTGGTCTCCCCCGGTCACCGCCGTGGACAGGAAGATCATCCCGGCGCAGGTGCCGAGGGTCGGGAGCCCGTCCGAGATGCGGTCGCGGAGGGGATCGACCAGCCCGTAGAGGGTGGCCAGGCGTCCGATGGTGGTCGACTCCCCTCCTGGGATGATGAGGGCGTCGATGCCTTCCAGGTCGGCGGGCGTCCGGATCTCCCGGGGAACGCCACCGGAGGCGGCCACCATCCGGGCGTGCTCGCGGACGTCTCCCTGGAGGGCGAGCACCCCGACCACCGGCGCCCCGGGCGCGGTCTCTACCAGCCTCGCTCCTGCATCCGCTGGCCGGGCGGTATGTCATCGATCTCGATCCCGACCATGGCCTCGCCGAGATTGCGGGACACCTTGGCCACGATCTCGGGATCGCGGTAGAAGGTGGTGGCCTCCACGATCGCCCGTGCCCTGACCGCGGGGTCGCCGCTCTTGAAGATTCCCGAGCCCACGAAGATGCCGTCGCATCCCAGCTGCATCATCATGGCGGCGTCCGAGGGCGTGGCGATGCCGCCGGCGGCGAAGTTGACCACCGGTAGGCCGCCCGCCCCGGCCACCTCTCGCAGCAGCTCGACCGGTGCCCCCATGTCGCGGGCCAGGGCCATCATCTGGTCGTCGCCGGCGGCGGCCGCCTGGGCGATCTCCCGGTTCATCCGCCGCATATGGGTGACCGCCTCGACCACGTTGCCCGTGCCCGGCTCCCCCTTGGTGCGGATCATGGCCGCGCCCTCGGCGATGCGGCGCAGCGCCTCCCCGAGGTTGCGGGCGCCGCACACGAAGGGCGTGGTGAAGGCCCACTTGTCGATGTGGTGGTTGTTGTCGGCGGGGGTGAGGACCTCGGACTCGTCGATGTAGTCGACACCGAGGCTCTGGAGCACCTGCGCCTCCACGAAGTGGCCGATCCGGGCCTTGGCCATGACCGGAATCGAGACCGCCTCCATGATCTCCTGGACCTTGCTGGGATCGGCCATCCGGGCCACTCCCCCGTGCGCCCTGATATCGGCGGGAACCCGCTCCAGCGCCATGACCGCCACCGCCCCGGATTCCTCGGCGATGCTCGCCTGGTCGGCGTTGACGACATCCATGATCACGCCACCCTTGAGCATCTCGGCCAGGCCACGCTTGACCCGCAGCGTGCCGGTCGTCTCCGCCTTGGTGCCCTGTTCCATGGCGAATTCGTCCTTTCAATAGTACCAGTTGTCAGGAATATTCTACCGTGTCCAAGCCTCAGCGCAACCCTTAAGGGCGCTATCCGGCGCGGGTGGCCAGGCGGTACAGCTCGGTGTACCGGGAGATCACCTTCCCCCAGTCGTACCGTTCGACCCGGGCCGAAGAACCCGCCGCCAGGCGCTCCCCCAGCCCCGGGTCGGCCAGTACCGCCTTGAGGGCGCCGGCCAGGCCGTCCGGGTCGCCGTTCCTGAACACGAGGCCCGTCCCGCCGAGGACGTCCCCGAATGCGGGGAGGTCGCTGGCCACCACGGCACACCCGGCCGCCATGCCCTCGGCAACGGTTATCCCGAAGCTCTCACCGCCCCGGTTGGGCGCGCAGAACACGCCGCTACCGGCCAGGACGGAGCGCTTCTCCGCCTCGGACACCCGCCCCAGGTACTCGACGCCCTCGACCGGGGGTGACTCCCCTCCACCCACTATCACCAGCCGGGCGGCCGGTACCTCGGAGCGCACGGCCGGCCATGCGGACAGCAGCAGGTCCCGGCCCTTACGAGGGTCGGGCCGGCCCACGAAGGCCACCCGGCGAGGATCGCGCTGCGCCTCGACCCTGAAGGAGCCCACATCGACGGCGTTGGGGATCTCCACCACGTCGAGACCGAGCGGCTCGACGGCGCGCCGGGCGGTCCGGCTCACCGTCGTGGCCAGCACATCCCCCAGCAACAGCCGCACCAGACCCCTCCCCCACCGGTACGCGGCGCGGAACATGGGCGACGGGTCGGCGTGGAAGGTGACCACGGTGGGTCGTCCGGTCCGTAGCGCCGCCCAGCCGACCAGGGGGACCATCGGCTCGTGTACGTGGATCACGTCGGCGCCGGCCACGGCGGCCCGGACCCGGCGGACCGACATCGGCGACAGGGCGATGGGCGCGCGGGAGCGGTTCACCGGAAACATGACCGGGCGGCCCGCATCCGCGCCCGCGGCGCCGGCTGCCGGACCCACCGCGAAGGCTTCCTGGCCCAGCCGCCGGAGATGCTCGACCAGCCCGAGTACCTGCTGCTGGACGCCCCCCGGGATGTCGAGGGCGTACGGGGAGACTACGGCGACCCTCAAGCATCCCCCCGGCGCCGTTCGAGTAAGTCATGGTCGGACGGCCAGTTGGGTTGCACCAGGTGCCACTGGGTGGGAGCTTCCCGGATCATGTCCTCGTACCGGTGCGCCAGCTGCTGGGTGATGCTGCCCATCCGGTCGGGGTCCTCCGGACCGGGATCCTCGATGGGAGCATGCACGACCACCCGGTGACCGGCACCCCGTTTGAAGTACGAGACCACGGGGAGCAGGACCGCATCGTTGCGGATCGCCAGGGCGGCCGGACCGGCCGGCAGGGTGGTCTTCTCACCGAAGAAGGCCACTTCCACGCCGCGCCCGCCGATGTTACGGTCGGCGACCAGAGCGATCACCCGTCCCTCCATCAGGTCGTTGCGCAGTGCCCGCATCGTGGACAGGCCTTCCGCCAGCACCACCCGGATGCCGAGTTGGGCCCGCATGCCGGTGAACCACCGGGCCAGGCGGCGGTTGGCCAGCGCCTCCGCCACGGCGGTGATCCGGACTCCCGCATCCTCTGCCAGGGTTCCCGCCAACTCCCAGTTGCCCACGTGGGGAAGCGCCGCCACGATCGGCCTCCCGGACTCCTGGGCCGCCCGGACGTGTTCCAGCCCGATCAGCGTCACCCGCGACCTCACCACCTCGGCCCGCCGCGGGCGGAACCAGAGCGTCTCCGCCCAGTAGCGACCGTAGGCGCTGAACACCTCCCGGGCCGCTCGCTCCACCGCCGGCCCATCGCTCCGGCCGAGCACCCTTCCCATGTGCCGGATCGCCATGGCCTTGCGCTCCCCCGCCCAGAGCCAGCAGAGCCGGCCTGCCCAGCGACCCAGGTGGCGGACGATCGGTTCGGGTAGAGCTCCGAAGATCCCCGCGCCTGCCCGGTAGGTCAGGTAGGTGAGCAGGTCAGTCACCCGCTGACAGCTGCCGCCAGGTCTTGAAGAACCGCTGGAAGACGGTTAGCCAGGTGAGGATGGCCATCAGCCACAGCATGACCGTGACCTGATCGAAGATGAACCCGGCCGCGAACAGGATGACCCGCTCCGCCCGGCCCATCAAGCCGCCCCGCCCCTCCACCCGCCCCCAGGCGGCCCTGGC
>VXRE01000010.1 GCA_009838635.1 Acidimicrobiia bacterium | reverse complement strand
CCGTCCCCGCCGTCGCCGATCCCCACCAGATCAACGTCGGCCTAGGTTCTACCCATTCCTCCTGCCTCGGAATGTTGCTGAACTTCGACTATGGGAGAACCCTTCCCCTCTACCGGTGGATTCCGACATCCCCCAAGGACCCCTAGCCCCTCATTTCCGGGGAGCCGCATTGCCGACCTTTGGGGTCGGGGGTAGGTTGCGTGGCATGTCCTTTGCTGACCGCCTCCGCTGAACACTTGGAGTTATGGGTACCTGTGACGCCCGAGTACCAGCTGCTGACCGATCTGGGCTTCGACCCGCACGATGTGTACAAGGTTGGAGCATGGTTTCGGGTGTCGGAGAAGGCAGTTGCCGAGAAAGCTGACGGCGGTGCTTTCGCTCCCGGCAAGGCGGCGCAGGGCGGCCGGCGTCCGGTTGTCCTCGCGAGTCCGTGGGGTTATCCCTTTCCTGATCTTGTGTTCTTCCCCAGAACCACCAAGCGGCAGCGTCGTGGGCACCCCCACCCTAGGCACCATCACCGTGCGGTCTATCCGGAGTGTGGCATTAACAAGGATGGGACGGTTCTTGACGTTCGCGTTACCGTGAAAGCTCCTGAACTGTCTACGCGCAACTGGTTATGTGCGGAGCCTGAGCCGTCGGCCTTGTATGCCGAGATGGAGCGGTGGTTGCGAAGATGACACTTGCCGAGTTGAGGGTGGAATACCAGTCGGTTCGGATCGGGCCGCGCATCTGGGCCCTCGTGCTTGAGATGACCGGTGCCGTGGCGCGCCGCTATCCGCCCCGTGTGTACAACGACGGCGAGCCCTGGTCTGATGAGAGCGTTCAGGACCTGGCTCAGCAGGTTGTTGCGGACCGGCTCTTGGGCGAGGCGCAGCTCGAGTATGTCTTTGATCAGGCGGCCTCCCTCGAGGCGTGGAGGCGCCTGCTCGCTTTGCAAGTCAGGCGAACGTTGGCTCACCGGCGCCGCAAGACTGTGGTGGACCGGTTGCTCACTCGGGTACGGAGGCTGGCACAGGAGCCTCCGTTTCGGCTTCATTCAGCAGGCAGGCAGGTGTGGTTTTCGGGAGGCGACTTCTCGGGCCCTCTCGCCGACCTTTCGGATTCCGCAATCTCCCGAATTGCCGGTGCCGTTCGTCACATCCCGCAGCGGGGGGCGAGCAGCAGTTCCTCGCGGGCTTCGATGATTTACACGACGGTCGACCTGCGGCTGCTGCTCGAACGAGCGGTAAGCGAGGTCGGGGCGTTGAGTGAGCGGGACTTGGCCCGAGTCTTGGAGATTCTGTTGACATCGTGGCTGCCAACGTTCCTTCAAGATCCTGAGGGGGACTATCCGTCGGAAGAGTCGACCCCCGAAGCGGCAGCGGAGGATGCGCAGATGCGAGCAGCGGTCGAAAGGTTCGCTCGAGGTCTTAGCGAGCCAGAGCGATGGATACTGCTCAGCAAGAGCCAAGGGATCGCCGACCGGGACATAGGGGCACGGCTCGGGCGCTCGCGACCGTGGGTAGCGAAAAGAAAACGGGATGTTCTGGAACGATTGGCCACGGAACTGATGTCCCAGTTTGACGCCGACTGCCACGTCCCCGCCATGGAGAACCTGCTGGCTCGGATCAGCCATTCGCTGGGGAAGAGCGCTGAGCGATGACCGTCCCGCAGTCGATCCGATCAGCTGTTGCTCGGCGCCCGAACCGTATCTCAGCCGGTCTCCGCATGCCGGTAGAACGTCGCCAGGTCCTAACGATTCGCGTGCCCGGAGGCGATCCTGTTCCCGAACGGATGGTCCTCGTTCTAAGGCTGGGCCAACACCAGCAGAGCATCTTCGCTGAAGTCATGTTGGCCCATCCCCACGTAGAGCTTGCAGCTAACTCGGACCTGGTCGTTTCGCCCCAGCACTCCACCTTGCCCTATCGGATCGTGGCTCAGGCGAGTTCTGTTGGGGTTGTCTGGACACACCAGCTTGGCGCTCTTGTCGGACAGCTCGACGAGGAAGCCTTGGAGGCGCTCGGGGATGTCGCCGTCGGTCAGCCCTTCGAACACGCGGGCCTGAGGACCGGTCCGCCGCTCCGTGGCCGGTTCGATCCCCGATGGGACTTCAAGGCTCAGGAAGGTGATGCCATCAGAGCGTTGGCGGCGGACTGCACCTCCGCTCTCCTCTATGAAGGCGTACCATTCCAGCTCGACCCCGGCTGCCTAGCCTTGGAGAATCTGGGTGCCTGCGATGACCCTGCGACCGTGCTGTGCCGGCTGCTCGATCTGGTAACCCAGTACGACATCACGTTCGACATAGAGGACGTTGCGGTCTTAGAAGAAGTAGGGGCATTGAAGATCAGCAGGTGGATCGACACCTTCGGGTCGCTGGGCGAGGACCTATACAAAGGCTTTTGGCCCCTAGTAGAACAAGCATTGTCGACCATCAATGTCCCGACCGCAACGAAGGTCGACCAGTCGACACACGGACGGACACGTGAGCGGAAGAAGAACTACACAACCTTCCAGAAACGGTCCGGACACCATATCATCTCAGCTTCCTATGTGTATGACCGGGATCACGGTAGCTCCGTCGATCTCGTGAAAGAACACAAGTTCGTGTTGGTCGATGCCTAGAATAGAGATCAGAGATGTCATCTGATGGCCTTAGGTTACGATTAGCTCGCAAGGGCACTCACCCTTTCCAACTGCGGCGTGTAGCGTTAAGACATTTCAAATCAGCGGATTGTACAGATGTTGCACTACGTCCGCTATCTGTAGTTGTTGGTGCCAATAGCTCCGGAAAGAGCTCTCTGCTACAGGCTATAACAGCAACTGTGCAGACTCTTCAGGAAGATGCAGCAGACGATACATTCATACTGAATGGTAAACTAGTTCGGTTAGGATCCTATGCAGATGCCCTTAACATCCAGCACCGTAAATCTGGAGAACCAATAATGGTTGGCTTTCGCCTCCAGGTCCTTGGATACTCCGCAGGTATTACACCAACAGCTTCGGATACGGAGCCTGCGATCCAGGATTATGCCCTTGATGCGGCCTTATTCCTAACACAATCCGAAACTGGAGAAGGCGATTCTAGAATTGAGGCAGGGTCTGTCTGTATTTCTGTCGACAGTGTTAAAAAAGAATTGGCGCTATGGACGCCTGTTAAGGTACCGATCGATCAACGAAAGATTGCCGAACTAGTGAGACATCAGAGCCTACCAGACTTACCACTAGTCCAAGTCAGCCACCTTATCCAAACCAAAACCTTCAGGATAGAGTTTTCTGTGCTTGCTGACGACCCCATCGATGAAGGCGTGAGCGAATTGCATCCATTCTGGTCGATAAACCCAGCACAACCCTTGACACATATGGGGCACCGTTCAGACAAATCTGACATTACCGGCAACGAGACACAAAATGAAGACGGTCTGTTTTCGAGACTGGTGACGCCTATGGACCAAAATCCGTTATGGTCATTGCGCACGGTTGATGATCTGTCGGATGGATTGTTCTCGTCACGGGTCCATTGTCTTGGTCCATTACGTGCTTCACCACCCGACTCGCGATCTGTAAACTCTTCGGGTGTCAGAGGTATCGGCACTCAGGGAGAGCACACGGCAACCGTCTTACGGGACCAAGCTAGTACGTGGGCATCGCTTCCGATGCCCGATGGTCACGAACAGTTTGTACCGATTGGCGACGCCTTGAACAAGTGGCTCAATTGGTTCGGCCTCGTCGAGGCCGCGGAGACTCGAGAGCATGGTAGGTTAGCTCCGGGTTTGGTGGTCAGGCCGCGCGGTGTGCCGACATTCGTCGATCTCTCGTCGGTGGGTGTAGGCGTCAGCCAGATACTTCCCGTGATACTGCTGTGCCTGCTGAGCAGGCCTGCGGACCTGTTGGTTCTTGAACAGCCGGATTCGCTTCTCCATCCGGAACTACAGAAGCGGATGGCGGACTTTCTGCTCGTCTTCGTGCGTGCTGGCCGCCAGATTCTGGTGGAAACGCACAGCGACCACCTCGTCAACCAACTTCGCTACCAGGTCGCGGCCGATGAGACCGACCAGACCGGGAAGCTGGTCAAGTTGATCTTCGCTGAGCAGAAAAACGGTATCACCAATTACCGAGAGTCGGAGACCAACGAGTACGGAGGCCTTTCGGAGGACTGGCCCGACGGGTTCCTCGACATCAGCGCCCGGTCTGCCCAAGACCTCGTTCGCCACAGCCTAAAAAAGATGAAGATGCGCAGGTCGGAACCCGCGGAAGGGACCGAGGAGAGGGATTAGCCTGATCAAGATGCCCACTGCGAACCCGCCCCAAGAGTTCAAGCTGATCAACATCCGCGAGGTATGGCCGGGCGAAGCACAGGACTTCACACCCTGGCTTGCCGAAAACCTAGAAGCTCTGTCCGAGCACCTCGAGATCGGCGAACTGGAGTTGGACCGCACCGAGGTCGCCGTGCCCGGGGGGCGCCGGCTCGACATCCTGGCAAAGGACACCGACGGCCGGAGGTGGGCGGTGGAGAACCAGTACGGCGAGGCCGATCACGATCATCTCACTCGGGCCCTCGCGTACGCGGTCGGCTTAGAGTGTCGGGCTGTGATCGTTGTTGCCGAGTCGCACCGTGATGAGTTCGTCGCGGTGGCGGACGAATGGAATCGCTATTCGGAGGCGTACGGTTCCGATGGCATCCGCCTGTTCCTGGTCGCCATCGAAGCGGGCCGCATAGGCGAGTCGGCCCCCGGTTTCCGACTCCGCCTCGTCGCTGGCCCGAATGAGTGGAGATTCGGGGGACCGCCGCCAATCTCGCCCGGTGACCGTGATCGTCAAGAGTTCCAGAGTAAATTCTGGGCGGGGCTGCAGAAAGCGATGAGCAGCAAAGGTACCTTGTTCAAGGCCACCAGGGTTGTATCTTCGTATGTGACCATCGCCAGCAAAGGCCCCTTCTCCTTTCAGTTCTGGGTCCTGACGAACTCCTGTCGGGTCCAGTTGCGTATCGAGTCGGGCAACCAAGAGCAGAACGACGAGCTGTACGACTCACTCGCTAGCGATCGGGACGCGATTGAGGATGCTCTCGATACCGAACTGGTGTGGGAGAACAAGCCGAACCTACAGTCCAGCCGCATCTACTGGTTCCCGGAGGGGGCTTGTGGCTGGCGCTCACCCGCTGACGAACGGGAAGCCGGCTATGAGGTGCTCGCCGACAATATGTACCGATTCCATGACACGCTCATGTCCTACCTGAAGGACCTCGTCTAGGAGTCCCTGCATCCAAGCGGGAAATGGGCAACCGGCTCGCCAGACCCATCCGACGGGGACGGCTTATTGTCTTGTGAGAACGCTCGGACACAGTGGTGTGGATGCTGGTCGGGTGGTTCCCCCCAAGGGCCGGCGGTAACCTCTTGTGTTCGTTTCATAGGCTCAGCCCACGTTCACGGTCGGGGGGTTCTACCTCTGGTACGTCCAACTCGATGTGTTCGCATCGCCATCCCTTCGGGGAGTATCGGCAAGCGTTGGACGTGGGTTCGACGGCGGCTCGGTGGCCGATGTCACGGTCGGTGGTGGACTCGATGAGTTGTCGGAGTTGGTGGAGGGCTGTGGTGGCTGCCTGATTGGTTGGGTACGGTGGGGATATGGCGTCGATTGTGCCGTCGGTGTTGAGGCATAGCAGGTAGGAGGGTTCGTCCGGCGCGTTTGAGAAGATGCTCACTGTCGGTGTCTGTTCTCTGGGCTGGGGGTCCGGCCCCGCGATGTGTGCCTGTGGGTGGGTGTTGACGGCCCGGACTAGGAAGTCGCGGGCGGCTTCGGCTTCTTCGAGTGTGGGGTGCCGACCGGACAGCAGACGGCCGCCGTGTCCAGTGGTGGCCACTTCCCAACCCCAGTTGTCACCCTGGTAGCGGCGGACGTGGACACCCACCGGCCGGGCGGCCAATCGTCGGCGCGTGTTGTGGGATTTCCATCTGAGCCATGGCTCTGTGGCGATCCGGTCCTGTAGACGCTCGTCTGCGGAGAGTAGGTGGGGTTCGACCCGCCCCTGGTCCAACAGCACATCCAAGAACGCCTGCTCCGAGGGGGTGAAGGGAACAACCATCCGCCGGGCGGGGGCGGCTTTGGCCTCGAGCTCGGCCAGGTAGGCATCTGCGGAGAGGAGTCGGGTGCGCTGCGCGTCCGTGTAGGTCAGCGCCGAGCGGAGTTGGCGGCCCAGAGAGGGGGCCTCGACCTCTGGTGGGGGGTTGGCGCAGACCGTGCGCCAGTCGGGGCGGGCTCCGCCGCCGTACACAACGAAGGCCACACGAAGCTTGGCCGGGTCCAACCCCGACAGGTCAGGGATCAACCCGGCGTCGAACAGGTCACGGGCGTACCCGCGGTCGTATAGCGCACAGAGCTTGCCAGCGGCGATCTCGTGGATATCGAATACGGGCACCAGTCGCTTGTCAGCGGCCCAGCCGCTGCGAGTCGTGACGTGTGGGCGGCCACAAAGGGACCCGCCGTACATAGCCAATGTCCACTGAAAGGCCTTCACTGCGGCCGAACGCGTTACGGTATCGGAGAACCCATTTACCGCCCGCATGGTCACGGTCGCGATTCGGTTGCCTTTTCACCTCCAAGCCGTGGGCCGGGAGCAGATCCACTAGCGCGTTCTCGACCTTCGGCCGCTCCGTCTTCATAGTGTCACGGTCGGCTGATCCGATGTAGTGGTAGTCCAGATCGAACGACAGGCGAGGCGCCGCGAGGACGAACATGTTCAGCGCTGTGCCACCGGTCAGCGCCAACCGATCTCCCAAATACGGGTGGGCGGCGATGTCGCCGGCCACCGCTAGGAGACGTACGGTCTTTTCGATCCGGTCGGCTACGAAGCCGGTAGCAGCGGCCAGGGCGTTGAGCTCTCGGCGGGTCGGCGGGGTCAGAAAACCAGTTCCCATTGCCGTTCCACAACCTCTACGGGTACCACCAGGTTCCAGTCCTCTACGTAGTGGGTTCGTTTACGGTCAAACGTGTCGAACACGAAAATCTGCGCCCGCGGAGGGCGGAACTGGTCGAGGGGACGGAATTGGTCCAAGTCACTAGCAGAGATTCCCCATAACTCCCGGTGCTGGTCCAAGAAGAACCCCACCTTCGCCCTCAAGGCCGGCCCACCATCCCGCAGCTGGCAGTATTCGGCGACCGTCTCGACGTCGATCTGATCCGCCCGGGTCACAGACTGGTAGATCTCGTCCCAGCTTCCCCCATAGTCAGGATCCGCCAACACATCCACCAAGGTGCGTTCCATCCCCGTTACCCGCACCACTCCGTCGGCGTAGGTTCGGGTCACCACCCCGAAATGCTGACTCCCGGAATCGATGAGCCGCTGCGGAAAGCGGACACCCCGATAACACATCGCCCGAAAAGCAAACGGCGGGGCCGGTTCGGTCGCCGAGTACACGGCGTCGAACCACAACGAATACGAAATACCCCAAAAATCAAGCGCCGAGTGGTGTGACACCACCGCGTCTGGGGTCATCTTGGTCGAAACCAGGTCCGGCATCGGCTGGAACCGGGCCGGGTCGATACCGTCTGCCACCACCGCGAACAACCCAGGCCGCACCACCACCACCCGACCCGCCCGCACCCACCCCGCCCCGCCGCAGCGGGCGGCATGGAAGGGGGCGGAGTGACCGGGATCAGGCCAATAGGCCACAAGATCTGAACCGG
>VXRE01000163.1 GCA_009838635.1 Acidimicrobiia bacterium | reverse complement strand
GGGGCCGCCGGTTCGCGGCGATTTTCGCGTGCTTCACGACTCGCGACGGGCGCGGGGCGGACGGGATGAGGGCGCAAACCTCCTCGCCCCCGAGAGTCGTGACCTCGTGGCGACCCGTCTCCCCGCGGTCCGTCTATTCAGTTCTCCTCAACTGGCCCCGACGCTATTAAGAAACAGGCCACAAACTATTAATAGCGGGACAGTCCTCGCGTTCGCTTTTCCCGCGAGCAGGCCGGGACCCGACCGGATCATTCCCGCCGGACGGGCTGCGCCCCGCCCTCGGCGGTGGCGGGGCGGGCGCGGCGGGCGCCCGAGGCGACGCGGTAACCGGCCCAGATGAAGGTGACCGACACCAGCAGCGAGGCGGCGAACCCCCAGTCCGCACCCTGGGCCAGGATGGTCCCCCCGGTGGCGGCCGCCAGCGTCCCCGCGACGATGGCCAGGTTGCCCCAAACCAGCCGCGGGTTCTTGCGGAGGAAGCGGACCAGCGACACCAGGGCCAGCAGGATGATGATGGTCCCGCCCAGACGCCCGCCGATGACCGACCACAGGCGGGGTCCGAACATGTCCGCCCACAGGTCCCGGGCGCTCGGCACCCCGCCCGGGGGCAGCTCGCCGGCATCGAACGGCTGTGCCAGCGTGGTGGGCAGGGCGATGGCGAAGAACGGGAACATGAGCAGCAGCATCACGTGGCCGGCCCTCCGCCCCACCACCAGGAACATCGAGCCCAGCGCCAGGACCGGGATGTTCACGATCGCCCCGAACAGGAAGAAAGTCCGGTAGCTGGCCGAGGTCCACCCGGTGGCGGTCCCCACGAACAGGGCCCAGGTGGCCAGGGCGAAGAACCCGATACCGGCCGCGTAGGCGGCGGTGTGCGGGCTCGGTGAGGCCCGATAGCGTCGCACCAGATCGACGCAGAACAGGGTGGCGACCACGCCGGCCGCCAGGGAGGCCACAGCACTCATAGCCGCCCAATCGTAGGCCGCGGCGGCGGCGCGGAATCCCCCGGTGCGGCTCCGCCGCGCGGTCGGGGTGCAACGACTCCGGTACCCTAGGAGCATGGTTCGAAACATCCTCGTGGCCGTGGCCTGGCCCTACGCATCCGGATCCCGGCACCTGGGCCACCTGGCCGGCGCCTACCTGCCCGCCGACATCTTCGCCCGCTACCACCGGCTGGCCGGCAACCGCACCCTGATGGTCTCGGGGAGCGACGTCCACGGCACCCCCATCACGGTCCGCGCCGACCAGGAAGGCGTCACCCCGCAGGAGATCGTGGACCGCTACCACGCCGAGTTCGTGGCCGGCTGGAAGGCATTGGCCATCCAGTGGGAGCTCTACACGTCCACGGGAACCCGGAACCACCACGACGTCACCCAGGACATCTTCAGCCGCCTGCACGAGAACGGCCACATCGACCGCCGGACCTCCGAGCAGTTCTACGACCCGGACGCCGGCCGGTTCCTCCCCGACCGCTACGTCGAGGGCACCTGCCCGCACTGTGACTACGGCGAGGCCCGCGGGGACCAGTGCGACAGCTGCGGCCGCACCCTCGACCCGGTCGACCTGATCGATGCCCGCTCCAAGCTGTCCGGGGCGTCCCCGGTCCGGCGGGAGACCGACCACTTCTACCTGCGCCTGCCCGACTTCTCCGACCGCCTCGAGAAGTGGCTGCGCTCCCGCAAGGGCTGGCGGCGCCACGTGCTGAACTTCTCTCTGGGCTGGATCGAGGAGGGGCTCCAGGACCGGGCGATCACCCGGGACATCGACTGGGGGGTAGACATCCCGGTGGAGGGCCTCGGCGAGGGCAAGAAGATATACGTCTGGTTCGACGCGGTGATCGGCTACCTGTCGGCCGCCAAGGAATGGGCGAAGATCCAGCGCACCCCCGACGCCTGGAAGGACTGGTGGGAGAACCCCGAGGCGGAGCACTACTACTTCATCGGCAAGGACAACATCCCCTTCCACACCATCATCTGGCCGGCCATGCTGATGGGGTACGGGGGCCTGGAGCTGCCCACCAATGTCCCCGCCAACCAGTACGTGACGTTCCGGGGCGGGAAGGCCTCGGCGAGCCGGGGCATCGGCCTGACCATCGGGGCCGCCCTCGAGATCTACGAGCCCGACGCGCTGCGCTACGGGCTGGCCGCCAACCTGCCCGAGAACAACGACACCGAGATGACCGAGGAGGAGCTGGACCGGCGCATCAACGACGAGTTGGTGGCCACCTGGGGCAACCTGGTCCACCGGGTGCTCTCCATGACCAGGTCGGGGTTCTCGGCCCGGGTCCCGCAACGGGGAGAGCAGACCGCCATGGGCCGGGAGATAATGGACTCGGCCGGGCGGACCCTCGACCAGGTGGCGGCCCACATAGAGCGGGTCGAGCTGCGGGCCGGGCTCCGGACGGCGATGGAGGGCGCGGGGAGGATCAACGCCTACCTGAACGCCACCGAACCCTGGAAGCTGGTGAAGACGGACCGGGAGGCGGCGGCCACCGTCCTGAAGAACTCCATCGACGCCATCAACCACCTCAAGGTCGCTCTCGCCCCCTACCTGCCCGTGACCACGGAACGGCTCCACTCGATGCTGGGCCTGCCCGGCACCGTCGCCGAGCAGGGATGGGTGGGCGCTCCGGTCCCGGCCGGAACGCCGCTCGGTGAAGTCTCTCCTCTCTACCGGAAGGTGGAGCCGGCGGGCCGCGGCTGAGTAGGCCCGATCCGGCGTGGCAGGCACGAAGAGATGAGGCTCCAGAAGAACTTCCGGAGGGTATTGGTGGCCATCGGCGGCGGGCTCCTCATCCTGCTGGCACTGGCCGGGTTCGTGCTCCCCCTCCTCCCCGGGACCGTGCTCCTGGTGGCGGGCCTGCTCGTGTGGTCCTCCGAGTTCAGGTGGGCCCGGGAGCTCCTGGCGCGGGTGCGCGCCTGGATGGCGGACCGGTCCGCCAAGATGAAGGACAAGAGGTCGTCCCGCTCCCGGCGCCGGCGGGAAGACCCGGGTCATACGTCAGGCTGAACGGCTCCGAGAGCGCGCCGTCTGCGTCTAACACCCGGCAACCCGACCGGTTGTAGGGCCGATCGGAGGGAACTATCCCGATGTTACGCCCGGCGATCCGGGTATCGCGAGGGCCATCCCCCATTGACATCCGGCGCGACCCTTAGAACAGTAGAGTTCATGCTCGCACCGCCCGCCCGTTCATGCTCGCACCGCCCGCCCGGCGGTCAAGGGCGAGCCAGGTGAGATGCTCCCGAAAGGACTTCCGGATGAGACACGGTGCGCTCGCGTGAGAGCGGGCTCGTGACCGAGCCCGGGACCGGCCCGGAGGCCGGCGCGCCCATCATCGAGACCGGCGGCCTCTACAAGCACTACGGGAACATCAGGGCGCTCGAGGATGTCAACCTCGACATCCATCCCGGCGTGACCGGCCTCATCGGGGCCAACGGCGCCGGCAAGACCACCCTCATCAGGCTCGTGCTCGGCCTCATCCGGCCGACCTACGGGCAGATCTCGGTCTTCGGAACGCCGGTGGCCGAGGATCCGGCCGGGCTCCGGGAGCGCATCGGCTACATGCCCGAGAACAAGTGCCTTCCCCTGGACCAGACCGCGGCCGACTTCGTCGCGTACGCCGCGGAGCTCGGCGGGATCCCTCCGGTCGAAGCGCGGAGGAGAGCGTCGGAGACCCTCTTCCTGGTCGGGCTGCACGAGGAGCGGTTCCGCTACCTGGGGGACTTCTCGACCGGTATGCAACAGAGGGTGAAACTGGCCCAGAGCATCGTCCACGACCCCGAACTGGTGCTCCTGGACGAGCCCGCATCGGGTCTCGACCCCGCCGGGCGCGACCAGATGCTGGAGTTGATAGCCCGGTTCCGCGAGTTCGGCATGAACGTGCTGTTCTCGTCCCACATCCTTGACGACATCGAGCGGACCTGCGACTGGGTGGTGATGCTCGACGCCGGGCGGCTGATCCACTCGGCGCCCCTCGACCCTCCGGGGGAGGGGGATCGCCTGGCCGTGGAGGTCTACGGCGACCCCCGGCCCCTGGTCGAGGCACTGACCCGCCAGGGAGTCTCCCCCACCCTGGACGGGACGGTGGTAACCGTCGTGACGCGATCCGAGGACGCCTTCACCGTGATGCGGGACGCCCTCGAGTCGTCGGGATCGTCCGTCCGCAGGTTGGGAACCAGCCTGAGGCGCCTCGAGGACGTGCTGGTGGCTGCTGCGAGGAAAGCAAATGGCTGACTCACGGGAGACCAATCGCGACCAGGCGATAATCGTCGACCGCGGCTACCGGCACTACGACGGGACCCGTACCGGGAGAAGGGGCGCGGTGCGGGCCATCGTGAAAGAGGGGTTCCGCAGGGTGATGGGCTTCCGCCGCAAGGCGAAGCGGAAGCTGTTGCCGTGGACGCTCATTACGGTGGCGGTGGCGTCGGTGGTGATACTGGTCGCCATCACCTGGGCCACCTCCCAGACCCCGGCCGAGGAGCTGACGGACCTGGTCCCCCGCTACCGCGGCTACTTCGACTTCATCTCGGTGGTGGCTCTCCTGTTCGCGGCGTACGCCGGGGCCCAGCTCCTGATCCCCGACCGGACCGACGGGGTCCTCAACGTGTACTTTTCGCGCCCGCTGGCCGTTCGGGACTACCTGATCGGCAAGACCCTGGCATACGCCACCGTGATCCTCAGCTTCTGGCTGGTGCCACAACTACTGCTCCATCTGGGGCTGGCCGCGCTCTCCCGGGAAGGTTTCCTGTCCTACCTGGGCCAGACCACCGACATCCTCTGGCAGGTCCCGCTGGCCGCGCTCGCCTACTTCGTCCTGCACGCATCGCTCAGCTTCCTCACCGCGTCCTTCATCAACCGGGTCGGCGCCGCCGCGGCCGCCTTCCTGATCGGCTCGCTGGGCCTCAACCTGGTGGCGCTCTTCTTCCAGGAGGCCGCGGACGACACGACCGGATCCCGCTGGGCGGCCCTGCTCGCCACGGAGCAGCATCCCCGGTACGTCCGTGACTGGATCTTCGGGGTCCACGACTCGGCGGACTGGATACCTGCGCAGGCCGGATTCGGACCCGGCATCTCGCTGGCCGTCATAGTCGGGCTGGCCGTTGTGAGCGCGGCGCTGATCGGCTGGCGCTACCGGAGACTGACGTGACGGCGCCCGACCGCTCGACCGACGCTCTCCATGTCGACGATCCCACGGTGGTGGCCACCCGGCTGTCTAAGTGGTTCGGGCAGAAGGTGGCGGTCTCCGAGGTGGACTGCTCGTTCGGGCCGGGGGTGACCGGCCTGCTCGGTCCTAACGGGGCCGGCAAGACCACCCTGCTCCGTGTCCTGGCCGGCCTGCTGACGCCGTCGGCGGGTGGCGCGACCATCCTCGGCAGGGATCCGGGCCGCAAGCCCGCGGCGTACCGGCACCTCGGGTTCGTTCCGGAGGACGAAGCCGTGTACGGGCACATGACGGCCCGGCGCTTCATCCGGTGGAGCGCGGCCATGTCGAAGGTGGAGGACCCCGGAGCGGCCGCCGTCCGGGCGCTCGAGACCGTCCACCTCACCAAGGACGCCGACCGGGCCCTGTCGACCTACTCCAAGGGCATGCGCCAGAGGGCCAAGGTGGCTGCGGCCCTGGTCCACGATCCGGAGGTGCTGCTCCTGGACGAACCGCTCAACGGGACGGACCCGCTCCAGCGCGCCCGCCTGATCGAGTTGTTCCTGGATCTCGGGCAGCAAGGGCGGACGATCATCGTCTCGTCGCACGTCCTCGCCGAGGTGGAACGCATGGCCGGAAGGGTGGTGGCCATGGTCGACGGACGGGTGGCAGCGGCGGGGACCCTGGCCGCGCTGCGGGACGCCATGTCCGACAAGCCCCGCGTCATACGGATCGACACCGACCGGCCGCGCCCGCTGGCGCGGAGGCTGCTGGGAGGAGAGTGGGTGGAGTCGGTTCGGGTCGGCTCGGACGGGATCGAGATCAGGACCGGCGACGCCCGGGCCCTCGGCCTCGATATCGCCGCCGGCGCACGGGAGGCCGGCGCCCGGATCACCGCGGTATCCCCCGAGGACGAGTCACTGGACAGCGTCTTCCGCTACCTGGTGGACCCCCGATGAAGGCCCTGTTCCTGGTGGTCGGTTCGATAACCGGCCGGTTGATGAGGCGCCGCCGGTCGATCGCGATGTTCTTCCTGACCGGGTCGCTGGCGCCGCTGCTGTTCTTTCTATCCCTGGGGCGCTCCGGATCGTTCGCAGCCGAGATGTACAACAACCTCACGTTCGGCCTGGCGATGGCCACGCTCTACCCGGTCGCCGCCCTCGTGGTATCGACCGCCGCCCTCGGCGAGGAGCGCAAGGCGCACACCCTCCCCTTCCTCCTCCTCAAGCCGGTGCCCCGGGTGGTGATCGCCCTCGGCGCCCTGATAGCCGCGGCCGTATCCGCCTTCGTGATCCTGGAGGCCGGGGTGCTGGTCACATGGCTGGTGGCCGGCGTGATGAGCGGCGACTGGTCCCTCGGGATAGCGACCACGGTGGGGGTGGCGGTCCAGAGCGTGGCCTCGGCCGCCCTGTTCGTGCCCCTGGGGCTGGTGCTCAACCGGGCCACCCTGTTCGGCCTCGGCTACCTGTTCCTGTGGGAGGGGATCCTCTCCAGCTTCATCGCGGGAATACAGGCATCCTCGATCTACCGCATCGTCGTCTCGGCGTGGGCCGACTTCGCCTCGATGACCATCGACACCTACGACGCCGTGGACGTGATACTCGGGCGCGTGGCGATCGGAGCGGGAGGCGCCGCCGCCAAGGTTGCGGTGATGGCGCTGGTCTCGGTGCTGCTCACGGCGTCGATCCTGAAACGGCGAGACCTGGTCGGCGAGTAACGAACCCCTCCAAGCAGGTGGTTCTCTATCCATGCTCGGGATCTCCATGCGTGTCCGGACCGCAGAGACGCGACCCATCAGCCGACCTTCCTCCCAAACCGATGACAACCCTTTTTTCGCGGTCCGTCCGGAAAGGGTCAAATCTGTCACACCCCCGATATACGTTGCTTATCGCCAAGCACCTACACCGGCCGATGGGGCAAGACCGATCGGAACGGCCGGCCCGGAGGGAACACGACAGCTCGATGGAGCGAACCGCCGATACCCGGCATCCAGCCGGGCACGGCCGACCACGCTCCAAACCAGGAAAGGTGGTGGTGGGGGAGGGCCCGATGGGGGCGCCGCCTCGGCGCGATTTTCGCGAGTTTCCGGGGATTCTCGGTTCTTGAGGCACAGGACACCACCCATGACGCCCTAAACCTCAAGAAAATATCTGAAACCAAACAGAAGCAACCCACCAAAACAAATGACAACAAAAACCTAATCGACCCAACAAAAAAAAAAAAGACATAAACCTGAGGCACACAGCACCACCCATGACGCCCTAAACCTCAGGAACACCGCACCACCCATGACGCCCTAAACCTCAGGAACACCGCACCACCCATGACGCCCTGAGCCTCAAGAACACCACAACCCCGAACCTGAGGCACACAGCACCACCGATGACGCCCTGAACCTCAGGAACACCGCACCGTGGGTGACGCCCTGAGCCTTAGGTTCGTGGGCGGAGTGGACGACGGCCCGAACCTAAGGTTCACAACGCGGTAGAACGCGCCCTGAGCCTTAGGTTCGTGGGAGGGGCGGACAACGGCCCGAACCTAAGGTTCGGGGCGCGCTGTAGCGCGTTCTAAGCCTTAGGTT
>VXRE01000046.1 GCA_009838635.1 Acidimicrobiia bacterium | reverse complement strand
GTTCCGGTTCCCTCGACGTCGAAAAGCAGGAAACCGGTGGTGCTTGTAGCTGCCCGGCAGTATGCGACGGGTGTGTGACAGTTTCAACCCCCCTGTGCGCGTACCGGACCCGCGCCGCCCGCGACGGTCACGAGACACAGATCTCGGCGAGCCGACGACACGAGACGCTAGTAGCGCTCAGTGCGGCGCGTTTTCGCCAGTTCCTCCGAGAGGATCGGGTCGTCCGGACTCCTCGGTTCCGGTACCGGTAGGTCGCCGAGCCGCCGCAGCGCAGGCCTGGCCCGACCCGTGGCGATCAGTTCGTCGATGCGGCTTGGCACGTCCGCCGTCATGTGTTGAGGCCCTCGATCTGCAGGTGATCGCGCATCGGGATGGGCTGGGTGGTGCGCATGCCGAGCCAGGCGGCTACCTCCGCCAACTCCGAGGACAGGTCCCCCTGCCCCACCGCGTAGTGGTGCTCGCGGCCCTGGACCATCACGGTGTTGACCAGGTCCATCAGCTCGATCGGCTCGCCGTTGAGCCGGAAGCGGGTGAACCAGCCGCGGGTGCCGTCGAACCCGGCCTTGCCCGTGTCCACCACCTCGGCGGTGGCGATGAACAGCTCGCTGAAGTCGTCCCCCGCGTAGGCGATGGTGGTCTGCTGGGGAGCGAACAGCAGGTCGCCCGACACCCCGTAGCGGATGTCCGACTTGCGACCCAGCGTCACGTGATCGACCCAGCGGATCCCGTTGCCGGCGCCGAAGTGGCGGGGCGTGACCCCGCAATGCCAGAGCAGGGCGGCATCGGATTCCAGGTCGAGGGTGGTGAGGTCGAGCAGGGTGGCGGACCCGTGAATCGAAGACATCGAGTTCATCAGGAGCATCGACACCGCTCCGGGCACGTCCCCCTCGCAGGAGACCGCCACGCCGTCTTCCGAGCCCAGCAGGCTGTAGGCCATGCAAGGGGCCATGTCGAAGTCCTCCTGGAAGCTGGGCCAGCACTGGACCGCCAGCGCGTCGTAGCCCTCCGTCTCGATGATCCGGCGGAGCGCCAGGTAGAGGCGGGCGTTGCGGTCCATACCGACTGAGGGGGCGGTCACCTCGGTGGCCAGGTCGGTGGCCATCCGCACCACGGAGGCGGCCGGACGGGTCTCGACGGCCCGGGCCACCCGGACCACGTCGTCGATGGTGTGGGTGCCGATAGTGGTGCCGAAGCGGCGCTTCAGGTTGCCCTCGTCGAACAGCATGTTGTAGAAGCCGGGAGAGATGCCGCCTATCCAGCCGATCCGTGCCGAGGCCATCGCCTTGATCCCCGCCAGCGCCCGGAAGGTCACACGGAAGCGCCGTTCCGTCTCCGGCTCGTCGATGTGGCCCAGGAACCACTTGTAGGGCACGCCCCGGTCTCGCAGGTAGCGGCGGATTATCGAGGCGAAGTGGTTGGTCGAGACCAGCGAGTGGAGCTGGATCGATCCCTCCAGGACGGGCTCGGGTGTGGCCCAGAGGCCGAGCCGGGGGGCCGCCGCCGCCAGCGGCTCCAGCAGTTCGCCCGAGGCGCAGGCAGCCGCCTGGAGGACCAGGAAGTCGAGTTGGCGGGACGACAGGTGGTCGGCGGCGGCGCGGGCGGCCTCGAGATCACCAATCCCGTGCTCGATGGCCACCAGGTCGAAGTCCAGCTCGTCCGAGAGGCGGCTGAGACCGGTTATGGCCCGCCGGTACTGGTCGTGCTCGTCGGCGTAGTAGCTCTCGAATGCCACCCCCACGTATCCGACCCGTAGTCGCCCACCGCTCATGCCCTCACCTCCGTTCTCAGTTGGTCGGCCCAGGACTCGAGCACCAGGGCCACCGTATTGGCGCCGGGATCCTCCGTTCCCAGGCTGTGGTCCGGGGCGAAGCGGGCCCGCCCCGCCGACGGTCGCATGCCGGCGGTCTCCGTCGCGCCCCGGCGCGCGGCGCGGGCCGCGGCGGCCATCACCGCCTCCAGGCCGTTCTCCCCGTTCAGCGACTCGCAGGCGGCGCGCACCGCCGGCGCCAGGGCGTCGATCATGGTCTTGTGTCCCGGCTCGGCCTTGCCCACCCGCGCCACCCGAGCCAGGCCCTTCTCCATTCCCGCCACCAGCTGCGTCGCATCGGGTGCCTCCGCCTTGGAGAGCTGCCCGGCCATGGCGCCGAAGAAGGCACCGAACAAAGCGCCGGCGGCGCCGCCCACGGTCTCGTGGAAGGCGGCTCCGGTGGATCGCATCACGCCGGCGGCCGTGCCGTGATCGTCGTGCTCCGCGCGGCGGGCCGCCTCCGCCAGGGCAGTCGCCATGTTGACCCCGTGGTCACCGTCGCCCGCCACCGAGTCGAGCCGGGACAGCTCCTCCTGGTGGTCGTTCACCCGTGCGTGCGCAGCGACCACCAGCCGCACCGCCAGGTCCCGGTCGATCATCGCCCCTGCCGGCCCACCATGGTGAACCCTGCACCAGATGCCGACCGGTCGTAGAGCTCGAGCAACCCACCGTCCATGTGGCAGATGGCGAACGCGAATCCCGCCATATCGAGGGTGGTCGCATACGGGCCCATCCAGGACCGGACCGCTTCGATGCCTCTCCGCTCCAGGGCGGCGCGGGCCCCCCGGTACAGGACCGACAGTTCCATAAGCGTCAGCGACCCGGCGTTGTTGAGCAGCAGGCCCACCTGCGCCCCGGACGGCAACCCGGCGTCATCCAGGAGCCGGTCGATCATCAGCCCGGCGATCTCGTCCGCCCCGACATCCTCGCCGAGGCGGTCGCCCGGCTCGCCATGCACCCCCATTCCCACCGACAGGGTGGTGTCTTCGGGATCCCCGAGGGGTTGCCCGCTCACCGGATGGGCCACGGTGCCGGTCGCCGCCGAGAGCGAGCGGGTGCGATCCCGGACCTTGCGGGCGACCGCGGCGCACGCCTCCAGGGAGTCGCCCCGTTCCGCCGCCGCCCCCACCATCTTCCACACGAAGAAGAGCCCGGCGCCGCCCCGCCGCTCGGTGATCCGGTCCTTGGGGGCCGACGCCACGTCGTCGTACAGCACCACCATCTCGACGCCGTCGATGCCTTCGTCCTCAGCCTCTTCGATGGCCAACTCGGCGTTCATGATGTCCCCGGCATGGCTGGAGACCAGCAGCAGCACCCCGCCGCCCCGGTCGGCCGCCTCGATACCCCGGACGATCGCCCCCGGTCCCGGCGAGGAGAAGATCGGACCCGCCACGTTGACGTCGAACAGCCCCTCCCCGACCCAGCCGATCATGGCCGGCTCGTGGCCGGAACCGTTGCCGATCACCACGCCCACCTTGCCCTCCGCCTTGGGTGTGGCGCGCACGACCATGCCGTCCCGGAGCGAGATGATGCCGGCATGGGCGGCCACGTACCCCTCCAGCATCTCCGCCACCGCCCGGGCGGGGTCGTTGAGGAAGCGCCGGGTACGGATGCTCATGCGATGTTGTCCCGGATGAAGCGGGCCGCCTCCGCTGCGTCCTCGTCGGGGCGGTCGGTCAGGTCCCGCCAGGCATAGGTGGCCTGGCCGGTCTCGACCCTCGAGTTCGGGAAGGTCTCGAACACCACCCAACCCTCGTAGCCGGCCTCGTCGAGCGCGTGGCGGAACGAACCCCAGTCGATGTGGCCGTACTGGGGCGCCCGCCGGTTGTTGGCGGCCACCTGGACGTGGCCGATCCGGCTCCCCGCCAGGCGAACAGCCTCGGCGAGGTCGTCCTCCTCCATGTTCATGTGGAAGGTGTCGAGCTCGACCTTGACGGAGGGATGATCGACCATGTCGATGAACTCCAGGCAACCGGCCACGGTGTTGAACATGAAGGTCTCGAAGCGGTTGAGGACCTCGAGACATATGTCGATGCCGAGTGTGGAGGCGTAGCCGGCGACCTCGTGCAGGGCGGCTGCGGAGCGTTGCCGGTAGCCGTCGTGGTCACCCTCGGGGAAACCCATCCAGGTGGCGTAGGTAACTCCCCCCAGGATCGGGCTGCCCAGCCGGGCGGAGTCATCGAGGCACCGTCTCAGATGGTCGACACCGGCCCTGCGAACCGAGGCATCGGGGCTGGATATGTCCATGGTCGGGCTCAGCCCGGTGCTGCACAGAACGTCCAGGCCCAGCGACCGGGCGGTACTCGCCATGCGCTCGACGCCCACGTCAAGCCCGGCCACCAGGGAGATCTCGACCCCTTCGTAACCGGCCTCGGCGGCCTTGGAGAACACGGAAGACTGGTCGTCCGACCAGTTGTCGAGCCAGTAGAAGATCTCGATGCCGACCGGTCGGGTCACGCGGTCACCTCCTCGACTGCGAAGGCCATCCGCAGGAGCGGATGGGCGGGTTGGTGGTTGCTGAAGCTCACCGCCACCACGGTACCCCGCTCCGGTATTTCGTCACAGACAACCCGGTGGGTGATGCCCCCGTCCACCCCGTCGAGCCGGATCGAGGCGAGTATGTAGGGAACCTCGATGCCGCCGAACGGAGGGGGGCTGTGGACGCGGGTGGCGGCCACGATCCTCCCGGTGCCCGGGAGGTCGTACCACCTGGTCTCGGACAGGTCGGCATCGCAGAACTTCCGCGGGGGGAACCAGGTCGACCCGCACTCCGGGCATACGGTGGCCCGCAGCACCCCTTCTTCAAGACCCCGATAGAAGGGATCGGCCGACCCGACCGCGTGCCGGTACCGCTGGGCCATCTCGATCTCGAGCAAGGAGAACTCGTCTCCCGAAGGAGTGATCCCCCGCTCGACGCCGGTCACCCGCATCAGGCTCCCCCCTCCAGGAGATCGAACCCGACGTGCCGGCCGGGGAGGCTCCTCCGGAGTCCAGTAACGACAATCATGACCCCCTGCGAGACACTCCGCAACAAGCCGAGAACGCGAAAATCGCGCCGCCGAACGGCGCTCCGCACCGGGCCCTCCCCCACCACCACCTTTCCTGTTCGGAGCGTGGTCGGCCATGCCCGGCCGGCTGCCGGGAATCGGCCCTCCGCTCCATCGAGCTTGATGTTCCCTCGGGCTGACCGAACCGATCGGCGAGACGCTTCCGGCCAGTTTTGGTGCTTGGCGACAGCCAACGTACAACGGGGGTGTGACAGGTTCTGGTACCGCGTCGTCGCCGGCCCGAATCGGGTGGGTCGAGCGGGTCTCTCGAACGGGCTCATGGGGCGCGCCCGAACACGTTGACCACCGCCAGCGATCCGACTCCGGCATGGGTGTCGGTGATGCCGATCCGGGCGTCCGGGACGGAGCGGGCGCCCGACACCTCGCCCCTGAGCTGGCGGGTCACCTCCACCGCCTGGGCGATGCCGGTGGCACCGACCGCCGCCCCCTGGCCGAGCAGCCCGCCCGAGGTGTTGCCCCAGACCTGCCCTCCCAGGTCGAAGCGGGCCGCGGCCGCCGCCAGGCCGCCCTCTCCCACCGGGCAGAGACCCAGGTCCTCGTAGGCCTGGAGCTCGGCTCCGCTGAAGGAGTCATACACCTCGGCCACGTCGATCTCCCGCGGCGGGTTATCGATGCCGACCATCCGGTAGGCGTCGCGGGCCGCCCCCCGCTTGGCGGCGAAGTGGGGGAACATCTCATCCGACCGGTCGGAGAGGCGGGGATGGTCGGTGGAGGACCCGGAACCCAGCATCGCCACGGGAGGACGGTCCGGGAAAGTGGACGCGTGCTGTTCCGCCCATTCCCGGGTGGCCAGCAGCACGGCCGCGGCGCCGTCGCTGAGAAGGCTGGCGTCGAACAGGCGGTAGGGATCGGACAGGGGGGGCGAACCACGCACGTCTTCCACCGTGATCGACATGCCCTTGTGGGCGTCGGGGTTCTCCAGGGCGATGCGCCTGTTCTTCACGGCGATCTCGGCGAACTGCTCGGGCGTGGTGCCGTAGCGCCGCATGTGCTCGGTGATCATCAGCGCGTAGGGAGCGGCGAAGGTCCCGAACACCGGCGTCTCCCACTCGAAGTCGGCGGACATGGCGAGTATCTCCGTGGCGGTGGCCCGGTCGACCGACTTCCCGTTGGTCTCCCCGCCGAACACCAGCACCGACCGGGCGGAGCCCGAGGTGATCGCCATCATCGCGGTGCGGATGGCGAGGGCCCCGGTGGCACCGCCTCCCTCCACCCGGAGCGTGGGCTTCCCGACCAGCCCGACGCTGTCCTGGAGGATGTGACCCAGGCTCATCTGGCGGTTGAAGTGGTCGCTCTCATATGCCGCGACACCCATGTCGACGGACGAAGCAGGGACGCCGGCGTCGAGGAGCGTCGCCCGGGCCGCATCCACCACCATGTCGCGCACGCTCGCATCGGCCCGGAAGCCCACGAACGGAGTCATACCAACCCCGACCACCAGCGCTCTGTCGCTCACGGGATGAACCGTCCCCTGTGACCCGCCCGATCCTTGCGCGGCGCAGCTGAACTGGGGGGCATGCCCAGCAGAGCGTCGCTGCAGAAAGAGGTTCTCTCGGGCCGCCCATGCTTTGAACTCACCGGGACCGAAGGGTAGGCGATACTCGGTCGCATTTGGCTCATCTGCTACGTCGCTGACGAAATCGAGGGTCAGCAGCCGCTGCGAACAGCTTGGCAAGGCCAGTTGAGCGTCCGGGCAAGGTCGACTCGCGCCTTGGTTGCCGGCGCGCACGCAGCCCCGTCGTCGATCACCGTCTGCGCCGGAGCCATCTGGGCGAGCGCGAGAACAGCGGCATCGCCACACTCCGGCGACCTGACACCAAGCTCTGTGTGCGACCATGGCACAACGGCGACTGTGGTGACTCAACCCCAGGGGCTAGGTCAGGAGGCTACGCCGCGACCATCTTGTGCGAGCCTCGCCAAAGGCCGACACCGATCAGGACCTGCCAGATGGAAGCGAGGCCGCCACCCACGACCAGGATGGGCAGCACGTTGTCGGTCAGGTCATGGGCGTGTTCGATGATCACCAATGCCACCACTTCGGCGACAGAGGCGACCACCACCGCCGCGGCGGCTGTCTTGGGCAGGCCGGCGGGCACCCTGCGCCATATCGCCGTTCCTCGTACTTGCCGCGCCTCAACCCTGATTGTTCATATCCCCAGCACACCGGTAGGAATCAGGCCGCTCCGACCACATCGCTTGCGAGCGGCCGCCCTTCACCCGGCGGGTGATCCCACACCGGCCGGAAGATGGAGCTGTCAAATCGCTATAACCCCAGCCTAGGAGATCGGAGCGCGCGGCTAGCGGATGCTCCGCTTCGAAGTAGTGCCACCTACGTTGGTGGGCGGGCCCGCAGGGCGGCCTTGGCCTCGATGGGCGGGGGCATGGGGTTCGGCTTGGTGCCGTAGAGATCGACATCGCCCGGCCGGTCCCCCGCCGGCACCACCAGATCCGCCACCGACTCGAGGGTCATGAGATCGGCGGTCATGTTGTGGAAGCGGTTCAGGGGCTCTTCGAAACGAGGCGCCATCGGACCCGGTGGCGCGCCGGCCCGGGATACGCCTCGCTGGACCCGTTCGCAGATGTCGATGTCCTCATCGTTGACGTCGACCCAGAACCGCCGGGTGGTCTCGAACGCCTCGGCGAACCGTCGCCGCCCCTCCTCGTTCTCGGGCGACGGCACGGCGCCCGGAGGGAACAGGAAGGTGCAGTGCTCGATGGTCCGCCCGGAGCTCAGCGGCTCGAGCAGGATGAGGAACACGTGGTTCGGCAGCACGGCCAGCAGGACGTTGGGGAACACGGCGACGAACCTCCCGCTGGCGGCGTCGGAGGCGCCCAGACCGGTGGCGGCGGGCAGGATCACCCAGTCCTCGTGCTGGTCGCTCGAGACCGGCGTGGTGGTCTGCCCGCAGTACAT
>VXRE01000070.1 GCA_009838635.1 Acidimicrobiia bacterium | reverse complement strand
GGCTGGGGAGGTGTCGGGGGAAGATGACCGTTCCCGGTGTGGCTAGGAGGGCTGCGGTCGGGAGTTCGGTGAGGGCTGGGTGTGGGGGTCCTCCGCCTAGCCATCGGCGTAGTTGGTCGGCGCTGACGAACTGGGCATCGGTCCGGCGGGCGATCCGGTGGACCGGTTCGAGGGGTCCGGAGAAAAAGGAGACGCGGCCGTCGCCCCACCACGTCATGCCTTCGGTGAGGTCCTCGTCCAGGTAGATCTTGCCTTCGGGAGGGATGTCGCAGTGGCCGTGGTCGGCTGATCCGATGAGGGTCGTGTCGCTCGGAAAGGCACGTCTGAGGTGTTCCCACACTTGACCTGTCTGGGAGAGAGCGGTGCTGTAGGCCTGGGATCGTTGGCCGTAGGCGTGGGCGGCTGTGTCCACGGGGGCCGTGTACACGACAGCCAGGGTGCGGTCGCCGTCACTGGAAACGGCCGACGGCCGGATGTCGAACGGGGATGAGTATCCCTGGCGTTCCGCCCCCCGGCAGGCCATCTTGCTCACCGGGGTGTCCAGGAGGTCGGTGGGTTGGATGACCGTTGTTCTCACACCGGCGGCGCTGAGGCGTTCCGCCACGTTGGGGGTGGGGTGGAAGCCGGCCGGGTCGAGGTCTACAGGCTGTCCCGTTGCGAAGTCCGCCCACTCCAGCATGTCCACGACAGTGCCGAGGGTGGGCATCCACTGGGTGTATCCGATCACTCCGTGCTGCATGGGCGCCATTGCCGTGATCACCGAGGACAGCGCGACCGAGGTGGTGGTGGGAAACGGCGCAGTCAGGGCGGCTCGACGATGCCGGCGGAGGGTGGCTGCGGCGGGGTGGGAGAGTTGCAGGTCGCCGAGGCCGTCGATGATGACGAGCACATAGTTCCGCGTGTGGGGGATCAGCTCGGCCAGGTGGGGGCGGAGCCCTCGGGTCGGGGACCGGCCGGTGAGGCGTATCTCCAGCTCGGCGGCGAGGTTCGCCAGGTTGGCGCCGTCGTAGGAAGGTGTCGGGTCATCCATCGTCTGATCCTTCGGGGTACTGCTCAATGTCCTGGGCCGGGCTTCGGCGGCAGTGCGTCGAGAGCTGCGATGGTGCCGGCGTGCTGGACCATGTGGGCTCCGGCTCGCACTGCCAACTGTGCCGCTTCCACGGCGCTGCGGCCCTGGGCGACGGCTGCCGTGAACGCACCGCAGACCGCGTGGCGGGGGGCGGTGGGGTCCATGGATCGATGGACCGTCCGGGCTGGGACGAAGGTCACGTCGGTAGCGGTGGCGACCACGCACCCTTCGCGCCCGAGCTTCACGGCGGCCATCCGGGCGCCGGCGGCGACGTAGTCCCGGGCCGCTTGCTCGTGGTCCGGCCCGGCTATGCGTTCGCTCTCCAGCGCGCTGGGCAGGAAGGCGGTGCATTCGGGTATGAGGTCGGTGTAGGCATCCGGGTCGGCGGCGGAGTCGTCCGTGTGCGGGTCGAGGGTGATCATCGACCCGCACTCGGCGGCGAATGCGATCCACTCGGCCTGGTATCGCACAGGGATGGGCGCGATGTGCACGCACTGGTCCGGGGCGAGATCCGACGTGAAGTCGCCCGGCCTCGGGCACGTGCCCTCATAATCACCCGAGCCGGGCTCCCACTCGTACACCGTCTCCCGGGCGGCCGACACGTAGACGCGCTCGTGGATGCTCGGGGCGGCCACCTGCTTCACTTCGAGCGCCAAGCCGCATTGCTCCAGTTGGGCGAGCGTATCCGGGTCGATGCCTGCGCCGGCGCGGGCGACGAGTCCGGCCCGGGCGCCCGCGTAGGCGACCCCCACGCATGCGTAGGCGGCCCCGCCGGCCAGCAGCCCCATGGCCCTCGGCTCGCCTTCGACGTAGAGATCGTCGACCATTATCAGCCCGACGGACCACACGTCCGGCCGGGGTGTCACCTGGTGGTCTCCGGTTCGAGCCGGATCGTCTTGGCTCCGTCCTTGAGCGTCCGCTTGGCGAGCATCTCGAGCCGGTCGAGATCGTCCGGGTCGCGGATGTAGGCGAAGGCGTTGCTCGGCAGGTCGCCGACATAGGAGCGGACCACGCACCGTCTCCCGTAGGCGATGATGCAGGCCTTGTCGGGAGTCAGGACGAAGTCGCCCTGCGACAGGTACACGGTGAGGTTCTCGGGTTGGACGAGCCGGGGGCCGTGGACTACGACACCACCGTCCGTCACCCCGTCGGACCCTGCCTTGCCCGGCATCGTGTCGATCGCCAACTCTTCGTCGACGGGGAAGAAGACCCCTTCACCGGAGCACGTGACATGCATCAGGGGTGCTTCCAGCGGGAGCACGTCCCTGATGGCGGACGCGGTCCGGCTCGCCACATCGAATCTCAGCAGGGCCGCGGCCACGAACTCATCGTCGATGAACACCCGGAACCCGGTGCCGGGTTGCGATACCAACGCCTCGATGCCTCTATCCGCGGCGCTCATGGATAACTACTCTACGTCGGAAACCTGACGGATGGAGAGGCAATGGGCTCTGGGGACTGGACTCACCTCGACAAGTCAGACCCTCCGGTCTATCCCGGTCTTGACTACTCGGAATATGACGATGCCTTCCTCTCCGCCGAACGCAGAATGAAGCAGCAACTCGCAGCTGGGGATCCGCCGCCTGCCGGGTTAACGCCCGACGACTTGCGCGCCAGGATCGAGGCGATGCGCGCTGACTCCCAGAAACCTGACGCAGCAACGTCGGGCCGTTCCCGTAGCTGTCACGGGCGCGAATGGCACCGTGGCGGCTGCGTATGAGTAGTTCGGAGTTGTGGCTACGGGCCAGGGTGCAGGCTCTGTTTATGGCCTCAGCCTGGGTTCGGCGCAAGGAGAATGCACGTGTATCTCCCTCTCCTTTGACACCCACCCATCTGCCTGGGGAACAAGGTGATAGTTCTTGCTGCGTGTTATGAGGTTCTTCCTAGAGGGTCGGCTTTTCTGGTTCGCCCGCCCATGCGATCAGGCTCTCGGGACGAATGCATTTCGACAACTACCCGGTCTCTACCGCGTTCGGCTGACGCAGAGGTAGGCCCGATAAGGTCTCTTATCACGATGGGCGCGAACCCGGTCCTGGAAGCGATCGCTGTGGGTCTATCTGTTCCGTGGACGAGTCTGAGTGTCTTCGGTAGGAGCACGGGGTGTTCGATAGGTACTGTTACCGGCTCTTCCCGTCTCCAGCCTCGCGCGGACAGCTGTTTCATAAGGGATCCGTATCGGTGGCGACCGAAGACTCCCAGATCATATCCACGACGAATAAGAGCAGCGATAGATATCCCCCATCGTGACTTGACCCAGGCAAGACGATGTAAGAGTACGGGTGGTTGGAGTTCCTCGATCGTAGCTTCCTGCGGTATAAGCAGAGCAGTCCCGAACCGGAACGCCTGGGTTTCGGCATATTCCGGTTCGACGCCACCGATTTGGTGCAGCAGCAAATGCCCAATCTCGTGTGAAATACTCAGCCGCTGTCGATCGCCTGACCGACCTCGTGTGTAGGAAATGACCGGTCGGCCAGCAGGGAAGTTCGGCCATGCTGAAGCAGCATCATGTGTTGCCAGGCTGACGGACGTGCCACACACCACTACACCGCACCGTTCAACAGCTCTTGTAAGATTGGGGATTGGATCCAGTCTTCCGACACCGAGTTGTTGGCGGACAGTTACAGCGAGGTCCTCAATATTCTCATTGGTAGCGTCTCTGAACAGGGGTGTGAGTCTGACGGGCGGCAGTTCGGCCTGTCGTTCAAGGTCCGAGACGAGTTCGACACCCTGCCGGAAGTGAGCGCGGAAACGCTTGTCATCTCTTCGTAGCGATGTGGCATGTTTGCGGAATCGGAGACTCACTTCGGGAACGTCCGGAAGGGGTCCACGCTTAAAGAAGGACACGTTGTAGTCAGTGGCCACAGCAATGGCATGAACTGTCTTGTCTGCGACCGGCCCGCCCCGCTCCGCCTTGCTGATCGCACCTTGGCTTACGCCGGCGACGTCAGCTAGTTGCTGCTGGGTTAGGGCAAGATACTCACGGACCAGACGGATGCGTTCACCGATCACTCTCCGTCCGTTTCTGCCTTATCGAGGCGGAGCCTGACCGGCACGTCTGGCGCATGATCTTCGCTCGCGAAGACGAGATCGACCAAGTCGGTCTCCTCGATTGGAAGCGGTACTCGCCATGCGAGGACCGGTGCCTCGCCGTGTTCCCAGACTCCGACTGGCATCCCTAGATGTGCCGCTAGTCCCTCTTCGTCGTAGGTCCAGTCGAGGACCAGGTCAGCCATCGGGACATCATCGTCGGTCTCTTCCTCTTCGAGTCGGAACGCCAGTCTGCCCTGTACCCACGCCACCCGCCGGCTGCGGCTGAAACCCGGAGCGGGAGTCGTTCCCCCAACGGATCGGAGAACTCGTACGATAAGAAGCCCGTTTCTGAGGTGGATACCGCCGTTGGGTACGTCTGGGATGAGTTCCCAATCGTCTGGGCTGATCCTGCTCTTGAGAGTCCGACGAGCCCTCCACCGGGCTGAGTTGCTCCAATACCATGGATCCCGGTCGCTCGAGTCAGGCTGGAGATCGTCAGCATAGGCAATACCTTCGTAGAGGGCGTCCCGAAGGTCGGGCAGGAGGGGCTTGATCAGTGGGAGCATCTGAGAAGGTGTGATTTTCATGGTCGTATTATAACCTGAAATTTCACACCCCAGAAGTGGTCGCCACAGTATCTTTCGCGTTCTGGTGATAGGTCAACCCTGAGGTCCCGTCCCAGCATGGCCCCCCCCGTTCGGTCGCGGAGCAGCGGACGCACGTGCGCGCACGCTTGCCTTGCCTGCTCCACCGCCTATCCCCGCATGCCGTGGCAGGTGGTGCTGCCGGGCATGCGGGGATTCAGGCTGTCGATGTGCCTCCTATCCGCAGTATCGCGCCAGGATCGGGTCGAGTTCGGCCACGGCCCGGTCCATGGTCTCCTGCGGGTCGGCACCCAGGGCGATGTCGCCCAGAGCAGTGGTCACGATCTGCTCGTACTGGGTGAACGCCGGGGTCGGAGGCCTTGGCTGCCCGGCCACCGCGAGCGACTCGGCGAAGATGCTCTGCGGGTACACCTCGAAGAACGTCTGCTGATCCAGGATGGACTGGCGGACCGGCAGCGACTGGTAGTTGTCGGAGTACTTCTTGGACTGCTCCGGATTGGTGGCGAACATCACGAACGCGGCAGCCTCGTCGGGATACTTCGTCTTGGCGCTGACGCCGACCGTGACGCTGCCCGTGTGGGTGAAGGGCGTGTTGAAGTAGGGCACCGGTGTGATCCCCCACTCGAAGTCGGCGTTGGCCTCCAGGACTCCCGCCACGAAGGGCGGCTCCAGGCCGAACGCTGCGGTCCCATCGAGCAGGGCGTTCGGGATCCCGACCTTCGGGGTGATCTCCCACTCGTTGAACATCTTGGCGTAGAACTCCAAGCCTTCGATCGCCTCGGGCGTGTTCAGGTATCCGTCCACCGTGCACCCGTCACCGGACAGGGCCCAGAAGGTCTGGTAGGCGGACGAGCCCATGGCAGCGTTGGGATCCCCCATCGACCTGGTCATGATCAGGTCCCGGTAGGCGAAACCGGGCGTGCCGTCGCCGAAGGCTGACGGGGCCAGGCCCCACTCTGCGATCCCCTCGTCCTGGATCTTCTGGAAGGCCGCCACGGCTTCCTCCCACGTCCAGGCATCCGCTATGTTCTGCGGCGGTTCGATGCCGGCGGCGTCGGTCATGTCCTTGTTGTAGAAGAGGGCCATCGCCGACTGCTCCAGCCCGGGCGAGTACAACACGCCCTGGTAGCTGTGCTCGGAGCGGGTTGCCTCGAGGATGTCGTTCAGGTGCTCGTCGCTGATGTATTCATCGAGCGGCAGCAGCATCCCGGCCTCCGCGTAGGACTGGGTGAAGGGCCCGTCGTAGAGGAGGATGTCGGGCGGATCGTCCGATGTCGCCACGATGCTGATCTTCTCGTAGAGTTGGCCGAACGGAACCTCTTCGACCGCGATCTCCACGCAGGGTTCCGCTTCCATGTAGTCCGCGATGGCGATGTCGAGCGTGTCTCCCTGCCAGCGGAGCAACCTGAGCGTGATGATCTCGGCGCACCCCTCAGGCTCGGTGGCGGGCGCAGCAGCCGCGGTGGTGGCCGCGGCAGTTGCCGCAGTCTCCGCAGGTTCCTCGGGAGCGGCCTCCTCCTCCGCGCACGCTGACATGACCAGCATCAGCGCCAAAGCCGCAAACGTAGCGGCTCTCAGTTTCCTCTTGCTCCACATGGCCCTGGGCCTCCCCTTGAATCGTGCCCGTCCGCCATGATGCGGACCGCACTACCTGGCTATACCTCCCGTCGAGCGTGATAGCGGATCGAGGAGCCCGACGAGTGCGCTGCGATGGGCTTCCGGAACGTCTCGCGTGGGAGTGCTCGGGGAACGCAGCAACCTGTCGGATCGGCTGGGATGCCTGCCATCATCTCTCGATCAAAGGATGGGCCAACCATAACCCTGGCTCGAGATCGGCGTCCCTCGATCCTTAGAGTTTCTCAAGAAAACAATCCAACGGAGTTCGCTGCCCGCCATCAGGGTGTGAATTGGCGGCTGAACCTCTCTTGTCCAGGCGTTATTCGGCGCCCTCCTGGCGACCTGATTGCCCTCGGGACGGCCTTCTCGGCGTGCCCTGGCGGGGTTGTGTGAGGGGTCGCGGACCTGACTTGACCGGGTAATCGGAGCACGGCTCGTACCCGAAGTGATAGCCTCAGAGGGGAGAGTTTTCGGGGGTGGAACGGCCAGTGTCGGAAGATCTGATCATCGATTGCGACACGGGTTCTGACGATGCGATCGCGCTGCTCGTCGGGGCACTCCATCCGGACCTGAACCTGATCGCAATCACCACTGTGGCCGGCAACTGTCCCATCGAGGTCACCACGCTGAACACCCTCAAGGTGCTCGAGAGTGCTGAGATTCCGGGAGTCCCCGTGTACCGGGGCGCCGAGGGTCCTCTCGTCGGTCCGCCCATCGACCGCAGCCCGGGATGGCCGCAGGATCTGGACCTGCCGGAGCCTTCGAGAACGGCCGAGCCCATGCACGCGGTCGACTTCCTGGTCGAGACGCTGGCGAGCGCGGAGGCTCCCATCACCATCGCCGCGGTCGGCCCGCTGACCAACCTCGCCCTGGCGTTCCGGATGCGTCCCGGGATCGTCTCGAAGATCGGCCGGCTGGCCATCATGGGGGGCGGCATCGGCATCACCAACATCTCGGCCAGCGCCGAGGCCAACATCTTCTGGGATCCCGAGGCCGCCGATGTCGTGTTCCGGGCGGGCGTACCGATCGAATTGTTCCCGCTGGACGCCACCCACATGGCGCCCGTCACCTCCGACGACGTGGCCCGCTGGGCGGTGGCCGGGACTCCGGCGGCCCTGACCGCCGCGGCGTTCCTGCCGGAGCGGATCCACATGTACGAGTCGAAGATGCCCGTCGAGGGGGGCGGCGCCCCCGTGCACGACGCATTGGCCGTGGGCGCGCTGGTCGACCCGGACCTCGTGAGATTCGAGCGGGCCAACGTCGAGATCGAGCTGGACGGGACGCTCACCCGGGGCCGGACGGTCGTCGATCAGCGACCGCACCTCTTCCTCGCCTCGCAGCCGAAGAACGCCCGGGTGGCGGTCTGGGCGGATCGCGAGCGTTTCCTCGACTTCCTCACCGAGATATTCCATTCGCAGGAGTCCGGGGACCGCGACGGATGAGGTAGGTAGTGGTCTGTCTGTGGAATGGCGGTGTGGTATGGCGTCGGCAGCGGTGTTCCTC
>VXRE01000161.1 GCA_009838635.1 Acidimicrobiia bacterium | reverse complement strand
GCGGTTGACCGAGCCGTAGTCGAGGGAGCCGTAGTCGAGGGCGCCGTAGTCGAGGGGGCCGTAGTTGATGGTGCCGTTGCTTGCGTCGCGCCGGACTCGCCGGCGGAGGCCTGCCCGGTGAGCAGGCGATCCCCGGCGCTATCGACCGGCGGCGCTTCGGTCCCCGAGCACGCCGCTATCACCGCCACCGCAGCCGACAGCCCCGCCCCCAGCACACGGGAGCGCCGGAACGCAATGCGTCCCGTCACCCGCGACCGGTCGCACCGGTCCCCACCGCGAACGGCCCCAGCCGCCCCCGGGCGTTTCACAGCGCCTCTCAAAGGACTCCCCTCAGCGAGAAACGGACAGCCGAGTTCCCACCTGGCTGACCGATAACGTGAATAAAGCTTCAGCTTATCCTAGACAAACTCTGGACAGCTCTACAGATTTTGCGCGTAATCCCACTATATGGCCCCTGATACGGACCCGTTACCCCGCCACTGTGTGATCTTCTATACAGATTGAGAGAGCACTAGCGCCAGCCGGTGTCGATTCATCCACCACCCCTACCCCGGCGCCGATTGGACGAAACACACGCTTATAACTACCTGTAACCGAACATCGGCGTGACTAGCCAGATGTATAGATTTGATACAGGATTCCAAAGACAACAACCAAGACCACATCTCAGAGGCATCGCGGGCACCCACGCCCCCCTCAGGGCAGGCCGAGGCCGGTTGGAATGGTTCAGGGGGTTAGGGGCGGACCATGTCCGGAACGTGGCCGGCCGGACCCTTCCGGGTAGGCGGTACTAGGGGGTCAGGCAGTCCTTCCTACCGGAGGGGGTCCCGCTACACGTAGGGGGAGGATTGGGCGATCCCGCCATCCACACGGCACGCCGAAGCGCTTCTCGCCGACCCCGGCCGCGGAACCATCAACCTCTACGTGAGGTACAGCCTCAACGTAAGGTGACCCGCCGGCGTCGTCTCCTATTTGTGAGTATTGTTCTGATATTAGTACCATATGAAAACAATAACGAAAAATGACGTAGTGGCCCGGCTCAGAAGTGCTTTAGAGTGAACACGCCCTAGAAACTAGATATGGTTACCAGCCCGAGAACGGTCAAGGCAGCGCCGGCCACAACCTTGCCGGTCAGTTTCTCCAGGTCCCTCAGGAACAGGGCCGAGAACAACACCACCATCAGGGGCTGGGACATGATGACCGGACCTACCACCGACACGTCTCCGGACTCCAGTGCTTGGAAGACCGACAGCACGCCGAGGCCGGCCAGAAGCCCGGTGGGTATGAACCACTGCCACCCGGGTTGGAGGCTTACCGTGGCGCGTATGCGGGGCACCAGCGCCAGGATCACGACCCAGAGCAAGATGATCGTGATGGTCCCGCTCACCGCGCCGAAGGCGGGATGGGGTGTCTCCTCCAGGCCCAGCTTGCGCAGCAGATCCGAGGCCGCGAACGAGACTCCCCCCAGGACCGGTAGGAGATAGGCCCACCGCCCGCCCTTCACGGGCTCCCGGAGGCCACCGGCCCCACCGGAGGCAGGCTGTCCCCTCACCAGCACCGTGATTCCTGCCGCGATAGCCACCGCTCCGGCGACGCGCCATACAGTCACCGGCTCGGCCAGCAGGATCCACCCGCCCACCAGGGCCAGCACCGGGTAGGTGGCGGTCTGGAGGGGCGTGGCGGTGGAAGGCCCGATCAGCCTGACCGCGAAGATGAAGGCCGTCCGGCCCACCCCCTCTCCCACGATCCCGCCCGCCACGAAGAACAGGATCGCCCGGAGCGTCAGGCCGGTCGGGGGGTCGGCCAGGGTGAAGGCGCCGGTGACGACGGCACCGACCGGCAGCGACACCATCAGGCCGGTCATCAAGCTGTTGGTACGGAAGCCCCTGGTGACCGTGATGGCGAGGGCTGAGAAGCACGCCGCCGCCAGCAGGGCGAAGACTACGGGCATGAAAGGTCAGGAACCGGACCGGGCATGCGCCCCCGGCCGCCCGATGATCACGGCGGCATCAGACATGCCGGGCACGACGTCATGCCTCCTGGCCGGACAGGTACATCCAGGTCTCGACCACCGTGTCAGGATTCAATGAGACGCTCTCGAGCCCGACCTCCACCAGCCAGGCCGCGAAGTCCGGATAGTCGGAAGGCCCCTGGCCGCAGATCCCGATGTACTTGCCGGCGTCGCGGCACGCCTCGACGGCCAACCGGATCAGCTCCTTGACCGCCGGGTTGCGCTCGTCGAAGAGGCCGGCCACCAGGGCGGAGTCGCGATCCAAGGCCAGGGAGAGCTGTGCCAGATCGTTCGATCCGATCGAGAATCCGTCGAAGAACTCCAGGAACTCGGAGGCGAGCAGGGCGTTGGACGGTATCTCGCACATCATGATGATCCGTAGCCCGTCCTGCCCGCGACGCAGGCCGTTACGAGCCAGCACCTCCACCACGCTGGAAGCCTCCTCCACGGTCCGGACGAATGGAACCATGACCTCGATGTTGTCGAGACCCAACTCGTTCCGGGCCCTCCGGAGCGCCTCGCACTCGAGCGCGAACACATCGGCGAACTCCGAAGACCGGTAGCGCGAAGCTCCCCGGAATCCGAGCATCGGGTTCTCCTCGGTGGGCTCGTAACGGCTCCCGCCCAGCAGATGGGCGTACTCGTTCGATTTGAAGTCGGACAGGCGCACGATCACCGGCTTGGGATGGAAGCCGAGCGCCAGCGTCGCGATCCCCTCCACCAGCTTGGTGATGAAGAACGACCGGGGATCCTCGTATCCGGCGATGCGCTCCTCGATGCCCTCCCTCACATCAGCGGGGACGTCCGGGTAGTCGAGCAAGGCCTTCGGATGGACTCCGATGGCGTTGTTGATGATGAACTCCATCCTGGCCAGCCCCACACCGTGGTTGGGAATCCGGCTGAACCCGAAGGCGCGGGAGGGATTTCCCACGTTCATCATCACCTTGGTGGGCGGTTCCGGCATGCGATCCAGTTGGACCACCTCGGTACGGAACGGTACGGCTCCTTCGTAGACCCTCCCGATCTCACCCTGCGCGCACGAGACGGTGACCTCGGCGCCATCCTTCAGCCGCCTGGTGGCGTTCCCCGACCCCACCACGGCCGGAACTCCCAACTCCCGGGCGATTATGGCGGCGTGGCAGGTGCGGCCGCCACGGTTGGTGACGATGGCCGCGGCCCGCTGCATCACCGGCTCCCAGTCCGGATCCGTCATGTCGGCGACCAGGACATCACCCTCCTCGACCCGGTTCATGTCCCGGGGAGAGTGGACGACCCGCACCGAGCCGGTCCCGATCCGCTGGCCCACGCTGCGGCCCGTCACCAGGACGGCGCCGCTCCCCTCCAGCCGGAACCGGGTGAGGATCGCCTGGCTCTCTCTGCTCCGCACTGTTTCAGGACGCGCCTGAACGATGTAGAGGCGGCCGTCGCCGGTGTCCTTCGCCCATTCGACGTCCATCGGGCGTCCGTAGTAGTCCTCGATGGCCACCGCCTGGCGGGCCAGTTCCTCGATCTCCGGATCGCTGAGGCAGAACCGCCGCTGGTCGACGAGCGGCACGTCCTCCACCTCGACCTCGGATCCCCGCAACTCGCCGAACACCATCTGCTGCGTCTTGGTCCCGAGCGTCCGGGAGATCACGGCCGGTCGCCCGGCGGCCAGGTTCCGCTTGGCCACGTAGAACTCGTCGGGGTTGATGCCTCCCTGGACCAGGAGCTCGCCCAGCCCGTAGGCGCCGGTGATGAACACCACCCCTCCGAACCCGCTCTCCGTGTCGATGGTGAACACGACCCCGGACGCGGCGCTGCGCACCATCCTCTGCACGCCCGCGGAGATGGCGACCCCGCCCTCGTCGTATCCGCCCCGGATCCGGTAGCTGAGCGCCCGGTGGCTGAAGAGGGAGGCGAAGACATCCCGAACCGCCCGGACCACCCGGTCGGCGCCCTGTACGCCGAGGTAGGTGTCCTGCAGGCCGGCGAAGGAGGCATCCGGCAGGTCCTCGGCAGTGGCCGACGACCGTACCGCCACCACGGACCCGCCCGGCTCGGCGCCCAGGCTCTCGTAGGCGGCGCCGATCTCGTCTATCAGGCGCTCGGGAACCGGCGCCCCGGCCACCCAGCGCCGGATGTCCTCTCCGGCGTCGCGCAGCGCGGCCGGATCATCCGTGCCGGCATCGAGCAGGCGCCGCTCGACGCGGTCCTGCAGTCCCGACTCGTTCATGAACAGCCGGAACGCGTCCACGGTGGTGGCGAAGCCGTTGGGCACGATCACGCCCAGCGATCCGAGGTTGGAGTACATCTCTCCGAGCGAGGCGTTCTTACCGCCCACCAGCGGAATGTCGCTGAGGGAGACGTCCCTGAACCATCTGATCAGCCCCGGCATCCACCGCCTCCCATGATCGCAGGCCTTCCATCATAGGATCGGCCACCTTGCCGTCCGGTCAGGTGCCTAGCCTTCCAGCAAGCCGACCAGGCGGTCGGTAAGGCGGGCGGCTTCGTCGACCTTCGCCTGGTACTCGCCCAGGTCGCCCGAGCGAAGCGCCGCATCGGCCTCGGTCAGTAGACGGTCGATCCGCAGGACCGTGGCTTGAACCTCGTCGCTCCCGTCACTCGGAGCGGTAACGGCGTCCTCGGAGACGGTGTCTTCGTCGGGGTCGACGACGGCCCGCGCCGATCCGAAGATCTCCGCCAGGGCAGCATCCAGCGACTCGCTCATGATCGGCGTGGTCTGGTCACCGAACACCACCACCACCCGCTTGAACTCCGGCAGCAGGACGCCTTCCGCCCTGAGGTAGATGGGCTGGATGAACAGGAGTGACTCCTCGACCGGCACCACCAGCATGTTGCCCCGGATGATCTCGGATCCCTGCTGGCCCAGCAGGGTGAACTGCTGGGAGATGACGGGATCCTGGTCGATCCGCGCGCTCACCTGCTCGAGCCCGTTGGTGAGCACTCCCCTGGGCAGGCGGTAGTCGATGATCTCTCCGTAATCGGCGGGACCGCTCTTGGCCACCAGGAAGGCGGTCATGTTGTTCCGGCTGGCCGGGTTGAAGCTCTGGAAGATCAGGTAGGAGAGCTCCTCCTCGTCCGGCAACCTCATCAGCATGTAGTAGGGCAGGCTCTGGCGGAGGTCCTTTCTGACCCGGCCGGTTTGATCGAAGGCGTCGCCACGAAGCAGTTCCCGGTCGGATGAGGCCGGATCGCCCGGGATATCCCACTTGTCCTCATCCTGGAAGAAGTCCTGCGGGTCCCGCTGGTGATACGTGGCGTACATCTCGGACTGGACCCGGAACATGTCCTCCGGATAGCGCAGGTGTCCCCGTAGCTCCTCGCTCATCTCGGATGCATCCGTGAAAACGTCGGGGAACACGTCTCGGTAGGCCTGAGTGAGCGGATCGGTGGGTTCGAGGACGTAGAGCGTCATGGTGCCGTCCTCGGCGTCGACCACCGCCTTGACCGAGTTCCGGATGTAGTTGAAATCGCGGGACAGATCCGAGGTGATCCCGAGGCGCTCGTCGATGACCGGCGCCGAGTACGGGTAGCGGTCGGTGGTGGCGTAGAGGTCGACGATCCACACCAGGCGCCCGTCGATGAGTGCCAGGTACGGATCGTTGTCGGCTTGCATGAAGGGCGCCACGCGGGCAAGCCGATCGACCACGTTGCGCACCATCAACACCCGGGATTCCGGGGTGAGCTCCGGCGAGATGAGGGTGTTGAGGTCACCGAACCGAAGCGCCATCGCAAACCGGACCGCGAAGTTGGACAGCTGCACACCGCCCTCCCCCTCATACGTGTTGCGAACCACCGTGTCGTCCTCGCCGGAGGGGAAGTCGACCTCCGGCTGGTTGGTGCGTGCGATCACGTAACTACCCGACTCGGCCGCCTCGCCGAAGTAGATGCGGGGCTGGAGGGTCTGCAGCTCGGCCACGATCGACTCGGGTGGAACGTCCCGCACCAGGAAGTCGGGCTCGCCCGTGGTCGGGTTGACATCGTTGGCCCGGGAGATCACCTCCCCGAACCCGTGCGTGTACACCAGCTTCTCGTTGACCCATCCTTCCGCCGGTAGATCCTCCGAGTCCAGCTCCCTGGCGGCGATCATCACCTGGGTGAGCTCCCCGTCGATCACGTAGCGGTCGGTGTCGACATTGGATATCTGGTAGTAGGGGCGGATCGCCTGCAGCTGGGAGTAGGCCGGCACCAGCACGCCGGGGTCCCAGAGCTTCACGTTGCTGATGGTCGCCTGGTTACCGGCGATGTCCTCGCTGGTCAGGTCCGGCGAGGCCGCGAAGTCGCGAGTCTCCACCTGCCCCTCCCCCAGGCCGTAGGCATCCAGGGTGTACTCGATGTGATGCTCGATGTAGGGGCGCTCGAGGTTGAACTGGTTGGGCTGGACACGGAACCGCTCGATGGCCGCCGGGATGACGCCGCCCACAACCACCGAGACGATGAGCCACAGCCCGCCCGCAACCGCCGGCAGTAACCAGCCTGCCTGGCGCATATTCCACAGGAGCAAGCCCGCGCCCAGTATCGAGATGGCCATCAGCAAGGTGAGGGCCGGGCGATGAGCGGTCACGTCTGTGTAGGAAGCGCCGAAGATCGCGCCCCGGGTGGAGTACAGGAGTTCGTAGGCGTCGAGCCGGTAGGCGACCGCCTTGAGTAGCGCCAAAGCCGCCAGCAGGACCGATAGGTGAGACTTGACCCCTCTCGAGACGAGCGGGAACCGGTTCGGCAGCCGCTGGATGCCGCCGCTCAAGTAGTGGTATGCCAGCGAGACCAGCGCGGATGCGACCACTAACTGGATCGCCCACCCGACGATGTTCCGGTAGACGGGTAGGTGGAACACGTAGAAGGACACGTCGACCCCGAAGATCGGGTCGGCCTTCCCGAACGGGACTTCGTTGAGCCAGACCAGCACGTCCCGCCACCAGGAAGCTATGGCCACGCCGAGCAGGAGTCCGAGAAGCGTCGCCCCGGCCAGGTGGGCGCGGATCCGGCGCGCGCCTATCCACTGCCGGAAGCGGCGGATCACCTCGTCATCCGGGCCTCCGCCCACCAGCGGGTCGACTTTGCAGCGGGAGACCACCTCCAGGTTGATCCAGACGACGAGGGCGGCAACCGCGAAACCGATCAGCGCCAGCAGGATCCGCGACACCAGGGTGGTGACCCAGACCGACGTGGCACCGACCGAACTGAACCAGAGATAGTCGGTCCATGCGGTGGCCAGCCCGCTCAGCGCCATCAGCAGCAGGAAGGCCGCCACCGCCACGAGGATCACCCAGCGACTGGGACGGCGGCGAGGCCGCCGGAAAGAACCCGGCTCCATTCTGATCATGATCCAGGAGGGTAGCGGGCTATATCAGGGTAGCGGACGACCTCACGCAGGGGCGTTGGAGCGGCCAACCCGGTTCCGCAGGCGAGAGAAGAGCACCGCCAGTTCGTCATCGGACGGCGCCGTGACGCCAGGATCGGCTCCGTTGCCACGGGCGGTGACGGGCGCGCTGCCACGACCCGGGCGGGATCCGGCCCCGGCCGGGACCGAAGGCCCAGCAGGGCGGTCGGGTAGTTCCCCGGCCGCGGGTTGTCCGTTCTCCGCCTCGATACCGGTATCCGGCCCCGCGCGGAGACGAGCCACCTCTCGGGCCACCTCAACGGCATCCACCTCGACCCGGGCTCGCGTCGCGGGGGTGCCGACCAACCGGACGCTCCGCGTCCCGTCGGCCCAGCCGAGGCGGATGGCGGACTCGCTGAGCTCCGCTCCCTCGTCATCGTCGCTGCCGGGGGTCTTCGCCGGCTTACCCCTCGTCGGCGCCTCGGCCGGAGTGGAGGTGGCCGGGATCACCCGGATGGTGCCATAGACCTCGGATGGAGCCGGCGGTTCCGACTCCTCGACTGGTTCGTCCTCCGCCGGGATCTCGACCACGAGCCGCTTGGTCGGCGAGGCAGCCGGCTCGGAGTCCTCGCCATCCGGCACCTGCCCGTCCACTCTCCCATCGGCGCCTGCCTCCGGGCTCGCCGCGCTTGCCAACTCGACCAGCCGGTCGTACTCGACTCTCGCCGTCTGCAGGACGTTCTCGGAGTCCCGGCGGGCCGCGGCCAGATTCCGTATCGCCCGGCGCTCCGCGTCATGGATGATGCGGAGGGCATCACACTCAGCATCGGCCCGCAGTTCGGCCACCTCCGAACTAGCTGTCTCCAGCATCTCCGTGGCCGCCTCCCACGCAACCTGGCGCAGGGTGAAGGCTTCGTCCTCCGCCTCGGCCACGATCTGCCGGGCCTGCTCCTGAGCCGACTCCACGCTGTCCGAGACATCGACCTCGGCCGAGCTACGGATGCGCTCGGCTGCCAAACGGGCCGATTCCAGTACCTCGTCTATCTCCCGCACTGCCGAGGCGATGGCGCCACCCAACTCCGGCTCGGACCCGGCCCCACTCTCGTCCGGGCTCCGAGAACCAGGGGAGGAGAGCCGGGCAATACGCTGGTTCGCCTCCCGGACGAATGCCCGCACCTCGAGTGGGTCATAGCCGAGGAACGTACGGCTGAAGGTCAGCTGCTCGGTGTCCGCGCCTGTCAACTCTCTGTTCATATGTGGATAACTCTACCCCGCGATCCGCATCTTGGGGATAAGTTCCGCGTGGCGGGGGTGAAATCAGACCGGCAGCGCCCTTACCGCCTCCACCGCCTCCTCGATCGAGGAGACAGCCAGAATCTCGACGCCATCCCACCCGGCCGCCACCGCATCCGGGTAGTTCTGCTGCGGCACCAGGATGTAACGGGCCCCGGCGTTCTGGGCGGCGATGACCTTCTGGCGGACCCCTCCTACCGGCCCCACATGCCCGTCGGACGAGATGGTGCCGGTACCGGCGATGATGTTCCCCCGGACCAGATCCTCTTCCGTGAGCAGGTCGATCAGGCCCAGGGCATACATCATGCCCGCCGACGGACCACCCCCGGAGGTAGCCCGGTCGATGTCGATCTCGAAGGGCAACTCCGCGCGAGGTGTGTAGTCGCCCAGTCCGATCCCCACCATCGGCCGACCGGACTCATCCGGATGTTCGGCCAGGGTGACCTCGAGGTCGTAACGCTCATCCTGCCTCAGGATGCTCAGCACCACGGCATCGCCGATCTTCAGGGAGCCGATGGCGTCCGTGGCCTCCTGGATGGTGCCCACCGGCGCGTGTTCCACCCCCACGACCACATCACCGGCCTCGAGGATCCCGACCGCCGGCCCGCTCTCCAGCACCGAGACGACCAGGACCCCGTCCTCGGCGCGCTCCACCGGGACCCCCAGGTAGTCGAGCGCGGCCAGGATGGCGCTGTCGACGGAGTCGTCCATCATCTGAAGGTTCCGCTCCCGATGCTCCTCGGGCGTGACACCCTCCGGGCGGATCAGAGCTCGCGGTACCACGTCGACACCGGGATCTAGCCAGCCCTCCACCAGGGCATACGCGTTCACCTCCTGGAGGCTCACCGTCAACAGATAGAGATCCCCGTTCAACGGATGGACGGCGGGACCGTCCTCGACGGTCACGTAGTCGACGACCTCTCCGATCGGCCCGGGCCACATCGCGTAGTAGGGCACCGTGACGAACCACAGGAGTCCCGCTGCCACGGCCGAACAGACCAGCCCGACCGCCGCGGCCAACGGCCAGAAGCGGTCCCGGGGCTGCGGCGAGTCCTCGCGGCCGGCAGGAGCCACACGACTCGGGGAAGTCTCGGGAGGGTCTTGCATAGGACCTGATCGAGATTACCCACCGGCCTTGCATACCGGATCATCCACACCCGGTAGCCTGTCACCGCGCCCCGGTCCACAGGGGTTACCCAACCGTCGTGTTCCGATGGTCATGAAACCCGGCCCGGCCCGACCGAGTCCAAAGCCCAGTCAACACCAAGGAGCCCATCAATGAGCTACCAGCCCGAGGTGCTTTCCGCCCGGATCATCCCGCTCGGGAAAATGGACGCACGCGTCGCCACCGCCGTCCGGGTCGTGGCCTTCGCCCTGCTGACCGCGGCCTGTGCCCAGATCCGGATCCAGCTGGGCTTCACACCCGTTCCGATCACGGGACAGACATTCGCGGTGCTCCTGACCGGTGCGGTTCTCGGAGCTCGCGAGGGGGCCGCCAGCCAGTTGCTGTACGTGGCGCTCGGGGCGATCGGGCTTCCCTTCTACGCCGGCGGGGCAGGCGGCTGGGAAGTGGCCACCGGAGCTACCGGCGGGTACCTGGTGGGGTTCATTCTGGCGGCCTACGTGACGGGTTACCTCGCCGAACAACGCCACGATCGCCGCCTGGCCACCTCGGTCGGCACCTTCCTGACCGGCAACCTCATCATCTACGCCCTGGGCATAGCCTGGCTCATGTACACGTTCTCGTGGGGCCTCGCGGAGGGAGTCGAGAAGGGGATGGCCCCGTTCCTCATCGGCGACACCATCAAGATCCTGCTGGCCGCCGGCGCCACGCCCATCGCCTGGAGATTAGTTTCTAGTCGCTAGTTTCTGGTTGCTAGTTAATAGTAACTAGAACTTAACAACTATAACATGCGCTATGACCCGGCCGACCAGGCCTCTCCCCCTGGCCAGACCTCCTTCTTCCAGATGGGGGCGCGGGACTTGAGCTCGTCGATCAGGTAGCGGGCGGCTTCGAACGCCTCGGCGCGGTGCGCACAGGCTACGGCGACCGCCACCGATGCCTCGGCCAACTCAACTCGACCGACCCGGTGCTCGACCACCACCGCGTTGATGGGCCAGCGAGCCGTGGCCTCTTCCACGATCTCCTCGATCCGGCCGACGACATGTGCCTCGTAGGCCTCGTATTCCAGGTGGGTGATCCCCTGCCTGCCGGGGGAATGATCCCGCACGGTGCCCAGGAAGAGAGCGATGGCCCCGCTCTGCGGGCCGCTCACCTCGCCGACCAGGGCACGCGGATCGATGGGTCGGGCGGAGACCCTCACGCGACGTCGAACCCGCTCCCGCGGATGCGGAGATTCCATGGAAGTGGATTCTATGGGAACAGCGGACGACCGTGCTGCGATAGCAGGCAGGCCATTGCGCAGGGACACGGCTAGCCTCGGAGATGGCGGCGAAGCCATCGTATGGGAGGGCGGCAATGACGGATCGCAACCTCCTCGACGAGCTCATGAAGCTGCTCAGCCGGCCGGGCCCCGTCAACTGGGCGCTGGCAGAGCAACTCGCCGGCCATGTCTCGGGCGACCCCGAGCCCATCGATCCCTGGATCGCAGACGAATACCTGGAGCTGGCCCGCTTGGTCCAGTTGAAGGTGCCCGCATCCACCGGCCTGGCCACCGATCCGACCCTCGAGCCCGTCCTGGTCGGTCGGAAGGAGTGGGCCCGGCTTCACCTCCGCTCCTTCCGCTACCTGGTCGATCCCATGGCGGACCGCCTGGACGGGATGGGATCCGGCCCGCTCGGCGGGCTGATGAAGCCCCTCGGCCCGGCGCTGCTGGGTATGAACGCGGGTGCCTTGGCAGGAATGCTCAGCACGCAGGCGCTCGGCTCGTTCGACACCGGGCTGCCGGCAGCCGAGCCGGTCGGTTTCACTTTCCATATCCCGAACATCGAAGGCTTCGCCTCGGAATACGCACTCGATCCGCGCCAGGTCAGGTTGTGGGTGGCATTCCACGAGTCGGTCCACGAGGCCCTACTCGGCCAACCGTGGGTGCGGCCCCACCTGATCGATCTGTTCGGATCGGTGGTGAGCTCGATGGAGCTCGACGCCGGCGCGCTCGGTATCTGGCAGGAGGCGCTCACCGACCCGGCCCGTCTGGAGGAGGCCTTCGGCCAACCGGGCGGGATGAGCGCCCTGTTCGGAGGGGGGATGAACGAGAAGCTGCTGGAGGAAGCTCATACCGCCATGACGATGGTGGAGGGGTACGGCGCCTACCTGGTCGAACAAGCCTCGGCCGGGTTGCTCCCGGACCTCACGAACATCCGATCCGCCATGGCCGAACATCTGGCGACCCGGGGAGATCGATCCGAGTTCGCCGGAACCCTCCCGACCTCCTCGTCAGCAGGGGTCCACGGCAGGGGCACCGAGTTCTGTGCCGAGGTGGGTTCGCGCTGGGGCCCGGCAGCGGTGCGGAGGATCTGGCAAGGCGGTGACAACCTGCCCTCTCCAGGGGAACTCGACGACGTGACCGGATGGGCGGCGAGGGTCCTGCTGGACGACCCCTTCACCGGCTGAGGGCTCGTGAGCCGCCGATAGTATTGCCCGGATTCAACCCGACGAGGAGTGACATGACCATCGAGATAGGACAGCCCGCACCGGCGTTCTCCCTGCCGGACACCAACAACGAGCAGGTCACCCTGGAGTCCCTGCGCGGCAACAAGACGCTGCTGGTATTCATCCCGTTCCCGTTCACCTCGGTGTGCACGGGTGAGCTCTGCGAGCTGCAGGAGAGCCTCGGACAGCTGGAAGAACTCGGATCCAATGTGGTCGCCATCACCTGCGACACCCGGTTCGCCAACGACGCGTGGGCCAAGCAGGAAGGGATCGAGTACCCGGTGCTGAGCGACTACTGGCCACACGGGGAGACTTCCAAGGCCTACGGTGTCTTCAACGACTCCTTGGGCGCTGCCATGCGCTCCACCTTCGTGCTGAACGCTCACGGGAGGGTGACCGACGTGATCCGATCGGAGGAGATCCTGGTCGCCCGCCAGTTCGAGGACTACCTGACCGCCCTTTCGAACTGATCAGGCTCAACGGGCTGCGGTAAACCTGCTTGGCCCCGCTGACGGTCTGGCCACCGGAAAGCGGCCAACGGCCCTCTGGGGGCGTCAGCGACTGCTAGTCAGTGGAATCCAACAGCAACTAGCAACTAGCAACTAGCAACTAGCAACTAAGTCTCGGTGCCGGAAGTGGTGGTGCTGGAGTCGGAGATCGTCGTGGTGGGTGCTGCCTCGTCCTGCTCCTCGGTGCGGCCCTCTTCGATTCCCTTACGGAACTCGCGAGCCGAGCTGCCGAGCGAACGCGCCAGTTCCGGAAGCTTCCTGGCGCCGAACAGGAGCAGGATTACCACGAGAATAACGATGATCTCGCCACCTTGGATCTTGGGAATCATCCGTAGTCTCCCTTCCCTTGGACCCGATGATAACAGCGAAGCCCGGCCAACACCCTTAGCGCCCCGGACGTAGCGAGCACACCGCCGTCGTGGCTAGTAGCCCACCCACGCGCTCCACGCGTCGATGGCCTCCTCGATGGCGGCCTCTTCGAGACCGAGCGCAACGGCGGCCAGCGGGATCAGCTCCGAGTCGGGCGGAGACACGCCGCTCTCGATCTGGTACGCCGTCCGGTAGTCGTTGTACTTGCGGAATACGTCCATCTGCTCGTCCGTCGGGAGCAGCGACCAGTCCTTCTCGATGGTCTCGTCGACGATCTGGTGGGTGGAGTAGTCGCCCTTGGTCGCCTCGCCGGCCCTTTCCCAGTCGCCGTGGGGTGCGTCGGTCCATCTCCCGAGCGTCGCAATGCCCTCGGGGAAGCGAACGAAGTGGATAATCAGGGCTTGGTAATCGCGCGAAAGCCTGTACTCCGTAGCCAGCCGGGCTCCCAGCTCCGCCAGCTGTTTCTTGGTCGTGCCGACCTCGACGGAGACGGTCATCCAGAGCTGGACCGGGTCTGAGGAATCTCCGCCGCTGTCCACGATGCTGTGCTCGACAACCGCCGACAAGGTGGTCGTGGTGGTGGCCGCGACGGTGGTCGTCGTGGCGCCCGTGGTGGTGGGAGCTGCGGAAGTCGTGGCAGTCGTCGCGGCGGTCGTGGTCGTGGTGGTAGCCACCGTGGTCGCCACCGTGATGGTCGGAAGGTCGATGGCTCCGCCCACGTCGATGATGTCGACAATGCGGCTCACTGCACCGTTGAAGCGCTCGAATGCGACTATGAAGTCGGAGAGCGCGGCCCGGCGCCGCTCCCCGGTATCGGGCGACCTCAGCCCGGCCAGCGCCTCCACCGCGGCATCCGCCATCTCGCCCAAGGCCTCCCAAGCCGTCTGATGCTCCACGGGAAGGCCGAACTCGTTGGGTGGCTCCACCAACCCGATAGCGTCCCGCAGCTGGCGGGTCCGGTCCCTGACGGCCACGAGGGCCGCCTCCGTATCGGGATACCTGACGCCCGTCACCGATCGATTGTCCCAGTCGTTGTTGGCCGCTCGCATGTCGAGCGCCACCTGGCCGGTGGCTACCGCGATGTTCCGGATCTCCTCGAGATAGGCAAGAACGGTCGGCCCCGGAAACTCCTCGTCGGGGACCGTGGTGGTCGTGGTCGGCGCCGTGGTATCCACCTGTGGCGCCGCGGCGGTCGTGGTCGTGTCCAGGATTACCGCCGTCGTCGTATCCGGCGCCGTGGTCTCGGGCGGGACTTCCTCGGGATCGTCGGAACAGGCGACCAGGGCGAGCACGAAGGCACACAGGAGCCAGAGCGCGCGGTTGCGGGCAAGGGAGGCAATAGGGGAAGGTGTCATCCTCATACTGTAACTGCGAGCCCGAGGAATTGGGAAATATTCAGCTCACGGCGCGCTGCAGAGCCTCCGCAGCCCGCTGCTTGCGGATCTTCCTCCGCTCCCGCTCTGACAGACCACCCCAGATGCCGAACTTCTCCCCCCTGGTCACGGCATACTCGAGGCAGTCGACCCGAACCTGGCATTCGGCACAGATCTGCTTGGCCGCCCGAGTGGACGCACCGCGGTCCGGGAAGAAGAGGTCGTGATGAGCCCCGAGACAGTTGGCGTATTCCTTCCATCCCACCTGCTCGACGGCAAGAGCGTCAATGAGTTCGCGTCGCAACCTCCACCTCGACTTACACACGCGCAATTACGACATTGTAATATAACCGGTGCCCGCGGCGGACGTCAAGCCCGGCCGCGGCTCACGAGGCTCGCGACGGCACGCCGAGCGCACATTGGAGGAGGCGGGGAGCCGGTAAGGTAGCGACATGCTCAACCTGAGGCGAGCCGGACGCGAGCGGGTCCGGCGGGCACCCTGGATCGTGTCCATCTACCGCACCGACACCGGCAAGAAGTACGCCATGGCGATCAGCGGCGTGGTCCTCCTGTTGTTCGTGCTGGGCCACATGATCGGCAACCTCCACGTCTTCGAGGGCGCTCATGGAGGCACCTTCCGCATCGATGAGTACGGCGAGGGCCTGCGCGATCTGGGCGAACCCCTCTTCCCCCGCACCATGGTGCTGTGGGCGTTCCTGCGGATCCCCCTGGCAGCCGCCTTCCTGATCCACATCCACGCCGCCTTGGCGCTGACCCGTAGCAACCGGGACGCCAGGGAGACCAAGTACCAGTCACCGCGGGACTACCTGGCCGCCCGTTACGCCAGCCGGACGATGCGCTGGAGTGGAGTAATCGTGCTCCTCTTCCTGGCGTGGCATCTGGCGGACCTGACCATCGGCGTGGAGGCTGTCAACCCGGATTTCGTCCGCGGGTCCGTCTACCACAACCTGGTCGCGAGCCTGAGCCGCTGGCCGGTGTGGATCCTGTACGTGGCGGCTCAGGTGGCTCTGGCCTTCCACATCTGGCACGGGGCGTGGAGCCTGTTCCAGAGCCTGGGCATCAGCAATCCCCGATTCAACCGTTTCCGCCGGACATTCGCCCACGCCTTCGCCACGGTGGTGGTGGCCGGCTTCCTGGCCGTACCGGTCGGCGTCGCCCTGGACATCGTTTCGTAGGAAGCGGGAGAGACCTACCGCATGCTGGACGCCAGGATCCCGTCGGGGCCGATCAACGAGCACTGGGACAACCACCGGGACTCGATAAGCCTGGTCAGCCCGGCCAACAAGCGGCGCTTCACCATCATCGTGGTCGGCACAGGGCTGGCGGGAGCCTCAGCGGCCGCCACGCTGGGCGAGCTCGGCTACCGGGTCAAGGCGTATACCTTCCACGACTCGGCCCGCCGGGCGCATTCCATCGCCGCCCAGGGAGGCATCAACGCCGCCAAGAACTACCCCAACGACGGCGACTCCATCCACCGGCTGTTCTATGACACCGTGAAGGGCGGCGACTACCGGTCGCGCGAGTCGAACGTCTACCGCCTCGCCCAGCTCTCGGTGGAGATCATCGACCAATGCACCGCACAGGGCGTTCCATTCGCCAGGGAGTACGGCGGACTCCTGGCCAACCGTTCCTTCGGCGGGGCTCAGGTCTCACGCACCTTCTACGCGCGCGGCCAGACCGGCCAGCAACTCCTGCTGGGGGCGTACCAGGCGATGATGCGCCAGGTCGACCGCGGCACGGTGGAGCTGCACACCCAGACCGAGATGCTGGACGTGGTGGTGAAGGACGGTCGAGCCGTGGGCATCGTCACCCGCGACCTGGTCAGCGGGGAGATCGCTTCCCATCCGGGGCATGCCGTGCTCCTGGCCACGGGCGGCTACAGCAACGTCTTCTACCTCTCCACCAACGCGATGAAGTCCAACGTGACCGCGGTGTGGCGCGCCCATCGCCAGGGGGCGCTGTTCGCCAACCCCTGCTACACGCAGATCCATCCCACGTGTATCCCCGCCTCGGACGAGTTCCAGTCCAAACTCACCCTGATGTCCGAGTCGTTGCGGAACGACGGACGGATCTGGGTTCCGGACCGGGCGGGCGACACCCGGCTGCCCGGTGACATCGGGGAGTCGGACCGGGACTATTACCTCGAACGGCGCTACCCGGCCTTCGGCAACCTGGTACCCCGCGATGTGGCCTCCCGGGCCGCCAAGGTCGAGGTGGACCGGGGGAAGGGGGTCGGGCCTCTCGCCAACGGGGTATACCTGGACTTCGAGGAAGCCCTGCGGCGGCTGGGACAGGACACCGTGCGGGAACGGTACGGCAACCTCTTCGACATGTACCACCGCATCACCGGTGAGAGCCCCTACGAGACGCCCATGCGCATCTATCCGGCCATGCACTACACGATGGGCGGGCTCTGGGTGGACTACAACCTCATGACGACCATCCCGGGGCTGTACGCGCTCGGAGAGGCCAACTTCTCCGACCACGGCGCCAACCGTCTGGGCGCGTCCGCGCTGATGCAGGGCTTGGCGGACGGCTACTTCGTCGTCCCATACACGGTTGGCGACTACCTGGCGCCGCAGCTGGGAGAAGGCCTGGTCCCGAGCAACGATGCGGCGTTCGTCGAGACGGAGAGGCAGGTGGCCACCCGGACCGAGCGCTACCTGTCCATCGGGGGATCACGGTCGGTTGACTGGTTCCACCGGGAACTGGGGAAGGTGCTGTGGGAGTACTGCGGCATGGAGCGGACCGCGGACGGGCTGCGCCGGGCTATCTCCGACATCGACTCCCTCAAGGAGGACTTCGACCGGGACCTGCGGGTTCTGGGCACGAGCAGCACCCTCAACCAGTCCCTCGAGAAGGCAGGGCGGGTGGACGATTTCCTGCAGCTGGCTCGCCTGATGTGCGTGGACGCCCTGCACCGCGAGGAGTCCTGCGGCGGCCATTTCCGGGTAGAGCACCAGACCGATGACGGGGAGGCGAGGCGCGACGACGCCAACTTCTCCTACGTGGCGGCGTGGGGCTGGGCCAACGGCCACGAACCCATCCTGCACCAGGAGCCCCTGACCTTCGACCACGTCAAGCCGGCCCAGCGCAGCTACAGGTAGGAGGGACCGGATGCATCTGACGTTGCGGGTATGGCGGCAGGACGGTCCCGGAGTGGAGGGCCGGTTCGAGACGTACGAGGCCGCCGGCATCCACCAGGACATGTCGTTCCTGGAGATGCTCGACCTTGTCAACGAGCGGCTGGTAACCGCCGGTCATGAACCGATCGCCTTCGACCACGACTGCCGGGAGGGCATCTGCGGATCGTGCGGTCTGATGATCGACGGCCGGGCGCACGGACCCCAGGGGAGCACCGCCACCTGCCAGCTCCACATGCGGGAGTTCTCGGATGGTGACACCATCGTCATCGAGCCCTGGCGGGCTACCTCCTTCCCGATCGTCCGCGACCTGGTGGTGGACCGGGGGGCGTTCGACCGGATCATCGAGGCCGGCGGCTATATCGGCGCCCCGACCGGATCTGCGCCTGAGGCCAACCTGACGCCGGTGCCGAAGGAGACATCCGACGCCGCCATGGACGCGGCGGCATGTATCGGATGCGGGGCCTGCGTGGCCGCTTGTCCCAACGGCGCGGGCCAACTCTTCACCGCCGCCAAGGTCGCCCACCTCAACCTGCTGCCGCAGGGCCAACCGGAGCGCTGGATGCGAGTCGAGCGTATGGTGGAGACCATGGAGGAGTACTTCGGATCCTGTTCCAACCACGGCGAATGCGAGCCTGCCTGTCCCAAGGGGATCTCGCTGGATAACATCGCCCTGATGAACCGTGACTACCTGCTGTCCAAGATACGCAACCGAAAGCTGGGAGGGCAGCGGTGATGGCGAATCCCGGAGGTAGCCGGCGTGGCGGCTAGGTTCCTGAGCGCCGAGTGGGCCGAGCGGGTGACGGAGGCCGTGCGCGGCCATCCCGGCTTCGGTGCCGCCGTGGAGGACATCGAGTTCTCGGTCCAGTTCGAGATCGACCAGGTCCCCGATGGGGCTGCCGGCCGTTACTACCTTGACGTGGCCGACGATGACGCCTCCCTGGCGATCGGAACCCTGGGGCAGGCGGATCTCACCGTGAGGACTGACTACGCCACGGCGGCGGCCATATCCCAAGGGACGTTGAAGATCCAGAGCGCCTTCTTCGGCGGGAAGCTGGCCATCTCGGGCAACGTGGCCAAGCTGCTACTGAACCAGCGAGCGCTGGATCACCTCGCGGATGCCGTCTCCGGACTCGAAGTGGAGTACTAGTTGCTAGTTGCTAGTTGCTAGTTGCTAGTTGCTAGTTTATGTTGGATTACACTGACAACTGACCACTAGCTATTTACTCGGTCCTTGAGGGCTTTCGAAGGCTTGAAGGCGGGGGATCTGGTGGCCGGGATCTCGACTGCCTCACCCGTCCGAGGATTGCGACCGGTCCGAGCCTTGCGCTGTCGCACCGCGAAGGTGCCGAACCCCGTGATCCGGACGTCCGCTCCCTCCCGGAGCGCCCCGGCGATCGTCTCGAACACCACGTTGACGCTCGCCATAGCCCGGCTCCGGGACGTTCCGGTCTCGTAGGCAACCACATCTGCCAGATCGCGTTTGTTCATCTTGCTTCCCTCATCGCCGGAAAGTACAGGTCGGACATCAAGGCCGACCGTGACTATAGGAGGATGCTGAGGACGGGGTCGGCATGGGCAGCCACGGCTCGATCCGGGAGTTCCGTCGGACCCTCAGGCGCCCAGGATCGCTTCCATCTCCTCGATCTTGTCGCGCACCGCCTCAGCTGCGGCGTGGAGACCGGCTCGTTCGGTAGCGGTCAGGTTGTGTTCGACCACTTCCTCCACACCGGCGGCGCCCAGACGGGCCGGTACACCCAGGTAGATGTCCGACAGCCCGTATTCCCCGGTGAGCCAGGCGCACACCGGCGCCACCCTGCCCTCGTCGTTGAGGATCGCCCGCGCCATGAGCGCGGCCGCGGACGAAGGGGCATAGAACGCGCTCCCGGTCTTCAGGTAGCCGACGATCTCCGCGCCGCCGCCCCGGGTTCGCTCCACCAGTGCATCGATCTCCTCCTGGGCAAGTATCTCCGGGAGGGGCTGCCCGTCCACGAAGCACTGGGACGGCACGGGGACCATGGTCGCGCCGTGGCTACCGAGGGTCAGGGCCTCGACCGAGAGGATGTCCACCTCGAGGCGCTCGGCGATGAAATGGGCGAAGCGGGACGAGTCCAGCACGCCGGCCTGTCCCATCACCCGGTGGCGAGGGAGGCCGCTCACGTCGGCGGCCAGGACGGTCATCTGATCCAGCGGGTTGGTCACCACGATGATGGTCACATCCGGGGACCGATCGACCAGCTCCCTGGTGACCTGCCGGACGATCCTGGCGTTGACCGCCAGCAGGTCCATGCGGGACATTCCCGGCTTGCGAGCCAGCCCGGCGGTGATGATTCCGACATCGCTCCCCGCCGTCTCTTCGTAGCCGTTGGAGCCGATCACCCGGGTGCGGTACCCCTCGACCGGACGCGACTGGTTCATGTCCAGCGCCAGACCCTGGGGCAGCCCCTCCACGATGTCGGTCATCACCACCTCGTGGGCGATGTCCATGGCCGCCAGCCGTTGCGCAGTGGTGGAGCCGTACTTCCCAGCGCCTACGACTGTGATCTTCTTCGATCGGCTCACGTCCGGTTCTCCCTGGTCGGATCTACATGTAGGCGCGGATGTGGCTCGGCGCCCGGCGGGTCCCGCTCATGGCGGCGTAGCGTTCGATGATCGGCATCCGCTCCACCAGGGCGGCAGCGAACTCGGAAGTCCGCACCTCGGTGGAGTACTTCATCAGCCGGGCCAGGTCGTAGGTGACGACCCGATCCCCTATCACCGCCTCCAAGCTGGCCTCGATCAGATCGGCGGCCCCCCTCCACCCCATGTAGCGGAGCATGTTGGCGCCTGACAGGATCACCGAGCCCGGATTGACCTTGTCCAGACCGGCGTACTTGGGGGCGGTGCCGTGGGTGGCCTCGAACACGGCATGGCCGGTGGCGTAGTTGATGTTCCCGCCCGGCGCCAGGCCGATGCCCCCCACCTGGGCGGCCAGCGCGTCCGACAGGTAGTCGCCGTTCAGGTTGGTGGTGGCGATGACGTCGTAGTTGGCGGGACGGGTCAGCACCTGCTGCAGCATGGCGTCGGCGATCACGTCCTGGATCAGGATCTTGTCACCCGGCTCTCCCCCGCACTCGTCCCAGGTGATGGTCTCCGCGGGGAACTCCTCCCTGGCCACCTCGTATCCCCAGTTACGGAAGGCGCCCTCGGTGAACTTCATGATGTTGCCCTTGTGGACGAGGGTGACGGATCGCCGCCCGAACATCACGGCGTACTGGATCGCGGCGCGCACCAGGCGTTTGGAGCCACCGTCCGATATGGGCTTGATGCCAACGCCGGAATCGGGCTTTATCTTCCAGCCGAACTCATCGTCCAGGAACCCGATCAGCCTGCCGGCCTCGTCGCTGGCCTCCTCCACCTCCATACCGGCGTACACATCCTCGGTGTTCTCGCGGAAGATGACCATGTCCACGAGGTGCGGGGTACGGATCGGCGAGGGAATGCCCCGGTACCAGCGAACCGGCCGCAGGCAGGCGTACAGGTCGAGGGTCTGGCGGATCGTGACGTTCAAGGACCGGATCCCGCCCCCGACCGGGGTGGTGAGCGGCCCCTTGATACCCACGAGGTATTCCTGGAAGGTCTCGATCGTCTCCTCCGGGAGCCACTCGCCGTTCCTCTTGAAAGATGTCTCTCCGGCGTAGACCTCGTGCCAGGCTATCCGGCGACCTCCCCCGTAGACGTGCTCGACCGCGGCATCGAACACCTTCCTGGCGGCCCGCCAGATGTCCGGTCCGATCCCATCGCCCTCGATGAAGGGAACGATCGGCTCGTCGGGCACCTCCAGCCCCGCTTCTCCCATAGTGATGCGGCCCGGCATGGCAACTCCTGTCTGTGCTCAGTCCCCTATTCCCAACCGCCGCGAGCCTAGTGGTCTGTCTGCGAAACAACCCGATGTGCTCTGGCGGCCATCGGCGCCCCTCGCTGCCGACGCCATACCACACCGCCATTCCACAGACAGGCCACTGGTCTGGTGACTCGGGAGGGAAGGTCGCCGGTATCCTGCCCGCATGTCCCGCCTACTGCATCTGGTCGAGTTGGGCATCCCCCTCCACCACCGCTTCTCCAACTCCCGGGCGGCCATCTCGGAACGCCGGGTCGTCCTGGTGTGCTTCACCGAGGACGGGATCTCCGGCTGGGGGGAGGCGGCGCCCTATCCCGGCTACACGCCCGAGACCGTAGGGGATGTCTGGGAAGCCCTGGCCGCGACGGGCGGAGGCGTGTTCGACGGTGACCGCTCCGGGATTCCTGCCACGGCCTCCGCCGCTCTCGGGCAGGCTCGGACAGACCTGGCCGCCCGGCGGGATGGCATCCCGCTGTGGTCCTACCTGAACGGGTCCGGTCAGCCGTCGACGGCCTGCGCGGCCATCGGCCTCCAGGAGTCACCCGACCGGTTGGTCGTCGGGGTCGAGCGGATGATCGAAGCAGGCGCGAGGCAGGTGAAGATCAAGATCGAGCCCGGGAGGGATGTAGTTCACCTGCGGGCGGTACGCGAGCGGTTCCCCGGCTTGACGGTCGCCGCGGACGCCAACGGCAGTTACCGGCCGGACGACCCGGCGCTGGCGGCGCTCGACGATCTGGGACTGGCCTACCTGGAGCAACCGCTGCCGGCGTGCGACCTGGACGGCCATGCCGGGTTGCGCCGGCGCATGGCGACGCCGATCTGCCTGGACGAGCCGGCCACGACCGCGGAGGCCGTGGAGCGGATCATCGAGCAGGACGCGGCCGACCTCGTGAGCCTCAAGCCGGGCATCCTGGGCCCGGTACCCACGCTGAGGGCCATCGACATGCTCTCCTCGGCCGGTGTGGACGTCAAGATCGGTGGCCTGGTGGAGACCTCGGTGGGACGGGCCCACGCCCTGGCCCTGGCCGCCCGGCCCTCGGTCTCCTATACCGACCTCGTCCCCCCGACATGGCTCCTCGCCGCCGACCCGTCCCCGCAAGCATGGGAGGTCGTGGACGGGCGCCTGTTCCCGCTCGACGAACACGGCCTGGAAGTCACGACCGGCGACCCACCTGTATCGGATTACGTCAAGCGCTCGGCTCGTATTGCCGTCTAGCGGGCAACACCGACCGCCCGTGGGTCCTCCCTAGCTCGGGGACTATGTCGACGATCAGCGAATGGAGAAACTTACAATCAGCCGGAGCATTTACTTACAATCAGCCGGGGCGGTCTGCGAGCTGTCCCCATCAGCCGGCTCTGGACGCCGTCACCGTCCTGATCCCACCGGCAGCCCCCCGTAGGCGTGCTCGGGGCCGGATGCTTCTCCGGTGGCTAACCCGCCCTCAGCCCCGAAGCAACGGCGGTGTTGTGCATCAGCATGGCCACGGTCATGGGACCGACCCCGCCCGGTACCGGCGTGATGGCAGCCGCCACCTCCGCCACCTCGTCGTATTTGACGTCGCCCACCAGCGAGCCCGACTCGGTCCGGTTGATGCCGACGTCGATCACCACGGCTCCGTCGCGGACGTAGCGGCCGGTAACCATCTCCGGCCTGCCCACCGCCACCACCAGGATGTCGGCCCAACGGGTAACACCGGCCAGGTCCTTCGTGCGGGAGTGGGCAATCGTCACCGTGGCGTCGGCGCCGCGCGCCGCCATGAGTAACGCCAGGGGCCGGCCCACCAGGAAGGACCGTCCCACCACCACCACGTTCGCTCCCCGGAGTGGAATGCCGTAATGCTCGAGGATGCGAAGGCATCCGCTCGGCGTGCAGGGGGCGAACACGGGACGATCCAGAACGATCATCCCCAGGTTGGTGGGATGGAGGCCGTCCACATCCTTGGCCGGATCGATCTCGATCGTGGCGCTCTGGTCGTCCAACCCCGCCGGGAGCGGGAGCTGGAGCAGGATCCCGTCGACGGAAGGATCCTCGTTCAGGCGCCGGATCAGGCCCACCACCCGGTCCTGGGAAACGTCACTGCCGAGTTCATGGTGGACGGAGCGGATGCCCACTTCCGCCGCCCGCCTGCGCTTGGAACGGACGTAGGCGGCGGAGGCGGGGTCCTCCCCCACCAGCACGGTCGCCAGCGTGGTCGCCTTCCCGCGGTCTTTGAGGGCGGCTACCCGTTCGGCGGTCTCGTCCAGCACCGCTCGCGCCACTGCTTTGCCATCGAGGACCTGTGCGCTCATCTCGTTCCCCTCATCAGTGCCGGAATCGTCGCGTGCCGGTGAAGATCATCGACAACCCGAGGCGGTCGGCCGCCTCCACGACCGCCCGGTCGTTCACCGAGCCGCCGGGCTGGATGATCAACTCTACGCCTCCGGTAGCGGCCGCCTCGATCCCGTCCGGGAACGGGAAGAACCCGTCCGAGGCGCATACGCCGCCGGCGGCGCGCCCGCCCGCCTTGCCCACCGCCATCTCTACCGCTCCCACCCGGTCCTGTTGCCCGCCACCGATTCCCCAGGCGGTGCCGTTCCTTGCCAGGACGGCGGCGTTGGAGGCGACGTGCGCGGCCACCCGCCACGCGAACGCGGCATCCTCCACCAGATGGCCCGGATCGCGCCGGCTCACCACCCGCCACGCCGACCTGTCCGATGAATCGGGCGATGCAGCCTGCACCAGCCAGCCCCCTTCGATCTGCCGCAGCGTCCGGCCGGAACGCCGCGGAGTCGGAGCTTCGAGGACCCGCGTGCCCGCTCGCCGGGCCCGGATGCGCTCGACCACCCCCTCGGCGTAAGCGGGGGCGATGATGACATCCGCTTGCGGCGCCCCGTCCATCAGCGCCGCCGTATCGAGATCCACCGGCCGGTTCAGAGCCACCACCCCGCCGAAAGCAGCCCTCTCATCACAGGCCAGCGCCCTCTCGTAAGCGGCGGCCGGATCCTCCCCGACGGCGGCGCCGCACGGCCCGGCGTGCTTGATGACCGCGGCCGCCGGCCGATCGCCGAGGTCGTGGACCAGGCCCCAGGCCGCTCCGGCATCCAGCAGGTTGAGGTAGCTCAGCGCCACACCGCTGTGCTGGACCACGGCGTTCCACCAATCCTCGGCATCATCCGGTGAGGCGTGTCTTCCGATGCGCCGGTAGCTCGCGGCCGGTTGATCGGGGTTCTCCCCGTAGCGGAGCACCCCGGCCCGCTCCAACGACAGGTGAAGCGTCGGCGGTAGGAGAGCTTCGTCGTCGAGTTCGTCGAGCCAACTCACGATCGTTCCGTCATAGGCGGCGGTGCGGGCGAAGGCCTTCCTGGCAAGCGTCTCGCGCGTCGGTCCAGACAGCCACTCCCCGGAGCGGATCTCGTCGAGAACGGCCGGGTAGTCCGACGGATCGCACACCACCCCGACATGGCGATGGTTCTTGGCCGCCGCCCGGATCAGGGCCGGACCGCCGATGTCGATGTTCTCCACGCCGGGCTCGGCCTCGAACGGGTAGAGGTTGACCACCACCAGGTCGATCGGCTCGATCCCGTACCGTTCCATATCGGCCCTGTGGTCCGGGTGCGATCGGTCGGCCAGGATGCCTCCGTGGACCTTCGGGTGGAGCGTGACCACCCGGTGGCCCAGCATGACCGGCGAGCCGGTGTGGTCGGCCAGGTCGATGACATCGAGACCCTCCCCGGCCAGGACCGCAGCGGTGCCGCCGCTCGCCAGCAACTCCCATCCCGCATCGACCAGGCCGGTAGCGAATTCGACCAGGCCGGACTTGTCGAACACCGACAGGAGCGCGCGGCGGTTCAAGCTCGCCACCCGCAGGGTCGGAAGGGTGATTGCGGGATGGGCCTCAGCAAGCCGTCGTCCGGACCATTAGCCCCAATCATTCATGGATGGGGGTCTGTACGGGCACGGGAATGGGAGTTCCGTGTCTTCTGACCTGGGTTTATAGCCATCCTGGAAGCCCGATCGTCCGGCCGGATGTGGTATCACCTAGCAGGTGAAATGTAGCCTCTGTAGAAAAGGTGTGGTTGAAGTGGGCTGATCCGGGTCGGTGTGCTGGGGACATGAATAATCAGGGCTAGAGACCGGCGACCACTTCCACCATGAGGCGACCGGCCTCCGAAGGGCTCTCCCCCACCCGCACACCGGCTCCGCTCAGGGTCTCGATCTTGGCGGCGGCGGTCCCCTTCCCGCCCGAGACGATGGCGCCGGCATGGCCCATCTTCTTGCCGGGAGGAGCAGTGATCCCGGCAATGTAGGCAACCACCGGCTTGGCCATGTGCTCGGCGATGAAGGCGGCCGCCTCCTCCTCCGCCGAGCCGCCGATCTCCCCGATCATCATCACCGCCCCGGTCTCGGGATCGTCCTCGAACGCGGCCAGGCAGTCGGTGAAGGAGGTTCCGGGTACCGGATCACCGCCGATCCCCACGCAGGTGGTAACCCCGATCCCGGCCTGTTTCAGTTCGTAGAGGGCCTGGTAGGTCAGGGTGCCGGAGCGGCTGACCAGCCCCACCGGGCCGCCGGGCAGGGCGATGTCGCCGGCGGTGATTCCGACGTTGGCCTTGCCGGGGCTGATCAGGCCGGGGCAGTTGGGACCGATCATCCGGACCTCGGGGTGGTCGCGTCGGAGCTTGCCGTAGAGCCAGGCCTCGTCCTTGGCGGGCACACCCTCGGTTATCACCACCACGAGGGTCACCCCTCCCTCGGCGGCCTCCACCACGGCGCCCCTTACATACGGGGCGGGAACGAACACGCAGGAGACGTCGGCGCCCGTGGCCTCGACGGCGGCGCCGACCGTGGCGAACACCGGGATGCCCTCCACCGATGCCCCGGCCTTGGACGGGTTCGTGCCGGCCACCACCCGGGTGCCGTAGGCGCGGTTCCGGAGGGCATGGAAGCGGCCGGCGCGGCCGGTCAGCCCCTGGTAGACCACCCGGCTGCGCTCGCCCAGCCAGATACTCATCTGCTCCCCGCTATCGCCACTGCCCGGGCGGCGCCGCCGGACATCGAATCGGCCATCATCAGCATCTCCGAGAGCCTCGGCGCCACCATCGCCCGGCCCTGGTCGGCGTTGGTGCCGTCCAGCCGCAGAACTATGGGCGCTCGCAGCTCGACCCGATCCAGCGCGTCGAGGATGCCCTGGGCCACCACCTCTCCCTGCACGATCCCGCCGAAGATGTTGATGAATATCGCCTTGACCGCCGGGTCGTTGTTGATGACCCGGAGCGCGGCGGCCATCGTCTCTACGTCAGCGCCGCCGCCTATGTCGAGGAAGTTGGCGGCCGCGCCGCCGGCCTGGGCCACCACGTCGACCGTGCTCATCGCCAGCCCGGCGCCGTTGGCGATCACGCCCACCGTTCCGTCGAGCCCCACGTATTGGAGACCCTGGACATGGGCAGCCGCCTCGCGCTCATCCCTGGGTTGGGTGGCGTCGTAAGCGCGGTACTCGGGATGACGGAACACCGAGTTGTCGTCCAGGGTCACCTTCGCATCAAGGACCCTTACTTGTCCCTCCGGCGTCAGGATCAGGGGATTGATCTCGACCAGGTCGGCGTCTCCCTCCACGAAGGCCTCGTAGAGCTTGAGCAGCACCTCCACCAGCTCGTCGGCGGCGGTCTCGTCAAGCCGGGCGTCTCGGACCCATGTCCGGGCGGCTGCTTCCCCGAGACCATCGAGAGGATCCACCCATATCCGGGCGATGCTGCCTGGATCCGACTCGGCCACTGCCTCGATGTCCACCCCGCCCCGCGATGACAGCATGCCCAGATAGCTGCGGGCTGAACGGTCCAGGGTGAAGCTGGCGTAGTACTCGGCGGCGATCCGGGCGGCTTCCTCCACGAGCACGCAGCCCACCGTATGGCCCCCGATGTCCATGCCGAGGATGGCCTCGGCCGCCGCCGCGACCTCTTCCGCGTCCCTGGCCAACCTGATGCCGCCGGCCTTACCGCGGCCTCCGATGTGGACCTGGGCCTTCACCACCACCGGATAACCGAGCCGGTCCGCTATCTCACGCGCCTCGGGCACTCCTCGAACTACGAAACCGGGCGACACCGGAAGCCCGTACCGACCGAAGAATTCTTTTCCCTGGTACTCGAGAAGATCCACGGGCCGTGATTCTATCCCTGCCGCTCAGCGGGAACGGACGTTGGACTCCACCCATCCGGTCACCTCGGCCAGGGGGGTTCCGGGGGTGAAGATCGCCGCGATCCCCTGTTCCTTGAGCAGTTCGGCATCGCGTTCGGGAACTATTCCACCGCCGAAGACCACGATGTCGCCCGCATCCCGCTCCCGGAGCAACTCCACGACCGCCGGGAAGAGGGTCATGTGGGCGCCGGAGAGGGCGGAAAGGCCGATTGCGTTCACATCCTCCTGGATGGCGGCCTCCACGATCTGGGCCGGGGTCTGGTGGAGTCCCGAGTAGATGACCTCGTTCCCCGCGTCCCTAAGCGCCCTGGCCACCACCTTGGCGCCCCGGTCATGGCCGTCGAGGCCGGGCTTGGCAACCAGGATGCGTCGGGGCATGCGATGCTCGGCGCCCGTCACTTACCGGAGGCGGCGGACAGGGCTCGTTTCCGCTCGATGTCGTCGACCATCTCACGGAAGGAAGCCGCGAAACTGCTCACGCCGTCCCGCTCCAGCTTGGCCGCCACGTCGTGGTAATCGACCCCCACCGTCTCGAGGTCCTCCAGCACCATCACACCGTCCGCCATCTGGTTGATGCCGAGCACTTCCGGGCTGTCCGGACCATGGTCCTGGTAGGCGGCGATAGCCGATTCCGGCAGGGTGTTGACCGTCTCGGGCGCCACCAGGGTGTCGATGTACAGGGTGTCGGAGTAGGCCGGGTTCTTGGTGGAGGTGGACGCCCAGAGCGGCTTCTGCACGTTGGCCCCGTGCCGGCGGAGCCGCAACCACCGGTCGGACGAGAATGCCCGCAGGAACTCCAGGTAGGCGACACGGGCGTTGGCAACCGCGGTCCGGCCGGCCAGCGCGCCCGCCCGCGGTGTGCCGATAGCACCGAGGCGCTTGTCCACCTCGGTGTCGAAGCGGGAGACGAAGAACGAGGCCACCGAGTTGACGGCTGCCGGGTTTCCTCCCGCCTCCCGGAACCGCTCCAGGCCGCTCATGTAGGCGTCGATCACGGCCAGGTAACGCTCCAGCGAGAAGATCAGGGTGACGTTCACCGATATGCCTTCCGCGATGGCCGCCTCGATGGCCGAAAGGCCTGCCCGGGTCGCCGGTATCTTGATGAGCAGGTTGGGCCGGTCGACCCTCTTGACCCAGTCGCGAGCCTCCGCGACCGTGGCCTCCGCCTCGTGAGCCAACTCAGGTGACACCTCGACCGACACGAACCCGTCCAGACCACCGGACCGGCGATGAGTGGGCGCCATCACGTCGCAGGCCCGGCGGATGTCGCGGGTGACGACCGCCGTATAGATCTCGTCGACATCGGCGTCGCGGGCAACCAACTCGTCGATCTGGGCGTCGTAGGAGTCGCCGGACAGGATCGCCTTGGCAAAGATCGTGGGGTTGGAGGTGACCCCGCTGATCCCGGCTTCTACGTACCGCTCCAACTCGCCGGACCGCAGCATCTCCCTGGAGATGGAGTCGAGCCATACCGACTGCCCCAGCACCCCGAGAGCTGCCAGCCTCGAGTCATTCCCGCCGAACACGTCCTGCCTCCCCGATCTCGTGTGGGTCACCCGCAGGTGACTCCCTCACCATGCCCGCCCAACGGTAATACGATCGCCGCGGTCAGTGGTCAGTGGTCAGTGGTCAGTGGTCAGTGGTCAGAGAATGTTGTAACTCGGGAGGAACGGACAACCCGACAAGTTTTTGGGCACGAGGAACTTGATTGCCTCTAGGTCGCGAACTGGCTACCGGCCACTGGCACCGGCCACTACGCCTGGATCTTCTCCATCGGGGCCCAGTGAACGAGGAGCCGCTTGGTGCCCTCGGCCGGGAAGTCCACCTCGACCTGGGCGCCGCCGCCGGTGCCCTCCACGCTGACCACCCGGCCGATCCCCCAGACGTCATGCCGCACCCGATCGTCCACTGCCAGTTCGGTACCGAGCCGCGCCCGGCGGCGCCCGCCGAGCGACTCCCGGCGGTGGTCCCTCAGGCGCCTGCCCAGCTTGTTGACCAGGCCGGCCGGTATCTCTCGCAGGAACCGGGAGGGCGGGTTGTAGGTGGACATCCCGTACAGCAGGCGGGACCGGGAGGCTGATAGGTAGAGGCGCTCCTGGGCCCGGGTGAGACCCACGTAGCAGAGCCGGCGCTCCTCCTCGAGCTCGTCGTGGTCGGTAAGGGCCCGGGCGTAGGGGAAGATCCCGTCCTCCATGCCCACGATGAACACCACCGGGAACTCGAGGCCCTTGGCGTTGTGCAGGGTCATGAGGGTCACCGCGCCGCCCTTGTCATCCAACTCGTCGGTGTCGCTCACCAGGCTGACCGACTCCAGGAACTGCTCCACCAGGCGCATCCCGTCCGGTTCTTCCCCCCCATCCGGCAGGGCGGCCAGTTCGAACTCCTCCGCGCCGGAGAGGAGCTCGCGCAGGTTCTCGGCCCTCCCCTGAGCCTCGACGGTGCCCTCAGCCTCGACCGCCTCGAGGTAGCCCACCTCCTCCAGCGCCGCCCTGACGGCTGCCGCCGGACCGGACGCGGCATGGCCGGCGACCTTCTCCATGTCGGCGAGAAAGGAGTCGATGGCGCCGTGGGCCCGCTTCGCCAGCGAGTCGTTCTCAGCGTGACGCCGGGCCGCCTCGAAGAAGGTGGTCTCCTCCGCCTCGGCGAACCGGGCCAGCCAGCCGATCGTCACATCGCCGATGCCCCGCCGGGGCAGGTTGATGATCCGGCGCACCGAGACTTCGTCGGCCGGGTTGACCAGCACCCGCAGATAGGCCAGCACATCCTTGATCTCGCGCCGCTCGTAGAACCGAACCGTGCCGATCACGCGGTAGGACACACCGAAGCGGGCAAAGCTCTCCTCCACGGCCCGGCTCTGGGCGTTGACCCGGTAGAACACCGCCATCCGCGACAGGTCGAAGCCCTCTCTCGACAACTTGCGGATCTCCTCGGCCACGAACCCACCCTCATCGGCCTCGTCCTCTGCGGTGTAGAGCGAGATGGGAGCACCCTGGCCGAGGTCGCTCCACAGCCGCTTGGGCTGGCGGCGACCGTTGTGGGAGATCACCGCGTTGGCGGCCTCCAGGATGGTCTGCGTGGAGCGATAGTTCTGGTCGAGCACCACCACCCGAGCCTGGGGATAGTCCCGCTCGAAATTGAGGATGTTGCGGATATCGGCCCCGCGGAACGCGTAGATCGACTGATCGGAGTCGCCGACCGCGCAGACATTGGCTCTCTCCCCGGCCAGCTGGCGGACCAGCACGTACTGGGCGCGGTTGGTGTCCTGGAACTCGTCGACATGCAGGTACCGGAACCGCTCGCGGTAGTACTCGAGCACGTCGGGGAAGGCGTCGAGCACCTCCGTGGCCACCATGAGGAGATCGTCGAAGTCCATAGCCGAGTTCTTCAACAGCTGCTCCTGGTAGAGCCGGTAGATGTCGGCCTCGATCTCGTGACGGAAGTTCCCGCCCTGCTCGGAAAAGCTCTCGTAGTCCACCAGCTCGTTCTTGGCGTTGGAGATCTTGGCACGCATCGCCCGGGGCTGGAAGTTCTTCGGGTCCAGGCGCAGATCCCGGATCACACGGGTGATGGCCCGGAGCGAGTCCTGGGCGTCGTAGATCGTGAACCGTGACGAGTAACCCAGCCGGGGCGCTTCCCTACGGAGGATCCTCACGCACGCGGAGTGGAAGGTGGAAATCCACATCCCCTTGGCCCTCGGACCCACCAGACTCCTAACCCGCTCCTTCATCTCGCCGGCCGCCTTGTTGGTGAAGGTGATGGCCAGGACCTCCCACGGCGCCACCCCGAGGTCGCGTATCAGGTGGGCGACCCGGTAGGTGAGCACCCTGGTCTTGCCCGAGCCGGCACCGGCCACCACCAGCACAGGACCCTCGGTGGCGGCCACCGCCTCCCGCTGGGTCGGGTTGAGATCGGCGAACAGCGGAGAGTCTGATGGGTCGTTCGGAGCAGTGTCGGTTTCGATCAACTGGACCATCCCGGTCATGTTAACCGGACCCCATGTCACGTAATCACAGCGTTGTAATTAGATGACATGGTGGATGCACCCCCCTCGCGGCGCGTGCCAGAATGGCGCACCCGACCCCGCCGACCGCGTCAGGAGATCGCGATGAGCAACCTGCCTCTCTACCTCCGGCCGGGGCGGATCGGGACGGTCACCATCGCCAACCGGATCGTGCGCGCCGCCACGTCCGAGACCATGGCCGCGCCCGGTGGAGAGGTCCTGGACTCGTACGTGGACCTGTACCGTCGCCTGGCCGCCGGAGGCGCGGGCCTCATCCTCACCGGCCACATGTACGTCGATCCGCGCGGCCAGGCCAGCCGTCACCAGACCGGGATACACCGCGATGGTGTGATCCCGTACCTCCGGCGAGCCACCCGCGCCGTTCACGAGGCCGGCGGGACCATATTCGCCCAACTCGGCCATTGCGGAAGCCAGACGATGATGTCGTCCATCACCCCTGTGGCTCCCTCGCCGGTGCCGAACGCCATGTACGCCCACCAGCCGGAGGAGCTGTCCGAGGCCGGGATCGAGGCTCTGGTCCGGGCGTTCGGTGACGCGGCCGGGCGAGCCCGAGAGGCGGGTTTCGACGGTGTCCACATTCACGGCGGCAACGGCTACCTGATCTCGGAGTTCTGCTCGCCCCATGCCAACACCAGGGAGGATGGCTGGGGTGGTGACGCCGAGCGCCGCGGTCGGTTCCTCGTGGAGGTCTACGAGGCCGTGCGCGCGGCCGTCGGAACCGGGTTCCCGGTGACGGCCCGGCTCAGCGTGGAGGATTCGGTTCCGGGCGGCCTGCTGCGCGAGGAGTCACTGCAGCGGGCCAGGTTGCTGGCGGAGCGGGGCATCGACGGATTCGAGACCACTTTCGGCGTGATGCGCAGCTACGCCGAGAACATCCGCCCGTACGTGGCGGTCGGCCGTCGCCAGGCCTGGAGGCAGTTGCTGGCGCAGCGATGCTGGAACCCCGAGGGCCCTGAGGCCTATTACCGACCCTTCGCCCGGGACGTCCGCCGGGCCGCAGGCGTACCTACGATCCTGGTGGGAGGCGTGCGAACCACCGGCACCATGACCGACGTCCTGGCCTCCGGCGACGCGGACTTCGTGGCCATGGCCCGCCCGTTCATCCGCGAGCCCGACCTGGTGCGGAAGCTCGAGGCCGGGCGTACCGGCGGGGTCGAGTGCGTGTCGTGCAACATGTGCCTGGCCCACGACGGATGGGACCCCCTCCAGTGCTGGCGCGACACCCCGGCAAACGTCATCCGCCACCTCCGCAAGCGCCACTGGACCAACCGCCGCAACCCGCAATGAGGACTTCCTCCAGGTATGCGCAAGCGTTGAGAACCGATACCATGTGATCACAGCCGCGTGGCCCGATGAGCACGGAGGTTTCAGCAGATGATCTTCTCCTACGACTATGACGCTGACGCTCTCTACATAGAGATCACTGATTCGCCAGTGGCTCGGACGCGGCAGTTCGACGAGGGGACAATGGTCGACCTGGACGAATCCGGTGAAGTGGTCGGGATCGAAGTGCTCAGACCGGCGCGTGCCTGGCCGCTCAAGGTCATCCGCGCTTCCTATGAACTGCCTGATGGCGACGCCCGGATTCTCGACTCGCTATGGGCGCAAGACCCTCCGAGGCCCTATCCGTTCACCAGGCCACCGGCCTTCGTCTCTTAGCCTGTAACAGCCGAACGCGGCGGCCACGACCCAACTGCAGCAACCCCCGTCGGGTCACCATGGCGACGGCTACCACCGTAGGCGGCTACTCCCACTCGATGGTGGCGGGTGGCTTGGAGGAGATGTCGTAGGCCACCCGGTTGATTCCGGGAACCTCGTTCATCACCCGGCGGGAGATCCGCTCGAGGACCGGATAGGGGATCCGGGCGAAGTCCGCCGTCATGGCGTCCTCCGATGTGACCGCTCGCACCACCAGAGCGTGGGCGTACGTCCGTCCATCGCCCTGTACACCTACCGTCCTCACGTCCGGAAGCACCGCGAACGACTGCCATATCTCCCGGTACAGCCCGGCCTCGCGGATCTCCGCGGTAACGATGGCGTCGGCGGCCCGGAGGAGTTCCAGCCGCTCCCGGGTGACATCTCCGATCACGCGCACCGCCAGGCCGGGGCCGGGGAAGGGCTGGCGCCAGACGATCTCCTCGGGAAGTCCCAACTCCTCCCCCACCGCTCTGACCTCGTCCTTGAACAGGTCGCGAAGCGGCTCGATGAGCTCGAAACCCAGGTTGTCGGGTAGCCCGCCCACGTTGTGGTGGGTCTTGATCGTGGCGGCAGAGGCGCCGCCGGACTCGATGACATCCGGGTACAGCGTGCCCTGGACCAGGAACCGGGCGTCGGGAATGCCGGCCGTGGCCTCCTCGAAGGTGCGGATGAAGAGCTCACCGATGATGCGGCGCTTCCGCTCGGGATCGGTCACTCCTGCCAGCGCATCCAGGAACCGATCGGCGGCATCGACCCGTATCAGGTCGATCTCGAAGTTCCGGCGGAACGTCTCGTCGACCTGCTCCGCCTCCCCGGCTCGCAGCAGCCCGTGATCCACGAACACGCAGGTGAGGCGGTTCCCGACCGCCCGATGGACCAGGGCGGCGGCCACCGCCGAGTCGACGCCGCCGGACAGGCCGCAGACAACCCGGGCATCTCCCACCCTGGTCCGGATGGCGCTGACCTGCTCGGTGATGATCGACCCGCCGGTCCAGTCTTGCGCGGCTCCGCACGCGTCCCTCACGAACCGCTCCATGACTTCGAACCCGTGGTCTGTGTGGATGACCTCGGGGTGGAACTGGACGCCGTAGAAAAGGCGCTCCTGGTCCTCCATGGTCGCCACCGGCGAGCCCTGCGTTGTAGCCACCCCGGCAAACCCTTGCGGCGGCCGCGTGACGGCATCCATATGGCTCATCCAGACATCCTGGCGGGCCGGAGTTCCGGCCAGCAGCAGGGAATCGCCGGTCACGTCGAGGGAGGTACGTCCGTACTCGGCCTCGCCGGTGCGCTCCACGGTGCCCCCCAGCAGGTGGGCCAGGAGCTGGTGGCCGTAGCAGATGCCGAGCACTGGGACGCCGATCTCCAGGAGGCCGGGGTCGATCAGGTAGGCGTCGTCGGCGTAGACGGACAGCGGGCCGCCGGACAGCACGAGACCGAGCGGCTGGTGGCGCCGGGCCTCCTCCACGCCGATGTCGCGCGAGACGATCAGGGAGAAGACGCCGGCCTGGCGGATCCGGCGGGCGATCAGTTGGGCGTACTGGGCGCCCAGATCGACCACGAGCACCGGGCGATGGCGGGCCTCCCCGCCGGTAGGCGGAACAGGATTCAAGAACCCATCCCGACTCGCTGGCTCCGCTGGAGGGCCTTTCCCTCGGTCCGGACCGACGGCGCCACCACCAACTCCGCCTTGTGGAACTCCTTGAGGTCGGCGTACCCCGTGCTCGCCATGGCTAGCCTCAGCGCGCCGAACAGGTTCTGGCGGCCGTCGTTCTCCCGGGCCGGGCCCACCAGGATCTGCTCGAGGGTGCCCAGTTGTCCGGTCATCACCCTCGTGCCCCGGGGCACCGACGGGTGGTAGGTAGCCATTCCCCAGTGGGCGCCCTGCCCCGGCGCCTCGACCGCCGAGGCCAGCGGCGAGCCGATCATCACCGCGTCCGCCCCGCAGGCGATCGCCTTTGCTATGTCACCGCCGGTGCTCATGCCGCCGTCCGCTATGACGTGGACGTACCGTCCTGCCTCGGCCAGGTACCGGATCCGGGCACCGGCCGCGTCGGCGATGGCCGTGGCCTGCGGCACCCCCATCCCCAGCACTCGGCGGGTGGTACAGGCCGCGCCGGGACCGACCCCGACCAGGATGCCGGCGGCGCCGGTGCGCATCAGGTGGATCGCCCCGGCGTAGGACGCGCAGCCGCCCACGATCACGGGAAGGTCCAGGCCGGCGATGAAGGACGACAGATCGAGAGGATCGTCGCGGCTGGAGACGTGCTCGGCCGACACCACCGTGCCCTGGATCACCAGGACGTCGAGCCCGGCCTCCACCACCCCGTCGATGTAACGCTCCACGCTCTGCGGGGTGAGAGACGCCGCGGCGACCACCCCCGCCGACTTGATGTCGGAGATCCGCTGTCGCATGAGATCCGGGTCGATGGGCGCCCGGTACAACTCCTGGAGGCGGGCGGTGGCGCGGTCGGCCGGCAGCGTCGCCACCTCCTCGAACACCGGTTCGGGATCCTGGTAACGCGCCCACAAACCCTCCAGGTTGAGCACGCCGAGGCCTCCCAGCCGGCCGATGGCGACCGCGGTAGCAGGGGACACAGCCGAGTCCATCGCCGACCCGAGCATCGGTAGCTCGAACCTGTAGCCGTCCAACTCCCAGGAGAGGTTGACGTCGTCAGGATCGCGGGTGCGGCGGCTGGGGACGACTGATATGTCGTCGAAGCCGAAACCGCGCCGGCCCGACTTACCGATGCCGATCGAAATGTCCACCTAGCTAACCTCCCAGTGCGCTCCAAGAAAATACCAGACCGCTAGCCTGGCGGGTCAGTGCTGGAAGCTCGCTGGCGTTGGTACGACGCCCTTACGGTCCTCGGAGCAGGAGTCCTTGGGGCGGTGGTCGCAGGACTGATCGCCGGAGCACTCGGCGCGGACACCGCCGACCCCAACTTCTACTTCTGGGTCCTGATTCCCCTCCAGAACCTCGGCCACATCGGCGCGCTCGCCCTGCTAGGCAGGGTTCGCGGGTTCCCCAACCTGGCCGAGGCCCTCTCGTTCGAGGTCGAGCCGCGCCACGCCCGCTGGGTACTGGCGGGTGCGGCCATGTCGATAGTGCTCGCCTGGCTCGCGGCCGGACTCCGCTTCCTGCTGGGCGTAGAGGATGCGATCCCCCAGGCGATCGTGGAAGCGGTTGCCGAGACTCGTGGAACGAGCACGATGGCGGCCGTAGTGGTGGGCGTGGCGGTGCTGGGCCCGGTCGTGGAGGAGATGATCCACCGCGGGCTGGTCTTCCGGATGCTCCTGGGAAACAACCGCAAGCCGATCACGGCCGTGATCGTCAGCTCTGTCCTGTTCAGCGCCATCCACCTGGTGGATCCGTCGCTGTACAGCGCCGCCGGCGCTGTAACCCTCCTGGTCCTCTTCGCGTTCGGGTTGTTCCTGGGAACGCTGAGGGCTCGGACCGGCACCCTCGGTCCCACGATCTTCGCCCACAGCGGCTTCAACCTGACAACGCTGGTGGTGCTGTTCTTCTTCCCGACCCCTCCAACCGGTTTGTAGTTGTGGTGTCAGCCAGGAACTAACGACTGATCCCGATGAGGTGGCGCACGCCGGTCATGGTCTCCTCGGCCCTGGTGCGGGCCGCTTCGGCGCCCTCTGACATGATCCGTTCCACGTCGGCGTCGTCCAGGTCGAGATAGGCTCGGCGCACCGGCGCCAGGCCAGAGATCACCGCCTCGGCAACGGTTTGCTTGAACCGTCCGTAGCCGACGGAACGGTACTCCTCCGCCAGTTGGTGGACGTCACGGCCCGTGAACGCGGACAGGATGTCAAGTAGGTTGCTGATCCCGGGCTTGCGCTCCACGTCGTAGGCGATCAGGTTGCCCGAGTCCGTAACCGCCCGCCGAACCTTGGTCACGATGGTGTCGGCGCCGTCGGTCACGATTATCCGCGAGCCCGGATCCGGGTCGGACTTGGACATCTTGGAGGTGGGATCCTTCAGGGACATCACCCGTGCTCCCACCGGCGGGGTTATCTGCTCGGGCACCGGGAAGAAGTCCCCGTAGCGTGAGTTGAACCGGTCAACGAGATCACGGGTGAACTCGAGATGCTGGGTCTGGTCGTTACCGACCGGCACGGCATGCACGCGGTGGACCAGGATGTCGGCCGCCATCAGCACCGGATAGGAGAACAGACCCAGGTTCTGCCCGCCCTTGTCCTCCTTCTCCTTGTACTGGGTCATCCGGCCCAACTGGCCCATCGAGGCGAAGGTTCCCATGATCCAGGACAGCTCGGCGTGCTGCGGCACCTGGCTCTGGTAGTACACCATGGAGCGGCGCGGGTCGATCCCCGCCGCCAGCAGGATCTTGGCGGTCCGTACCCGGGCCCGCGCCAATTCGGCGGGATCCTGAGGGAGGGTGAGAGCATGGAGATCGACCACGCAGTAGACCGTGGCGTACTCGTCCTGCATGGCCACCCAGTTGCGGAGCGCCCCCATGTAATTGCCGATGTGGATATCACCGCTGGGCTGGATCCCCGAAAAGACCCTTTTGGTGGTCACCTCATCACCTCCGCTCAAGTCATCCAGAGGTTACGCGGACCGCCCGATGACCGCTAAACGGTGCGTCCGCGCAGCACCGGTCCACCGGCCCGTCCTGAAATGGATGTTGACATACCGGACCGGATCAGCGACACTCCGTCCGGAGATGAGCAACCACACCGGGATCATTATCGAATAGGGCATAGGGAACCGACCCTGTGTCCGCAACCCTGCGCCCCGGCGCAGGGTTCTTTATTTGGCACCCAACGTCCGCCGGCCTCACAAAGGGAGGGGGGCTCGCATGGCACATCCCCTACTCGAGATCTACGACACCACCCTGCGCGACGGGGCCCAGCAGGAAGGCATCTCGCTGACCGTCTCCGACAAGCTGCGGATAGCCGCTCTGCTGGACGACCTCGGGGTCGGCTACATCGAGGGCGGATGGCCCGGGGCCAACCCGAAGGACAGCGAGTTCTTCAAGCGGGCTCGTTCCGAGCTCAGCCTCCGTACCGCGTCGCTGACCGCTTTCGGCGCCACGCGCCGGCCCCGCCGGTCTGTCGAGGGCGATCCACAGATGCTCAACCTGCTCGAGGCAGAGACAGACGTGGTCTGCATCGTCGGGAAGGCGTGGGACTACCACGTGCGCGAGGCGCTCCTGACGGACCTGGACGACGGCGTCGCCATGGTGGCCGAGTCGGTGGCCTACCTGAGGCGCCACGACCGACGGGTCTTCTTCGATGCGGAGCACTTCTTCGACGGCTACCTGTCGAACCCCGGCTTTTCCATCAGAGTGCTCCGTGCCGCATTCGAGGAGGGCGCCGAACGCCTGGTCCTGTGCGATACCAACGGAGGACGCCTGCTGCCGGACATCGCAGGCGCCATCGACCGGGTCCAGGAGGCTCTTCCTGACGCAGAACTGGGCGTGCACTTCCACAACGACGCCGGTTGTGCGGTGGCTTCGTCGCTGACCGCTGTCGAGATGGGGATCCGGCAGGTTCAGGGGTGCATCAACGGCTACGGAGAGAGAACCGGCAACGCCGACCTCTCCACCATCCTGCCTGACCTGGTGCTGAAGATGGGAGTCCCCGTACTCGATCCGGTCCGGCTCGAGATCCTGTCGCCCATCGCCCACCACATCGCAGAGATCGTGAACGTCAGCCTCGACCCTCACAGTCCGTTCGTGGGCGCGTCGGCCTTCACCCACAAGGCCGGCCTGCACACCTCGGCGCTGGCCCGGCGCCCCGACGCCTACGAGCACCAGAACCCGGCTCACGTCGGCAACCGGACCCGTACCGTGGTCTCGGAGCTGTCGGGCCGCTCGACCATACTCGCCAAGGCCCGGGACCTGGGCATCGCGTTAACCGGAGCACAGGCCACCGAGGTGCTGGACGAGATCAAGCAGATGGAGAACCGGGGTTACCACTTCGAGGCCGCTGACGGCTCGTTCGAGCTGATGCTGCGGCAGGCCGGCGGATGGTCGCACGACTTCTTCGAGCTGGAGTCGTTCCGGGTCTCGACCGAGCACCGCTCCGACGCGCTGGTCATGGCGGAGGCCACGGTCAAGATCGTGATCCGGGGCGAGCGGGTGATAAGAACCGGCGAGGGCAACGGGCCGGTCAACGCCCTCGACCATGCCCTCCGGGAAGCGCTCAAGCACCACTATCCCCAACTCGACACCCTGCGCCTCACCAACTACAACGTACGAGTCCTGGACGCCACCGCTTCGACGGCCGCGGTGGTGAGGGTCTTCATCGAGATGAGCGACGGCCCCTCGACCTGGGGGTCCATCGGGGTGCACGAGAACGTCATAGAAGCCACCTGGGAGGCGATGGCCGACGGGATCGTCATCGGCTTGCTCCGCGCCGGAGCGCACCCGGCCGGAGCGGCCGGCAGCCCATCATGAGCCGCCCCGGCGGACCTCAGGTCGAGGAGTCGCTGCTCAGCCAGGCCGTCCACCTGGCCCGCCAGGCGGGACAGCTCACCCTGCGCTGGTATGACGGATCCACGGAGGTGATGGTGAAGGGGGATGGGAGCCCCGTCACGGAGGCGGACCGGGCGGCGGAGCAGTTCCTCCGCACCGAACTCTCCCAGCGCTTCCCCGAAGACGGCATCGTGGGGGAAGAGTTCGACGACACCGCCGGGTCATCCGGACGCACCTGGTTCATCGACCCCATCGACGGCACCCAGTCCTTCATCCGGCGCGTGCCGCTCTTCGCGACGCTGCTCGCACTCGAGGACGAGCACGGCGCGGCGGTGGGCGTCATAGACCTCCCCGCGCTCGGCGAGACCGTCGCGGCCGGCCGGGGCCGGGGCTGTTACCTGAACGAACGCGCCGTATCGGTGCGCCGCCGATCCGATCTGGATGGCGCCGTGATGTGCACCAGCGGCTTCGACCTCCTTCCCCAGGACATGGCCGAACGCCTCCACGCCGGGCCGATGATCCTGCGGGGATGGGGCGACGCCTACGGTTACAGCCTGGTGGCTTCGGGCCGGGTGGACGCCATGCTCGACCCGATCGTGAGTCCGTGGGACGTGGCGCCGATGGCGGTGATCCTCCCGGAGGCCGGTGGCAGGTTCACAGACCTGTCCGGACATCCATCGTTCCGATCCGGAACCGGCCTGGCGACCAACGGCGATCTCCACGATGCCGTCCTCGAACTAGTTACCGGCCGGCCGGCCGCCGGTCGCGCCTAACCGAGCAGCTCCCCTACCAGTACGGCTCCAGGCCGATCAGCCGCCGCACCATCCGAGCGGTCGCACCCCATAGGGTGTCGCCATCCAGGTCGAACACGAACACCTGGTGGCCCTTCCAGGACTTGCTGCGCCAGCGGGTCTCGTCGAGAAGGGAGTCCACGGTCGGAGTGTGTATCCGATCCACCTCGTTCGCGTCGGCACACAGCCTGGGGACTCCGGAAAGCCATCCAACCACGGGCACGACCAGGAGCGGGTAGCTCACGGTGTGGATGGCAGGCAGGTAGCCGAGCACCTCCACCGTGGCGGGCTCGATACCGACCTCCTCGCGGGCTTCGCGAAGGGCGGTGTCGAGCGGCCTCTCCCCCGGTTGCGGCTTGCCGCCCGGGAAGGCGATGTCACCGCCGTGCGTGGGCATGTGGAGTGGACGACGTATCAGGACCAGTCTGAGATCGTCGCCGTCCTCGTACAGAGGGGCCAGCACCGCCGCCTGCTGGGCTCCGTTACCGGTCGGCGGCTCGGGCAGCAGGCGGGCGGGATTCCAGGGATGGTCCATCAGGAGATGCTAGAAGGGCGACCAGGAGCCCGGGCAAAGGGATTGGAGTGGTGGCCTGGGCCCCCTATACCGGATAGGCTCGCGATTGCCATGCGAATCCCTTCCCGAGACGTGTTACCCCCGCTCGAGCACTACACGCAGCGTTTGATGCTCCGGCCATTCAGGCGGCGTGACATCGAAGCCCTGTACGCCGCGGTACGCGACTCCCAGACGGAGTTGGCCGAATTCCTACCCTGGGCCACCAAGACATTTACGAGGGCTGGAGCGGCCGGCTTCGTCCGGGAGAGCATGCGCTCATGGCGCGAGGGTAAGGCCTACGACTTCTCGATCCGGCTCCGCGACAGGCCCGATCGCCACGTAGGCAACATCAGCATCTGGCATGTCTCCCGCAGCTCGCGATCCGGCGAGATCGGTTACTGGATCAGAACGGAGGACACGGGACGGGGCATCGCCACCGAGGCCACCCGCGCGGCCCTCCGGATCGGGTTCGAAGAACTGTCCATGCACCGTATGGTGCTCCGCGTAGCGGTGGCCAACAAGGCGAGCGAGAGGGTTGCTACGAAACTCGGGTTCGTGCGCGAAGGGGTGCTGCGAGAGGAGATCCAAGTGGGCGGTCGCTGGATGGACCACTCGGTCTGGGGCCTCCTCGAGCACGAGTACCGGCGCCTGATCCGGACGGACCGCAGCGTGGAGGACCCGGACTCCGCTTGCCAGGATGGTCGATAGGCCAGGACACGATCACTGCCTGGCCTATCCACTAACGAGCGTTATCAGCTGCCTTCGGTGCTCGCCGGATGAGCCCGGACGAAGTCCAGCACCTCGCTACGGAAGAACTTGAAGGTTCTACCTCCCGGAAGACGATACGCGGGAAGGCGGCCTTCCCTCGCGTACTTCCGGATCATCTGGACGTCCATGCCCAGAAGGTCGGCCACCTCATTGGCGCCGAGAATCTTGTCTTCGCTTTGCATCAGCCCGCTTCCTTGGTCGGATACCATGACGGTTACCTGTGGCTACCCGGAGAAGCCTCTGACCCCTCGGCCAAAGCCCGCCTCTCGTGGGTAACTAGGATAGTTTAGCGTAATTCTATGACTATTGCCAACAATAGGCTCGAAGAGGCACGCCAAGGAGCGCGACCATACCGGAAATGTACGAATGACCAGGCTCTTTAAGGCTCACGACAAGGCTCGTGTCGTCTACACGATAACGATCTTCGTGGTCCTGGCGTCACTGGACAACGCTGCAATCGCGCTCTATCCGGTACTCACGAACGTAATAGCCGCCGACCTCGGAGAGAGCCAGGCCGGCGTGGCGGCGGTCACCGCCCTGATCATCCTCGTAACCGCTCTGACCGCGGTGGGCTGGGGATACATAGGCGATCGGTCACGACGCAAGCCCCTACTCTTCTGGGCCACGCTGGCATGGAGCGGTGGCTTGCTGCTGGCGGCGAGATCGGGATCCCTCGCCGAGCTGGCGCTGTGGTCGGTCCTGGTCGGTGCCGGCCTGGGCGCCATAGCCTCCGTGGGGTTCTCGGTGATCTCCGACTTCATCCCCCCACGGCGTCGAGGTCTGGCGATGAGCTTCTGGGGGCTCTCCCAGGGTGCGGGCGGCTTCCTGGGCATCCTGGTGGGCGGCGTCCTGGGCGCGTCCGATTGGAGACGCCCGTTCATCGGCTTGGCACTGGTCGGCGCCGCGGTAGCCCTCTTGTACCTGACCACGGCCGAAGCACACCGGGGCCGGGCGGAGCCGGAGCTGGCCGAGGCGCTGGCCGCCGGAGGAACCTACGACTACCGCATCGAGCGATCCGACATGAGGAAGCTCTGGAAGATCCGCACCAACCCGTGGCTGGTTCTCCAGGGCCTGACCGCCCAATTGGCGTACGGATCGTTGGTCTGGGTGCCCCTCCTGTACCAGGGCAAGGTCGAGGCTGACGGGTACGACCTTGCCACCGCTACGGCGGTAGGAGCTGTCTTCGGCGCCATATTCCAGCTGGGTGGGATTGCCTCCATCCTGGCGGGGCATCTGGGCGACCGCCTCCAGCGCAGGACCGCCCGGGCCCGAGCCGCCATCTCAGCAGCCGGCATCCTGGGCGCCATCCCCTTCTTCGTGGCGTTCTTCTTCATCCCGTTGCGCGGCCTCGAAATCCCCACGGACCAGGGAAGTATGGCAATCGTCCTGGCCACTCTCCGCAGCGTTGTCACCAACCCGTACGCGGCGAGCGCCTTCCTGCTGATCCTGGTGGCGGTCGTCCTCAGCTCGGCCGACTCCCCCAACTGGTTCGCCCTGATCTCCGACGTGAACCTGCCCGAGCATCGGGGGACCATGTTCGGGATCGCCAACCTGTCCAACGGGGTGTCGCGGGCAGCCGGGAACGGACTCACGGTTCCGGTGGCCACGGCGCTCGCCGCCAGCTTCGCGGCGCCATTGAACTACGCCATCGGCCTGGCCCTATTCCAGGTCTTCTTCATACCGACGGGCCTGTGCTACTGGATGGCGTCCCGAACTTGTCCGGGCGACATCGCCCGCGCCCGGGCCGTGCTGGCCGAGCGGGGCCGCCGGGCTCGGCCGGATTCCGGACCCGGATGATGAAACATCCGGCTAACCAGGCCCTCCGGCAGCGCCCGCCATGCATTAGCCTTGGCCGGTCAGGGCCTCAGCACCGCCCGGAGCCCGGCCACATTTCCGCTACAGAGAGGACCCTTCTTGCCCAAGGATGACGTGCTGCGGGTTCAGGGCAGCGTTGTCGAGACCCTGCCCAACGCCATGTTCAACGTGAAGATCGACGGTGGCCTCGAGGTGCTTGCCCGAGCCTCCGGCAAGATGAGACGGGGGCGGTTCATCCGTATCCTCCCGGGCGACCGAGTCGACGTCGAGCTATCCGCCTACGACCCCAGCCGCGGACGTATCGTCTGGCGATACAAGTAATAACCGGTCTTTGTGGTGGCCCGGAAGTTCCGGTCACCAGAACATCATCCTGATAGCCGCCCCCACCGCCGCGACCACCAGCACCCACCGTGCCCAGGCCGACCCCTTGTGCACCGCCAGCCTCGCCGCCAGGTAGGCGCCCGACGAGAAGCCGAAGGCCAGGATCACCCCTAGCCACAGGTTCACGTGTCCGGCCCAGAAGTAGAACGGCAAGGTGATCAGCGAGTAGGCGGCGATTATGACGACCTTGGCGCCGTTGCCCCTGAGCATGCTGAACCCGGAGCCGAGCACCAGGGCCGTCAGCAGGAGTATCCCCACCCCGATCTGGACGAACCCGCCGTAGAAGCCGATGAAGAAGAAGGCCACGGTCCGGCCGACGGGGCCCAGCCGGGACGGCGCCTCCTCCAGCCACTGCTTGGTGTTGACCACCGCCGAGACGGCCACCAGCAGCAACACCACCGCGAAGACCCGCTGCATCCCGTCCGGCGGGATCAGAGTGGCGATCCAGGCTCCCAGGCCGGCGCCGGCCAGCACCGGCGGTATCAGCACCGATATCCGGCTCCAGGGGACCGAGTCGCCCCGCTGGTACGCGGCGATGCCGGCCAGGTTGGCGAACAGGACGGGCACCCGGTTGGTGCCGTTGGCGATGTTGGCGTCGGACATGAGCGTGAGCAGAGGGATGGTCAGGGCCGATCCCCCACCGGCCACCGCGTTGATGAAGCCGGTGGCGAACCCTGCCACCAGGAGTAGGACCAGCTCCAGGGTCACGTACGGCTACAGATAGAGGCCGCCTCCGCCGTGGTCCTCGTCGGGTGGGGGGCCGCCCCTGATCTGCTTCAGTTGGGCGCGAGCGGCCATCTGCTGGGTCATGATGGCCGCCTGGATACCGTTGAACAGGCCCTCCAACCAGCCGATCAGCTGGGCCTGGGCCACCCGGATCTCCGCCTGGGTCGGAACTCCTTCGTCCAGAGGGACGAACACCTCGGACAATTCCTCCCGTAGATCATCGGTCAGCACCGTGTGGAGCTGCTCCAGAGTGGCGTCGAAGACCGCCTTCAACCGCGCTCGCCCTTCTTCATCGAGCGTGGCGGTCCTGACCTCCTCCAGCATGGAGCGGGTCATGGACGCGATCCGGAGTAGCTTGGCGGGCTCCTCGATCCGGTCCGGAGTGTCTTCATCTTCGGTGGAGGTCTCCACCACCATGAGGCCGCCGGCCGATGCCGGAGCGTCGGTTTCCGTGCGGTCGTCGGTCATGGGGTCTCCTCCATATCGGTCGGTAAATGGCACGGAGCGGGAGCTCCTGGGGGGAGCGGATTCGAGACTATCACGATTCCGGGCCTTCCCTCCGCTCGCCGGGGATCCTCACTCCGCCCAGTCGTCAAGGACCAAGCGTCGATGCCGGCGGCGCCCCGTCAGCAAGCCGGCGAGGCCCGCCCAGAAAGCCCGCCACACCACATCCCAGAACCTCCTCCAGCCCGCCAACAGGAAGACGATCACATGCAGGACGACCAACCACCAAAGGTCGGCCCAGAGGTACAACGCCATGATGAACATCCCGTACTGCGCGGCGACGCCCACCATGACCGCGGCGGGATTGGACACCAGGACCGACATGACCAGAACCACTGCAGCGAGGGGCACGGCCACCCACCACGAGAAATAGCCCGCCAATCCCATACCCAGACCCGCCGCGCTGGCCAACCAGGCATCAGCGCGCAGGTCCCAGTCCTTCAAGCGGGTCTCACGATGGGCTCTGCGGGCCAGGCGGCCGTCCAGGAAGTCCGTCCACCAGGCGACAACGACCACCAGAACGGCGGCGTCCAGGCTGCGATTCGACACCAGCCAGAGCATGATCGGAGCGCTCAGCAGGCGCGCCAGCGTGAGCAGGTCGGCGACATCGGCCTGATCGAGTCCGGTCCCGACCCCGGATGCGTGGCGGTGCATGGCTGCTTCCATCCGCTAGCGGTACTACCGAATCATATAAACGAGGGCTGGCGTAACGGGACCTCTGCCGGCCTGGCCACGGGCGCCGCTACCATCGGTTGCCCTCATCCGGCCCGTAACCTATCCAGCCCGCGTAGCTCAGGGGATAGAGCAACCGCCTCCTAAGCGGTAGGTCGCAGGTTCGAATCCTGCCGCGGGCGCGGCGAGGTCTTCGCTGGTTGCGGGGCGTTGAGTTCGCGGGTAGGGGCGTGGTCGGGTTTGTGGCTGATGTGAGGGTTCCTGGCGAACTGATGCGGTGTACTCGGCGCTGCGGGCGTCAACTTGGTGGGTGATGTGGGTCAGGTGCCCAACCCTTACCCATCCCCCTCCGACGGAAGCACCCTTCGGATCAAAGGCATCCAGGACCTCGGACATGAACATACGTTCGTGGTACTCTGGCGCAGAGCGATGGCATCACGGTCCCAGGCCCGGGATTGCGTGTTGATCGCTGGACTGAAACGAGACAGGGATGAGCATGAGTGTGGTAACCGCCATTGAGAGGCTTGTTGCTGTTCTTGCGGCTGGAAAGCGGGACCGCCAAGCACGCCGGGCACTCCGCCGCGATCTGCGGAAGCACCCGGACAGCCGGTGGCAGTTCACACTGTCGGACGGGACTGTTCTTCCTCCGTGTACGGTTGTCACGGTTTACCGAAACTCTGTGGTGGTAGGACTTATCAAAGGATTGCATCCGGCAGAGCGCCTGGTGAACGCTGGATACGGCAAACTGCGGCGAGAACCGTATTACAAGTTTCAAGTGCATGCGGAGCAAACTGTGCTGTTCCGAGATATAAGAAGGTGGGCGAAACTGGGACAAGTAGAAACCGCTGTATTGACGGAAATTGATATCGCCACGATTCGGGCTCGCCCGGCAGACAGGCAAGGGTAGGTCGGGCCATCCCTCCACGACGTCTACCCGAACTGATCCACTCCAGCGCCCGATGAGGTGACGTAGTCCAGGTGTAAGAGGTGACGCGGTTCCAGAACATCTAATGGCATGCCTGGTAAAGAGCGGTCGCGAGGACCCAGCGGCGTCCCGTATCGGTTCAAACCGCCCTTTGCTGGTGTCTGGCCCTGCGGCTATCCGCCCGGGTGGGGTCGGTCGGGGTGGTACTTGTCGAGGAAGGCCTGGTAGGCACGCTGTTGCTGCTCGTGGGGGCTGAGGTACTCGACGTTGGAGGGGTGCCGGTAGTAGGGCCAGGTTCGGGGTGGCAGGAGCCGGCGCCGGTGCGGTGGCGTGTGCGGGTCGATCTGGTGTCCGCGCCGGTGGATGGCGATGTGGTGGTGGTACCAGCAGAGGGTGGCCAGGTTGTGGGCCGTGTTGGTTCCGCCGTCGCTTCGGGGGATGACGTGGTGGGTTTGCATCCGGTAGCTGCTCTGGCATGAGTCGATCACGCATTTGCGGTCCCTTGCGAGCACGGCCCGGCGGAGCCGTTTGGGGACCTGGCGTCGTACCGCTCCGATCTCGACGACTTGGCCATCTTGGATGGTGACTTCTTCGGTGCGTCCCTCGCATTCGACTGTCTCAACGGTCTGTGGTCCGACGCGAGGCCCGTTGAACACTTCGACGCCTCTCGTGTCAGCGGATTCTTCAGCCATTGTCTGGTCCTTGACCAACATGATGACGGGTTCCCGTCCGGCGGGGTCTCCTGGTTGGAGGTATTGGTCCAGGTCGTCTTGGGCCATGGTGGTGAGGCCGATGGCCTGCTTCTGAGCGGGCGTCAGCTCAGTATCCGGTTGAGATGTGATGGGTGGTATGTGGTCGGCGCGGCGGTCTAGGGCTTTGCGGACGAGTTGTCCATCGGTGGCGGTGAGCCTGCCTGAGAGGTGCCATACGGTGCCGTCTTCGGACACGCGCAGGTTGACGAACTGGCGTTCGAAGGCGCTGCGTTCGTCACTCCGGCTGAGTTTGCGGAACCTGGTGGCCAGCTTGGTGATCCCTGCCAGGTCCAGGTCCTCTGACACTGCCACATCGGATGGGCTTGCTCCGGCTTGGAGGAGCCGTTGCTGGGAGACGGTGCGGTCGAACGGGAGGTGGCCTCGTCCTATGAGATCGATGGTGTCATCGTCCAGGCGGCGGGCCAGGTAGGCGAGGTCGCGGGCGACCGTGTGGGGTATGTCGAGGCGGGATGCTGTCCAGTCGATGAGGGAGCGGTATCCGTCCCGGACGATCCCCCGGTGCCGGATCACCATCTTGAGCCAGGAGAGTTGGCGGCCCCGGAGGCAGTCGATCTCCCGCTGGGCGTCTTTGAGGTTGTTCTCAGCGACCAGAATCGAGTCCGCGTCATGGAATGTCGGTGCTTCGTACATATCAACCAACATAACGTGGCCCTGTGACAAAACACTGCTGATTCACGTATATAACAAGAAAAATATGGCAAGTGCATCCTGTTGATCGAACGAACCCCGGAATACGACCGTTGAATCCCTGTCCAGGTTGGATGGAGTCCAGCGATGACCCTGAGGGACTAGCGAGTACCACCGTGTGAGGCCGGTACGAGGCAAGCGAGGCTCTCGACGGTCGGCAAGGTGAACGGGAGATCAAGCACATCGGTTATCGAAACCACATACTCGTGTGCGCTCAGCATCAGATCCGAGGCATCGAGCGCCGGTTCGGCATCGCTGAACACAATGCTGCGGGGCTTGTCAGCGAGCGGATTGAGGCGATGTACCAGTTCCCAATCGCGAATCAGGTTCCAGTCGCCGTCTGCGCCCCTTTGGGCAGCCACGACCACAGCGCGGATGGGGCCGTCGGAGCCGGTGATCCGATCGCGCACACTGAATACGAAAAGGGGAGCGTCCAAGCCACGGACCGCGGCATAGGCACTGGCCAGTTCCCCAGCATCCTGGAGCGCTCGGTCGACAACTCGCAGCCCGACCCCTGCGACATCCTCTCCCTCTTTGGGTTGCGGCTCCCGGGCGAACAGAAGCTCATAGCGGTCGACCGTGGAGATCAAGAAGTCGTCCTTCCACTCTTCCGGTGGACGGAAGGACAGGCGGAGATCGTCTGCCTGGTCGGGCCGCCGGCCTCGGACGGTGAGGATCGCTTTGACGAACGGAACGAGATCCGGCAGATCTACGCGTGGGATCTGGCCCGCCACGGTTCCGAAGTCGAAGCGAGCGACATTACCAACCAGATCGCGCACGGTGTCCACCGCTTCCGCGCTGCCGAATGTCGCCGTTTCGGCATCGAACCAATCGTCAAGGGTTTGTCCCCTGCCACTGGCGGAATCGGCTTCGGAGAACACCTTGGTGAACATACCTGGAGACGCCATCCCGATTACGAGTTGGCGAATGTCCTCGGGATCGTCCATCGCGCCCCTAAGTGCCAGGTCAATTCGTGCCAGCTTCTCGTCCAGTAGATCCCAGATGTGACTCTCCACGGTGTGCGGATTCCTCACCGTGACCACATCAACGCGCTTTGTTTGGCCGTAGCGGCTCAAACGCCCAACACGCTGGTGCAGGCGCATCGGATTCCACGGCAGATCGGTATGGACCAAGGCGCTGCAACTTTCCTGCAGGTCGATGCCCTCGCCGGCGGCCTCCGTAGATACGAGAAAGCGAACATCTCCCCGGTTGAAGCGTGCCGCCGCCTGGCGCCGATCTTCCGTCAGGCGGCAGACGTTGCCTGACGCATCCTGTACACCCTCCACATACCCATCGCCGTTAATGAACGTCACACACCCGTCACCGTAGCGCTTGTTTAGCGCGCTCATGAGCAAGGCCTGGGTTGCCTTGTATTCGGTGAAGAACAGCACGGATCGATCGGCGAAACAATCGTCGATCACCGTGATGATGCGGGCGATTTTCGTCTCGCTGGTGACCTGGCTGGCCGCTGCGAGCAGTTCCTCAAGCGCCGGAATCTCGTCGGGGTTGAGCCTGACTCCCATGAGGGTCTCTACTACCTGCTCCTCCAGCCGACTGATCTCGTCCAGATTCGCCGGGTCGTCCTGAACCCGGAGCTCCATCAAGCGCTCCAGACCCTGGCGCGATTTCTCCAACCTGGCCTCCGCGTCGCGGAGGCCAGCGAGCCGCCGAGTGAGAGCCCGTCTTACTGCCGCCACAGAACTCGAGGCGAGCTTCTGCATCGTGATGAGGGCCAAGGTCACCACACGTTGATCCTTGAAGCGAAGACCTGCGGCGTAGGCCTTGCCTGTCAGGATGAACTGGGTGAGCTGCTCATAAAAGCGCGCCTCCTGCGGCGAGTAGGTGTAGGTCTCCCGAGTTGATCGCACCGGCGTGAACAGCGGCGAGCCGGACATGTCTGTGACGGAGTGCTTGTTATTGCGAATCATCACCGAACGGAGTTTCCCGATCTGGTCTTCGAGAGGCTGGTCGGGATCGAAGTCGGCGGGTCTTAACAATCTCAGCAGGGAGAGGAATCCCTTGTCCTTGCCACGATGGGGGGTACCGGTGAACAGCACCATCGACTGGACCTTGCCCCGTTCTTGCAGGCGGTCCAAGAGCTGATACGACAACGTGCGGCGGCCCTGCTCATCGACGTTCATGTGATGGGCCTCGTCGATAAGAACGAGATCCCATGGTTGGGCGTCCAACATGCGCTCCCAACGACCTGCCGTATCGAGCCGTAACGTATGCGCTGAGGCGATCACCTTGTCTTGGGTGTTCCAGAAGTCGGAGCTTGGTGTGTCTGCGGCGGCGGCGTAGGTCGCGATGCGAATTTCGAACATCTCGCGCATTCGCACCTGCCACTGTCCGACCAGGCTGGCAGGCGCCAGAATCAGCAGCCGACGCACCCGCCCCGATGAGAGCAGCGGCGTGAGGATGAGACCCGCCTCGATGGTCTTGCCAAGCCCGACATCGTCAGCAACCAGCCATCGCGTGGGCCACGATTCGAGGACGCGTTTGCAGACCCAGAGCTGGTGCGGCAGCAAATCGATGCGTGATCGGGAAAAGACGCCCCAAGCGTCATTAACTGATCGAATGCACTCACCGAGGATTCGCGTGACAACAGGCAATGCCGAATCGAGCCGTCCGGCAGCCATACGCTCCGCCAGACCGTCGACAAGTTCGAGGTCGGCCGCCAGACACTCCTCGATCCCGTGCTCGAAGCGGACAACGACGCTCTCGCCCTGATCCAGCAGGACATGACCATTACCAAAGCGCGGATGCCTGACCGCCGCGTTCGGATCGAGGGGAGCCATCAGTGCTCCAAGCCGAACCGACGGCGCAGATCCGGATCCGAAGCCACACGGCGTACCGGTATGTCGAAGGCACGATGGAGATTCGGCGATGCCGTGCCTAACCCGGATATCATGAAGTTGAATATGGCGCGTGCTTTCTCCGGGTTGGACAAAGCGTCATCCGGGCGGACGAAGCCGACACGCTCCAGAAGGGCAAGCACTTGCTAGGATGGCACCCAACAATCCGGGTACAGGTGCTCACCCTCAACGACTCCGAGGCGCACCAACTCCCGTAGCACCCAATGGCGACCCATATCGAGAGGAGCCGGCGGTGCGTCGAATTGTGCGCCAGCTTCCCCGAAGGCTGGATTCGCCCTCGGCGCAAACACGAGAGCTATGCCGTACGCTGTCGTCTCGTATTGTCGAGCCGACCTGAGTACCCGAACATACTTCTCCCGGTATCGGCTGAGCTGATAGATCGCCGGGAACAGTGACATCCACCGCGCGTAGGCCAGCTTCCTCGTCGAGTCGTCCTGCCACTCCCGTAGCATACGCATCCAGGCTTCAGGATCATCCGGGTTCTTGAATATGTCCCACCATCCGCGCTCGCGAACCATGTCCAGGAAGCCCCGGTGTTGAGATTCCTTGCGGCCAAGCCCTCGGCACGCGCCCAGAATCAGCAGCGCAAGCCAGTGGTCCTCTGATCGAGTTCGGAGTCGTTCTGAAATGTCGGCCCCTCTCCGTAGCCAGCTTGGCCAGGCCTGCTCTTCGTACCCGGCGATCACGTTGCTGCGAACCTCGGCTTCGTTCCACCATTCCGATAGGCGTTTGAAGAATGTGCCGCTGTCGACTGAGTCGCTGGCGGAACCTGGCGATGACACGGACTCCGGCGCCGCGAACCTTTCGGGAAAGAGTGTCACCAGGAGTACCCGCCTACGCCACGGCTCGTCGCAGATGTCCTCGAGCATGTGGCGGACGCCATCTAGGTCGCTAAGCCACCGGGGACGGGATCCGTGTGGGATCAGCTTCTGAAGAACCGAATCGCGCTGTCCTCCTAGAAGCAGGTAGCGAAGCGCGGCCGGGCGAAGGTCCTCGTCGGTGTCCCGATACCAGATCGCGATCTCCCTGTCAGCTACCCGGACCGTTTGCGGTCGAAGCCATCGGAGAAGTCTCCAATCCCGCGGGCATGCGATGTACCGAGGATCCAGAACCTGGTTTCCGGGAGCGAAGCCCGAGAGCAGCAGTTCATCCTTGAGGCCTCCGCCAGATCCGCCCGAGAAGTGGGGAGACTTACCAATCAGCAACCGATGCACGGGCTGATAACTTCCGTCAACTGCTCGTGCCCGAATCTTGTGGCGCCAGTTGACAACAAGCGGATCGCGGAAAACTGACTCCCAAGCTGCAGCACTGGTTAGCGGGCGCAGCGCGTGAAGGCGTGCTGGCGTCAAGCGGTACTCCCACTTCTCAGCCAATTCCGCCAGGAAGTCACCCAGACCTACCCGGGCCGGATCGTCACGTCCCCCGGATGGCGCGAGCAACGGAGCGAGGAGCCGGTTGGTCTTGGCGGACACGATGTGTCGGGTGCTGATGAGAGAGTGGAAGTCCTTATCGTCGACTTCGGCCAGGCTCATGCAAAGATCGGGATCGTCCAGGCCATCCGCCGCGACTTCCCACGACGTTCCTGAACTCAGCGGAGGTAGCAACTTCGGAAACGGCGCCGGTAGATTGGTAGGCACGACCGAACAATCGGCCATCCAAGCAGATATGCCGCTACCACTCCCGTGCAAACGGAGAACAAACTTCTTGCGCAGCGGATCGAGACTATCCACACCGGAGGCGAGAAGCTCCCAAAGAGATGACAAGAAACCCTGAACGTCACCCCCAGACTGGTTGAGCAGGGCACGTGCCTCTGTCACACCGCTCAACCCTTTGTGCAACTCGATCAGGCCTCTTCCAAGTTCGCGGCCCAAGCCATCGAGAGTTTCAAGGGTCGTCTCGTCATCAAGAGACACATGGGTTCGGCCAGGATCAAGCTTGAACGGTCCGTTGACGACGTAACCGCAGGCCCACTCCTCGCTCGTCGGCGTGACGTTCCACAGGAACGGTACCTTCGGGGTGAATGCGGTCGGAACGTCATCCCGTAGTCCGACGGCCAATGCTGCGGTGCCCATGTCCCCTCGCCCCGAGTCCGAGGGTCGGAAACGAAGGATCCGCCAGCGTCCCCGATCGTCGGGCAACTCGGTTTCCGTCCCGATTGACCACCCAGATGCGGCTCTTATGGGTTGGCCATCGAATGCGTGGCGGTCGGCATGTGGGCCACATTCAACAACGACTTCCCGAATCTGCCGAGCGAATACAGGCAACAGGACTCGAGCGTACGAAAAGCGATCAAATAGCGAGCCGATCAGCTTGTCTGCGTCCCTGTCGGTTCGTAGGGGCATCCGGACCAGGGTTGCTCTGCGACCGTCGGTCATCCATGAGTCCGCATCCTCAGGGATTGCTCGCTCCACCGGAAGTAAGCCTCCCACGATGGAGAATGCGATGAACCCGCTGAACACGGACGGGGACGACGAAACGAGGTGGACGGACTTGAAGCCGAGGCCGAAGCGACCGGTGGTCGAGGACAAAGAACCTTCTCTCGGCGATTCGCCGGGTTTGCTGCTCAGATTCATGAGCATCATGAAGTAAAGATCCTGGTCCCACTGACGATCTCGACCAGCCGGAAAGGTTGCCCTACCGGTGTCGTTGATCGGGCGCCCCCAATGCATCACATCAACGGTGGGCGATCCATCGATCTCCTGGACCTTCACTACGAAGCGTCGGCTGTTGGGTGGCAGAGGCCTCCCTTCGATCTCGGCGGTCTGCGCGAGGGCGTCGTCGGCGTTTTGCGCGAGTTCAAGCAACACGCTGTCGGCTCGGTAGCCGTAGCGGCCCATCAGTTCGTTGACGCGCCTCCAAAGATAATCCTGGTGCTCTCTCATCCCGATGAGGTACGCCAGGCGTTGCAGGGAAACCCTCTCCATGCTGATGGTTTCGTCCGAGGGCGCCTGCTCTCGCTTCCTTTGTGCGCGCTCGGCGGCCCTGAGAGCTTCCCGGAGCGGTGCGCTACCTCCAACATTGAGTAATCGGAGTGTGAGCGGCATATGCGCCAAGATTGAGGCGAGCACGGGGTCAAGGTCCACCTTGGAGCCACCCGCCCAACGAGACCACCACTTCCTAACGTGGTCTCGGTCCAGCTTGAGGTATTCGGTCGCCCATCTCTCTACCGTTCCACCCAGAAGCTGTATGAGTTCGGAGCTGTTGGTGTCCCGCGGGTTGATGTCGCGCAGATGAAGCTCCCAGAAGGGTCGATCAGGCGCAATCCCCCAGTTCGAGCCGGGATGATCCTCCGGATCAATCGCGAACAGGGTGCTTCTGTCAGGCTCGGCCTTCATCTCCACCCACTCGCCGATTACGTTGGCCGCCAAAACACGATCCCCGCGCGCGGCACGTGGGGAGACCCAGACAACTACACCAGCACAAGGATCCTTTCCGTTCGCTCCAATCAACGTGCTGTCTGTGCGCAATGCCTCAGGGCTGATCTCGTCCCCAAGCCACTCCGTGGCGAGTTTCGTGATTTCTCCTCGCGAGCCGCCCCCTAGCAAACTGAGGAACGCGCCCACGGCGGCGGGCGGGAGTTGGCCACGCCAAGCCTCGAAGTAGTCCCTCAACGCGTCTACTGCCGATTCGTGCACTCTCACTCCCGCACCCACCGGACTCGAGGGCCGGTCGCCGCCGTCCAAACCCAGCGTCGGACGGAGTTCAGAGACCAGAAGGTGCTGACGGGCAACCCCGGTTTCGGTCCTCGCGACATCACGGCTCACATGCCAGTTGCCGTCCCGGGTGGGCAGGTCGAGCTCCGGCAGGACTTGCTCGAAGAAGCCGTTGAGTGCTGCGAAACAGCCCAGAAGCCACCTGAACGTGCGTCCGCCCGCAGAGTCCTTGGCAGGTCTGCTGTCGGCAAGCAAGGTCAGCACTTCGATCTGGCGTACCCAGGGAACAGGCGCGCAGAGTGACCTCGCCACCTTCAATAGCGCGTTCCGATCATCCCTAGATGCGCTAGTAGCCCCGCGCCGCAGTATCTTGTTGACAGTATGCAAGAACTTCCAACCGCGATGGCTACCGGAAAGTGTCGTTTCCAGAGCGCGGTCGATCAACATACCGTCTACCCGCTCCGGCTCCGACATAACAAGCCAAGCACCGCCATCTACCCGCGCTACGCGATCGGGATCCATGGCGTCGGCTAGCCGTTCTACCTGGCGCGCGTGGCTCCTACGGCCGAGAATCTCTCGAACCACCGGCTCCGCCATCTGCCAGAACTGCGGATCGACTGAATCGGGAAGCTTCTTCGCACCGAAAGCGCCCGACTCGGCCAGATCTGCAGCGGCATCGAGCAGTTCCTCTGGAGCGATGAGCACAGCATCCGGGGAAAGACCCTCGCCATCGCGATCCGGCAACCAAGAGCTAGTCCTCAACAGTTGACGCAGGTCGAGGTCACGCGGCGGGCTGATCTGACCATCGTCGGAACGCAGGTGTTGCACGATCCGTTCGGCGAAACACCACGGACGTGAGGCCTCCAACATCAACCGAAGGACATGATCACGACTCAACGCAGGTATGAACTCGTAGAGGTTGGCTACTCCGGGCTCCGGGTCCAGTATGCACACATCCGCGCGAAGTTCCGAGGGCAAGACAGTTTCACTTGTTCTTCCCGAACGCTTCGCACTGTCGTCGAACGCTCCACGCATTCCGTCGATGTCCCGGTGCAGGGGCATATCGCGCCAGCGGTGTCGTAATGCCGGGTCTGTGCTGTATGAGTGCTTGAGTAGGAGCAGTGCCTCCTCGTTCCGTAGCGTCGTCCAATCCACCTGGCTGACCAGGCATTCATCGAGGAGGCGATGCAGCGCTTCAAGATCGGCCTGACTCACAGAGAAAGCCTCGAGGGTGTTGTGCGAAAGCGAGCCCGCCACCCGCCGGTCAACGGCCCGCCACGACTGGTCGAGTAAGCGCAGCAAGATGAGCAGCGCGCTCCGGTGCTCGCCGCGAGCCTGGAACAGTTCTGTGTCAAGTCCGACTACGTCGGCAGTATGCCCCGCAAGGAGCGCACGCGCAGCCAGGTGAACTTTGGTATTGCTGCCTGAAATGTTCGACACGAGACGATGGATCAAGGGCCTTCGAGAGCCGGACTCAGCGAACTCTCTGGCCTGAAGCACTGCATCGGCGAGAGCCTCGGGCTCCGGAGTCGGCACATCGGCGCCTATGGATGCCAAAGCTTCACCGCTCACCAACCAGACAGGCGCGTCGAGCGCCGTTGAGAGGTCCTTTGTGGCAGCCTTGTCTCCCCTGTCGAAGACCCGGCGGTTCTCGATCTGGCGACGAAGATCGGCAACGGACCAAGCTTCCTCGATCTCGTCCGGCAACCTGGTCACTCGGAGAATCGGTAGCCCACAAAGACCGGCGTCCATGTGACGCTCGAGCCGTGCGGAGAGAAGTGTCTCGTTTAGGAGCAGCCTGGAGCGCCGCAATCCCTCGGATTCTCCGCCCGCCTGCAATAGGTTCCCCAAGGCTGTGAGCGCGCGGTCCAGTTGGTCGCTGTCAAGGTCTAGAGGATGCTCCGGATCTCCTGACCGGCGTCCGACCGGTAGCAGGAACAGGCCCTTCCCAAGGATCCCATCACAGTTGGCCAGCTCCTGTACGGCTTGGCGCGAGTCCACCGCCGTTTCGACAAGCCATCCGTCCGGGATGTTCCTACACAGGTTGCGCCATTCAGCCCGCAACTCCTCACGAGTTTCGCTCGTGAAGGACTGTCTGGTAGTGGGAGTAAGAGCGCCTTCGCCTATCCGTTGCACAAGCCATCGGATGAAGACCCCCATTCGAGCGTCCTGGGGCCTTTCATCCATGCCGAGGATGTGACTTGCGACTCCAGCCATCCACCTCAGCGATTCGACAGATGCGAATGCGCCTACGGGAATGCTGCCGAGAAGAAGTTCCAGATGACCTACGGTCCAGTCGCCAAGCTCGCCCGAGAGCCGAGGCGCGGTTTCCTCAATGAACACCGTATCGCCCGCGGCGGCCCTACAAGAGGCCAAGAAGCGCTCGCGAACGTCCTCGGGCGCCCTGCCCCAATTCGGGATGGACAAGACCAGGCTCGCGTCGGCAGCAATTACTTTCCAATGCGCGCGGTTGTACGCAAGGACCGGCAGTAGCCAATGGCGCCGCGTGACGAACGGCATGCGGTTCTCGAGCATGCCTGAGGCCTCTACCCGCTGTAGCAGCGATAAGGCTGCTTCTTCTTCCACTCCGTCAACCGCCGCCGCGAGTGCGCGTGGCAGCAGGGGAAGCAACAGTTCTTCGCATAGTCTGCGATTCCAACGAACACGCATGTCGTTGCCGCTCGAGGGATCACCCTCTTGGTCGGTGACTCCAGGAACGGACCGGCGATCCTGCGAGGGCCAGAAGTAGCCATGCAGGATGATGTCCCAGGCGGGCGACGGCCCGTTGCTCTTGACGATCGCACTGGAACCCGGCTCGGGATGGTCATCAAGCGGAAGGAACACGGCCCAACGCAGCCGCGTCCCCAATTGGTAGGCATCAGTCTCGACGGGCCGAAGGACCGTTACTGCGGCGTGAGCGAGCGCCTTCCTCGGAGCCCACTCATGACGACCGTTCCGATTCACAGTGATCCGTGGCCAATCGGTGTGGTCGCGAAGGCTGACCAGACTTGTGCCGTCAAGCGATTCGACTCCGACCACGGACCACATCGACTTCGTGGCAGCAATCTCGCCGCCGAAACGTCGCTCGAGAAACCAAGTGCTTTCCTCTTGGTAGCGCCCTAGCCACCGGCTCGGTGGTCGAGAGACGCTCATCAGCGTCACGCTGTCGCTCAGCGTCTCGGGGTTCGTGGCACGCCGCGTATCGATGCTCTGGAGATGCCCGCACTGTGCCAGCAGCAAAGCAGCAGGCGTTGACGAGCCGAACCAGGAACAAATCTCTTGAGGCACTGGACAATGACTCGCCAACCAGAATCGACCACCGGTTCCCCGATCATGCTCGTTGCGCCGCAGCGGAATCCACAGCAGTAGGCCGCCGTCTGTCTCTCCGAGCAGGTGCCTTGCAGCGACCCGAAGCCTCTGTCGATCTTCTTCGCCTACTACGTCCCAATCGGGGAAAAGGGGATCTCCTCGTCCGTCCTCGCCCGTGCCGTACCATGGGTTGAGTACCCCCGGCCACCACTCGGATTGGGCGGCGCCAATGTAGAGGAACGCCTCACAGATGTGGAAGACGCTCTTCAGCCCAATCCCGAACGTTCCGATCTTGTCGACATCAGCCTTCTTCGACCCACCGATGGCCTTGTGCAGCGCCTCGCGATCCTTCGTTGGAAACGGCCCGTCATTAGCAACCAGTAGTGCGGGGCCACGGAGCAGACTGTTTTGCGCATCGCGCCAGCCATCCTCCAGCACTACGAGCGTGAGCCGGCGCGCCTCGGCATCGTCCGCGTTCTGAACAAGCTCGCGGAAAAGTGTGCGTCCATCACCAGCATCCCTGTAGACATCAGCCAAGAGAGACTGGATCGCTTCGATTTCGTCGCGTGGATCGCGGACGATTCCGGCAATGTCAGGTGGCTGTTCCTCTCTGCTCTCGATCACATCAATGGCTCACTCTTTCGATCAACGAGCGCCGCAGCATACATGTGCAGAATTGCTCAATCCCTCAAGCATAAATGTGCAGAAACGGCCTACAGCCATCGGACTTCGCGTGAGAGGACCGCGATTCGGCTATTACACCGGCTTGGTCATCGCGGCCGCCTTGGAGGCTCCCCATGTCAGGTGGGCTGTCCAGGCGGCTTCGCCCAGGTCGTTCGATGATGCGGGCGCCAGGTCGAACAGGTCTCCGGGCAAGGCGTTGGTCACCAGTTCGTCTCTGGGCACGGGCTGGTGCCCGGCCTGCTCCAGAGCCGCGGTCGGGAACCTGAGGGCCTCCTGGAACAGCTCGAGGGGTCCTCGATCCTGGCTCGCGAAGGGTCGTCCGAGCAGGTCCCGGAGGGCCGTCTCCAGCCACAGGCGGCCTTCTTGGATGGCATCGTCCAGACCCGGCGGAACCTCCAGGCCTAGGCAGGCGACCCTGCCGCGGACGTACGGCGCGTAGGCGGTCACCAGAGCAGAGGCCAGTTCGGCGGCGATGGGGGTCAGCCCGCTGGTCACCCTGTGAACACCTGCACCACCATCAGCCCGAGCGGACCGTCATGCACCGAGATCCCCACGCGGGTGAAGCGTGTCTCCAGCATGGTGGCGCGATGACTGGGCGATGCGGCCAGGCCGCCGTGGACACCGTCCACGGTCGGGTTCAGGGCCAGGTTCTCCCCGGCGATCCGGAACGGTATCCCTTGCGCGGCTAGACGATCCGCCACCGACCCGGTGCCCGGCGAGACGTGGGAGAAGTAGCCTTCCTCGTACATCTCGACTCCGTGCCCGGCGGCGATCTCCGCCAGCGCCGCCGACCATGCCAGCGGTTCTTCGCCGGCTTCGACCCGGAACAGGTTCAGCCGGTCCAGCAACTCGGTGGCCAGATCGGGGCGAGCCTGCACCGGTCCCACAGCCGGCGTGATCTCCACCCGCTCATCGCCCTCGATTACCACCAACCTGTCCAGCAGCTGGATCACCGGGACGGCGAGGTCCTCCACCGCATCTCCAACCGCGGAGACATCCGCACCGCCGTCACCAACGCCATCAAGCAGTACCGGACTCTCCTCCGACAACCTCCTGAGGTTCAGGTAGGACTCGAGAACCCGGTCGCCCAGAAGCCGGCTGATGCCCGGGGTGAAGCGCGGTCCCTCGGATGTGACCAGCGCGACAGCCCTCGACTGATCGAGCGCCTGCACCACCGCCGACGGGAGGTAGGGCGCGCTCGCGATAACCAGGATCAGAAGACCGGCCACCACCACGAACGCCGCCGCCGCAACGAGCGCTCCACCGACCTGATCCACCAACCGCACCGGTCCGGACAGGACCAGAATCCGTCGGATCAGAACGCGGCCTACCAGGAAGACGACCAGGAACACCACTGCTGACGCGATGAACCGCGACGTCAGGGGGCTGGCGCCGGTCCACGACTCGACCACGCCTTGCCCGACGGGTCCGACGCGGTATCCCACCACGATCCCGACCGCCAGAAACACCAGTCCGGCGGCCGCGCTCAGCAACCCCCGCCGGTACCCGAGAACGAGAGCCAATCCCAGGCCGGACAGCACGAGGATGTCCAGCATGGGGTCAGCTATCCGTCAAGGAATCGTTATCGCCGGATCCTGTCCGATCCGGGTCGGCGATGTCACCATCAGCGGCGGCCGGTCCTCCCCCATCCTCTTCGTCAGCCCTGCTCGCCTCCGCCCCACCACGACGGAAACGCTCCCTTAAGGGCTCCACCTCGTACTCCACCACCACGGCCGAGGCGGCCTGCTCCCAGGACTCTCCGAGCACCCGGGTGCGCCAGAGATGGCCGATGATGATCTTGAAGACCGCGGTGGTCGGTACGGCGATGAGCACGCCCAGCAGGCCCCCGATGGACCCGCCGGCCAGCAACGCCAGGATGATGGTGACCGGGCTCAGATGGACGGCCACGCGCAGCACCATCGGGCTCACGAAGTGGTTGTCGAACTGCTGGATGATGAGAAAGGCGATGACGACCCAGACCGCCCGGATCGGATCTCCCACGATCAGCGCGGTCGCCACCCCGAGCGCACCTCCCACCCACGGACCGATGAAGGGGACGACGTTGAGCAACCCGGCCAGCAGGCCGACTATCAACCAGAACGGCAGGTCGAGTATCCACAGCACCGTGCTGGACAGGACTCCGACGATGGCCGCCACCACCAGCTGGCCCCGGACGAAGCCGCCCAAGGCCTTGCCCACCTGGCGGGCCAGATGGACCACCTCGGCACGATCGGCCGCCGGAATCAGCCGCTCAGCCGCTCTCCGGAGATTGTGGGCGTCCACGACGATGTAGAAGGCCAGCACGGGGGCGAGCAGGACGACCACCACCCCCTCCAGCAGCCCTCTGGCGAGCTCTCCCGCCCGGGAAAGTCCTTCCAGGATCACCTCGCGGTTGGAAGGATCCGAGAACCAGCCCACCAACTCGTCGGATATCGAGTCGACGCCCGCTAACTCGATCGGCAGGTTGAGAGACGCTGCCACGTCCGCCACCAGGTTGAAGGTGCTGTCGATCACCTCGGGGACCTGGTCCACCAGCTCGACCGTCTGGCGGCTGATGATCGGAACGATCAGCACGCCTATCAGCACCAGTACGCCACCGAGCACCAGGTAGACGAGAAACCCCCCCGCAACCCTCGGGAGTCTGAAGCGCTCGAGGAAGTCGATCAACGGTTTGACCAGGTAGACGAGGAGTACCGCGAATATCAGCGGCGCCCAGATGATCCGCACCTGGTAGACGGCCCACGCCACAACGGCGATCACCACGAAAATGCCCACGATGCTCCAGGCCGCCACGCCTACGCCCCGTAGCCAGTCGTGCCTGGTAAGCCTTTCGCGATCCTGCTGGTTCACTTCTCGCCTGACCCTTCTCCGCCGGTCAGGTTACCGGCCCGCGGCCGGTGCCCGGGGTTCCTCATGCCTGGTTCACCACCACATCCGAATCCGGGTCGACCTCGATCAGGTAACGCCCCGTGCCGTCACCTCGGTAACTCGCTCCCTCGCCGGTTGCGTCCCAGCCCGACCCGACCGTGACCGGTCCGGAGACTTCCACGGACACCCCTGCAGGGACTTCGACGACCAGGGCGCCGGCCAGCAACGCCGGTACGTCGCCCCGGGCCGGGCCGAGCCGGATCGCACCGTCCGCCTCCACTCGAAGCGACCTGAGCGACAGGCCCCTGAAATCCGCCTGGACCTCCGCGGCCGAGACCGCCACAGCCCAGTCGCGGCCCGGGTTGAGCGCCAGCTTCCAGCCGGAGGATCCGAACCATCCTGCCTCGGTTCCCTCCCGGAGCCGTACCTCCAGGTCGTCCCCCGTCAGCAGCTCCTCGCCCCGGGGAGGCGCCACCGCGCCTGCGGATGCCAGGCTGGACACCTCGTAGAGGAGATCAGCACCCGCCTCAACCATCACCGCGCCTCCAAGCCGGACATCCATGGAGACCGTGGCGATCCGATCGGTGACGGCCGGACCCTCCAGCCGGTCGGCCGACGACGGCAGCATCTCCCAACCGGCCACATGAAGGACCAGCACGACAACGAGCCATCCCGTCAACGAGTACGGCAAGACCGGGCCGGGGCCGTAACCGGGCAGACGCTGGCCGACTCCCGACACCCTCTGATGGACAAGGAACACGGCAGCAGTGACGATCCAGCCCGGCCAGAACGAGACCAGGTCCAGGACCACCGAGCGCCTCAGCAGTCCCCCGGCCGCAACCACCGCCCCGAGAAGCACGATTGCGGCTGCCAGGACGAGCCATGCGACCCGAGCCCGCCGCCGCCGGGCTCGAGCGTGAGGACCCCGCATCGACGGGTGGAAGCCCGGCGCCCCCCCGCCGGCGCTCACTCTCGGTAGCTCGCGCCCAGCACTACGGTGATCGGCGCCCGCGGGGCGTCGCCCGGGAACAGCACCAGCTCGGCATCCGGTGCCTGCTCGGACAGGACGGCAGCCTCCCGGTCGTATCCCTCCACGTACCAGATCACGGAGGAGTCGAGATTCTCAGGATGGTTGTCCGGAGGAACGGTCCGGTAGCCCAAGCCGGCCAGTTCATCGGTGAAGCGGCCGGCCAATCCGGCTACCGAGGTGGCGTTGAGAACGAGCACTCCCACTTGCGAGGGTGGCCGGACGGGCGGGCGAGGAGCCTCGGTGGTCGTGGTGGTCGGAACGGCTGTCGTCGTGGTCGTCGGCGCGGTCGTGGTCGGAGCGTCGGTGGCGGGAGGGGCGCCGGTCGTAGCCACGGTCTGGGCCGCCGCGGCGGTACCGTCCTCCGCAGGATCGCCATCCGTGGAGCCTCCGATCAGCGTCCGAGCCGCGAAGCCGGCGCCGATCAGGACCACCAGAACGCCTAGGGCGAGCAGGCCGAAGCGGCGCAGATCGCGCTGGAGGCGGCGCCTATCGTCGGAAGCGTGGCGGCCTGGCATCGATCCCTCCAGCCGGTCCCTGCCCGGGGACGCGGGAGTACATCCGGGGGGCTCTACGACCGGTCACACCGTACCCACCCGGTATCCGGTCGCGTCCATGGCGCGGGCCCGGATGCGGCGGAGCCGGTGCACCGTCAGCGGGTCGTACGCCAGCGCAGCCGGATCGTCCATCAGAGCCTTCAGCAGTCGGTAGTAACGGGCCGGACCGAACCCGAAGGCGACCCGAATGTCGCGGTCCTTGGGACCGGGCAGTTGCCACCAGCAACGCTCGAAGTCGAGGATGTTCCTCTCGAGGGACGTGAGCATTTCGCGCCCAGCGTATCGACCAAGCGGTACATAACGGTGGATTTGATGCAGCCACCGCCGAGGAGCGGAGCCGGGTACCGGAATCGAACCGGTGACATCTTCTTTACAAGAGAAGTGCTCTACCGACTGAGCTAACCCGGCCGAGATACACCTGGAATGCTACCCGACTTCACCTAGGTAGGCCTGTCGCATCTCAGGGTTGGCCAGCAGGTTGCGAGCGGTGTCGGCCAGGACGATCTTTCCCGTCTGGAGCACGTAGCCGTAGTCGGCGATCGACAGCGCCATGTTGGCGTTCTGCTCCACCACGAACACCGTGGTACCTGCCTCGTTTATCTGGCGGATGATGTCGAAGTTCTGGGCCACGAGCACCGGGGCCAGACCCATCGACGGCTCGTCCATCAGCAGGACCCTGGGGCGGGCCATCAGCGCCCGGCCCACGGCCACCATCTGCTGCTCACCGCCTGAAAGAGTGCCGGCTCTCTGACCCAGCCGCTCCTTGAGCCTCGGGAACATGTCGAGTATCCGCTCGTAGTCGGCCGAAGTGTCGTCCGTGCGGAGGTAGGCGCCGATCTCCAGGTTCTCCCTGACCGTCATGCGTTTGAAGAGCCGGCGGTTCTCGGGGACCATCGACACCCCCCGCGCCACGATCCGGGCGGTGGGCCATCCGTTGACCACCTCCCCTTCGACCAGCACCTCTCCCGCCGTCGGCGCGACCAAGCCGAGGACGGTCTTGAGGGTTGTCGTCTTGCCGGAAGCGTTGCCGCCCAGCAGGCAGACGATCTGTCCCTCGTAGATCGACAGGCTGACGCCCTTCAGGATGTGGACCGGCCCGTAGTGGGTGTGGACGTTGCGAAACTCGAGCACAGGCCGGCGGGGCGCCATCAGCCAACCTCTGCCGGGCGCCCGAGATACGCCTCGATGACCGCCTCGTTGGAGGACACCTCGTCATAGGAACCCTCGGCGATCTTGGTGCCGTGGTCGAGCACGATCACCCGGTCGCTCACGTCCCGCACCACCCGCATGTCATGCTCGATCACGACCACGGTGAGGCCCCTCTCGTCACGGAGCTTGCGGATCAACCCTGTCAGCTCGGCGGTCTCGCGCGGGTTCATCCCCGCCACCGGCTCGTCGAGCAGCAGGAGCTTGGGTCGGGTCGCCATCGCGCGCGCTATCTCCAGACGCCTCCGGTTGGCGTAGGACAGCGACAGGGCGGGCTGGTCGAACCGGTACCCCACCAGCCTGGTCCCGAAGAACGCGAGGATCTCCTTGGCGCGGGTCTCGATCTCCGCCTCCTCCCTCCGCAGGAACGGGGTGCGCAACACGGCGCGGAAGGCGCCCGCCCGGGTCCGGCAATGCTGGGCCACCATGACGTTCTCCAGCACCGTCATGTTGAGGAATAGCCGGACGTTCTGGAAGGTCCGGGCGATCCCTGCCTCGGTGATCTCGCTCGACTCGAGGCCGACGATGCTCCGCCCCTCGAACATGATGTCTCCTCCGTCGGGGGGGTAGAGACCGGTCACGACGTTGAAGAACGAGGTCTTGCCCGCACCGTTCGGCCCGATCACCGACACGATCTCCCCCTCATCAACCCGCAGATCAACGCCCGCCAGGGCGTGCACCCCGCCGAACGACTTGTGCAAGCCCCCGATCTCCAGCATGGCCTCAGCCCCCCGCCGGCCGGGCATCGACCTCAACGTCCCCGCTCGGGCGGTCAAGCCAGGCGTCCTGGGACAGTTCCTCGCCGCGGAGTTCCCGGGATCGCCGGACGCTGGGCAGGAGCCCCTCGGGCTTGCGCAGCATCATGAAGACCAGCAGGGCCCCGTAGATGAGGAGCTTGAACTCGGCGAACTCCGCCAGCAATCCGGGCTGGGTGGGACCTCCCAGGACCCCTATCAGCAGGACTGCTCCCACCGCCACGCCGGGAATGTTGCCCATGCCTCCGACGATCACCACCACGAGGACGATGATCGAGACCAGCAACTCGAACGAACTCGGGAACATCGACCCCACCTTGGCGGCGAACAGCGCGCCGCCCAGCCCGGCCAGGATGGCGCCGACGATGAAGGCGTTCAGCTTGGCCCGCACCACGTTGATGCCCATCGCCGCGGCTACGGTCTCGTCCTCACGGATCGCAGTCCACGCCCGGCCCAGGCGCGACTCCTGGAGGGCCCACGAGACCCACGCCGCCACCAGTACCAGCCCGAACGCGAAGTAAAGCACCCCCACCGGCTGGCTGCCCCGGACCTCAGCCACGCCCACAGGTATACCGGGCACGTTGCGGACCCCCTGGGCGCCGCCGAAGACGGGCGCCAGCCAATCGGACAGGAACAGGATGCGGACAATCTCCCCGAAGCCGAGCGTGACTATGGCCAGATAGTCGCCTCGCATGCGGATGACCGGCGTGCCTACCAGGACCCCGGCCACCACCGACATGAGGATGGCGACCGGCAGGGCCGCCCACCAGGACCATTCCAGGTCGAAGCGGGGCGAGATGGGCGACGTGAGCACGCCGACCGTGTAGGCGCCCACCGCGAAGAAGGCCACGTAGCCCAGGTCCAGCATCCCGGCCAGACCCACCACGATGTTCAGACCGAGGCCCATCAGGAGGAACAAGCCCACGTTGGCCAGCAGTTCCGACAGCAGGCTGCCCAACAGCTGCGGGAGGATGACGAGGAAAGCCAGCACAGCCAGGGCCGACCAGATCGAGTTGCGGGTGCGGCGCACCGCGTCGGCCGCGAACAGGTATCCCTTGATCCTGCCCATCCCTCCGCGGGCTCGCTCGGCCAGGAGGGCTACCAGCGCCGCGATCGCCAGCGCCGCCCACCATTCGAGCGCGCGGCGGGTGAAGATGAGGTTCCCGACCGCGCCCAACCGGAGCTGCCTGAGCACCTGAGAGAACACCTGCTCGAGAAGAGCCACCACCAATGCCCATTCGAGCGCCAGGATCAGCCGGCGCCGGACCGGCGCGGACACGAGGTGCAACATTCCCCCTGCCATCCCCAGCATGGCGGGCACCCCCACTATCAACACCAAGCCTCCGGGAACGCCCCATCCGTGGGTGAGAAGGTCGACCAGACGAACCGACAGGCGGACGAATACGTCACGCACGTCGGCGGCATCTACCACGACGGTGAACACCCCCATCAAGACCCCGCCCGCCAGCCCGGCCACCAGCCCGGCCATCACGTTGTGGAGGCCCTTCGACGGCGCCTCCATGCCCTCGAGCACGGGCTCGTTCGTGGCCTGGTAGCCGGCCAGAGGGAGGAACCAGAGCAGCAGGACGTGACCGAGGCTGAGGAACGGGTATACGAGCAGGCGATCCTCGAACGCCTCGAACAATCCGACCGCGCAGGTGAACACCATGACGGCCCCGGCTAGCGAACCCCACCGCAACGTCCGGCGAAGGTCCATCGGGGTCACGCCCGGTCCTCGGCCGAGAGACGCTCGCCGAACAGTCCCGTCGGTTTGAAGATCAGGACCAGCACCAGGGCGGTGAAGGCCACCACGTCCTTGAGTTGCGACACACCCGGGATGCCGAAGCCGGCCAGCACCAGCTGCGGGCCCACTCCTTCGAACAGGCCCAACAGGACGCCGCCCGCCATCGCCCCCGGGAGGTTGCCGATCCCGCCGAGCACCGCGGCGGTGAAAGCCTTTATGCCCGGGAGAAACCCGGTGATGAAGGACACCCCGCGGAACAGGAGTGCCCACAACGTGCCCGCCACCCCCGCCATCGCCCCTCCGACGGCGAACGTGGCCACGATGGTGCGGTTCACGTCTATTCCCATCAAGGCCGCGATCTCCTTGTCCTCGGCCACCGCCCGGATCGAGCGTCCGGTCCGGGTCTTCTCCACGAACAGGTACAGGCCGACCATCGTCGCGACCGCCACCACGATGACCAGCAGCTTGGAACCCTCGATCTCGAGGCCGAGAAGGCTGATCCGGGACCGGAGGGAGTCAGGGGGCGGCGGATAGTTCTTGACGGCGACACCGAACAGTCCGGCGAACGTGTACTGGAGGAAGAAGGAGATCCCGATGGATGTGATCAGCGGGATCAGGCGGGGCGAGGCGCGCAGCGGCCGGTAGGCGATCCGCTCCACAATCACCGCCACCAGGGTCGAGGTGAGGATGGAGGACAGGAGCACCAGCAGGATCGCCAGCACGAAGTTGGTCTCCCAGAGCCCGACCTCCCACAGGTAGTTGGCCACGAAGAAACCCACCATTCCCCCCGACATGAACACCTCGCCGTGGGCGAAGTTGATGAACCCCAGCACGCCGTAGACCAT